>CALGRZ010000022.1 GCA_937880705.1 uncultured Alistipes sp.
CAAATACCGATAAGGTAATGGCCCACTCGGATAGTGAGGCATATCCTGCGTTTGTGTGGTGCAGAGCCATGGACCGAGATTGGTATCTGCCCTCAGCAGAGGAGCTAAAAAGCCTATATAATGTAATAGATAGGGTAGATGATGCTCTACAGAGGCGTGGAAAGAGGATTGTCAACAAATACAGACACTGGTCATCGAGTGAGAATACGTCTGTGTATTATGTGAACCATGTGACCTTTGTCAATATGGCCACTGGTGTTGCCGTTGACTACAACAAACCATACAACGCCGCCTGTGTGCGTGCCGTGGCAAAATTTTAGTCTGCTATAATTTATGATAACCATAGATCGCATACTCGCAATTGATGATCGTGCCTCGTTTGAGGCTGCTGCGCTCGACCTCTTCCGCTTTCAGGCCGAGAGGTGCGAGCCCTACCGTCGCTATATCGGGCTGCTGGGCATCGACCCTGCCGACGTTGTGAGGGTGGAGGATATCCCCTTCCTGCCCATCGAGCTCTTTAAGAGCGAGGCGATATATTGCGGAGAGGCGGAGCCCGAGATTATCTTCACCTCGAGCAATACCGGGGGTACAACACCCTCGCGACACATGATGGGCTCGACGGAGGTCTACCGTCGCACCTTTACCGAGGCCTTCCGTCGCTTCTATGGCGATGTGACGGGGTGGAGCATCTATGGCCTGCTGCCCAACTATCTGGAGAGGGAGGGCTCGTCGCTGGTCTACATGGTCGATCATCTGATACGCATGGCCGGCTCGGGAGGCTTCTATCTCAACGACTATGAGCGACTTATAGCCGACATGGAGGCCGACCCGAAGCCCAAGTTGCTGCTGGGCGTGAGCTATGCCCTGTGGGATGTTGCCGAGGGGTATGCGCCCAAGTTGAGCAACACCATAGTCATGGAGACCGGAGGCATGAAGGGCCGTCGCAAGGAGCTCTCGAAGAGCGAGTTGCACGCCATCCTCACCCGAGGCTTCGGCGTGGAGCGCATACACTCCGAGTATGGCATGGCCGAGCTTACGTCGCAGGCCTACTCCGACGGTGAGGGCCTCTTCACCACACCGCCATGGATGCGTGTGCTGGTGCGCGATGTAAATGACCCCTTCGACCACTCGCCCGCAGGTCGCAGAGGCGGCATCGACATAGTGGATCTGGCAAATATCACCTCGTGTGCCTTCATCCAGACGCAGGATCGTGGAGCACTGCTCGACGATGGCCGCTTCAGGGTTGAGGGGCGCATAGCGGGTAGCGACATCAGAGGCTGCAACCTATTGATACAGACCGAATAATGAAATATAACAGCGACATACTCCGCGAGCTGCACCGCCAGCTTGTCGACATCCTGCGCGAGGTGGTGCGCGTCTGCGACCTTGCCCATATCCCCTACTTTATTCAGGGTGGCACGGCCATAGGAGCACACTTCTTCGACGGCATTGTGCCCTGGGATGACGATGTGGATCTGGGTATGACGCGCGAGAACTACGAGCGTTTCCTGCGCGAGGCCCCTGCGCTGTTGGGCGAGGAGTATCTCTTGCAGGAGTTCACCACCGAGCCCGACACCCCCTTCTACTTTGCCAAGGTGCGCAAGCGCAATACGCGCTTTGTGGAGAGCGAGTGGGTGGGCCTCGACATCGAGGGTGGTATCTACGTCGACATCTTCCCCTACGACCTTATCCCCGACAGCCCCGCCAAGGAGGTTGGGCAGCGTCGTCGTGTGAAGTTCTGGGTCAACTGCTTTATGGCCAAGAGCGTATGGCTGTGGCGGTGGTTTGGCACTCCGAACAATGGCGTTGTGCACCCGAAGAGCTGGCTTGGGTGTCTGGCCATCAGGGTGGTTGCATCGCTGATGTCCAAGGAGCAGATATACAGGCGATTAAATCGTGAGCTGACGCGCTATAACGGCACCTCTGCTTCGCGCTACAACATAGTGCGCATGCCCAAGGATATGATACGCCGTGAGGCTATCGATAGCCCCGAGCGACGTATGTTCGAGGGCATGGAGCTGTGGGCCCCCGGCGACTTAGAGAGCTACTTAAGAAACCACTATGGCAACATCCAGAAGTGGTTGCCCGAGGATAAACGCCTCAACCACGCCCCCGAGGAGCTCCATTTTGGTCGTCGTGTGGTGAGCGACGAGTCGCAGCGCATATCGGTCGTAATACCTCTTTATAATAAGGAGGCCGAGGTGGAGCGCGCCCTGCGCTCGGTGCTTGCCCAGAGCCTTGCGCCACGCGAGGTTGTGGTCGTTGACGACGGCTCGACGGATGGCTCGGTGGCTGTTGTGGAGCGTATTTTGGAGGAGTGCCACGACACGCCCATACGCCTTGTACGTCAGACAAATAGCGGTGTCAGCGTAGCGCGTAACCGAGGCATAGCCGAAGCTACGGGAGAGTACATCGCTCTACTCGATGCCGACGATTGGTGGCTCTCGGGCTACCTTGCCGAGGTGTGTCGACTCATGGAGTACTACCCCTCGGCCGACAGCTACTCTACGGCCTTCGATATCGTCAATAACGGCAAGCGCACCCCCGCCCCTGTACCCGCGGCAGAGGGGTGGGTTGACCCTTCAGAGGAGGCTCTTAAGGGTCGCTATGCGGTGATACCCTCCACGGCGACACTCAAGCGCGAGGTGTTACTCTCGATAGGTGGCTTCCCCGAGGGTATGCGCATCGGCGAGGATCAGTGGTTGTGGGTTAGGATGATGCAGCAAGGTGCCAAGTTCTGCTTCTCGCCCATGTCGCTTGTAAGGTACTCGCGCACAGCCTCTAACCGCTCGGCCTCGATCTATCGCGCAGAGCTGTCGGAGCATAGCATTGCCGAGCTTCGCAACGCCTCAAACAGCCCAACGCTCAACGAGTATATCGCCCGCATAGCCATAGGCAAGGCCATCACCCAGAGTCTTCGTGGCGGCACGGCCGATGCTGCGGAGGTCATCGCCACGTTCTCCGATACGGAGCTTAACCTCCGACAGCTGCGACGCCTTAAGTTGCTCAATGCCATGCCTCTGTGGTTGCGCCCCACGCTCGATAGGCTCTACTCGTCGCTGGCTTGGGCGATAAAACGTCGCGGTCTATAGGGCGAAACACAATATTGGGAATAGTATTATCGTTATTCTACCGAAAAATATAGTTAAACTTAACGGTAGAATATGAGATCGACATCAATTTCGCAGAGCCTTTCGGCCATCACCTCACAGACCACGTTTGACCTGCTCAAGGGTCACATTACCACATCGTACAAGGATCATCTGGCACTCGCCATACTGCGCAATGCTGCGACGTGTGGCCACCGCATCGTGGCCGAGGCTCTCAGAGGTTGCGACATCGCGTTTTTGGCTCTGCGTATCGAGCGACGAGCCTTGTCGCACCCTATCGAGGAGCGACTGCTGGCTAATAAATATTACGAGGATTTCATTGAGGCTCTGCGAAATACGGTGACGGCAAAGAGCCTCTCGACGGCACATGCTCTATACTTTATCTTGGGCGACAGCTCAACGGCAACATCGCACGTCTTATCCGAGGCGGGGCTCACCACGGCGCGTTATCTGGAGCAGCTGCAACATCTGGTCGGTGTCGACAGAGGCTAACCTCTCTCGAAGAGGCGCAGCTGGTGACGTACACGCAGCAGGGTCATCACCGCTGCCGAGCTTAAGCCGATGATAAGGCCTATGACCAGGCCGTGGCACTCCATGCCGAGGGTGTAGGCCAGCAGGCAGCCTATGGGTATGTTGAGTATGAGGTACGATATCAGTACTATGGGCATGATGATGGTCACATCCTGCAGACCGCGCAGCATGCTCACCGAGAGGCCCTGCACCGCATCCGAGAATTGGTATATGGCTATGAGGAGCATCAGCTGCGAGGTGAGTGTTATGACCTCCGCATTTTGGGTAAATACCGAGGCTATGGGTGTGCGCAGCGTTACGAATACCACGGCCATAAAGGCTGCCCAGACGAGGCCGAGGTGGTAGGTGGCGTTGATGGTGGGGCGTAGCTCGTGGCGTTGTCCTGCGCCGTAGATGTGCGACACGACGATGGTCGAGGCCGAGCCTATGGCCACGGTAATCATCCATGCAATATTGGCGATGCTGAACGACACCTGCATGGCACCTGCGGCCACGGCACCAAACGAGAGTGCGAGTATCGAGGTGAGTATGAAGGCTGCCGACTCGAGTACCATCTGGAAGGCTATGGGGCTGCCAATGGCGATGAAGCGTCGCAGGTAGACAAAGCTCACGTTGCGCAGCTGTAACCCCATGCGGTAGAGCCTCATACGTCGTGAGCGCAGGAAGAAGATGACGATGATTATGGCCTGCATCGTGCGCGCAAGGAGCGTTGCGAGGCCGGCACCCTCCGCACCCATAGGCTCCAGACCGCCGTGGCCGAAGATAAATATCCAGTTGAGGGCGATGTTGAGGGCGTTGCCCGCGAGGGTGATCCACATCGCCACGCTGGTGTTGCCTATGCCATCAAGGAACTGCTTGATAGCCAAGAATATCATCATGGGCATTAGCGACCATATCATCATGTCGTAGTAGGGTAGTGCCATCTCGGTCACGGCCCTCACATCCTCGCCTCCGTCGCTCATCCACTCGCCCAGCACCCCGATAAAGGGTCGTAGGGCCACGGCCGCGATGGTTGCCACCACGCCCACGGCGAGGCAGTAGAGCACGCCGTTTTGGAAGAGGCGGCCCACCTCGCGCTGCTCGTTACGGGCATAGCTCTCGCCCACCAGAGGTGTTATGGCGAGGGCGAGGCCCAGCGCAGCGAGGTATATGACGAGGAAGAGCGAGCTGCCGAGCGACACTGCGGCCAGAGGCACGGCATCCTCGCCACCATAGTTTCCCACCATGGCCGTATCGGCAAACTGCGTGGTGAGCTGTCCCGCCTGTGCCAGAACTACGGGCAGGGCGAGCCTCAACAGCTGTTTGTAGTAGGGTATGTAGCGATGCACCTTCATACGGGGCGCAAAGGTACAAAATATTATAGTGCTTCGGCCCCCGGAGCAATATTTTTTTCGGGTCGGCGTGTGAGGAGTGAAAAATTTTAATATCTTTGCTTTTGAAAGCGTCCCAACAGCATATCGCCCCCCCCGAGTGATGCTGTGCGGCGAGAGATAATTTTGTATAATTTATAACAATATGGATGTGTCTATGAGAAGAGTATTTACCAGACTGTTTTACGCATTAGTGGTCTCTGTGTTTGCGCTGTCGTGCAAGGAGGAGCCACTGCCCGAGCCTGTGCCCCCAACGCCCGATGCGCTCTTTACGCTCGAGCAGACGCTGCTCAACGTAGCCTTCGAGGGTGGTTCGTGCAGTGTTGCATATAGCGTGGAGAATGCCCTGGAGGGTCTTCTGCCCGAGGCTGTTACCGAGGCCGAGTGGTTGCACGTCGAGGAGCCTACAACCACGCACCTCTGCTTCACGGTCGAGGCCAACGAGGTTGAGGAGCAGCGCGTGGCAGTGGTAAGCATAAGCTATGGCGAGCAGGCCGACGTGGCCACATTGACCATATCGCAGGCACCCTACGAGGAGCCGGCACCCTTCAAGATTGTCATAGAGGATCTTCAGGCGACAAGTTGCACGGCACGCATAACCCCGCAGGATGACAATATGTGGTATGTGATGTATTTGGCCAACGTCGACTACTTCACCGACTACGGCATATTTACCTCGGAGGCACTCTATAACGACGATCGAGATACCTATATGCGTAATGCCGAGTTCGATGGCATGAACCTTGGCGATTATATGGAGCGTTACGATGCCATCTTCCGTGGCGAGAAGCGTGTTGCGTGGGATAACCTTCTTCCCGGCAACGAGATGGTGCTCTACGTCTACGGCATAGAGTTCAATGGCGACCGCACCGATTATACCATGACCACCGAGGTCTGCTATGAGCTTGTCGTAGCCCCCACGGCCGAGCTGGTAGATGTGGATTTTGATCTCGAGGTCGCCGTCGAGGGCCCCGATGCGCAGATCAGTGTCAAGCCCGAGAATTGGTATGGATACTACGTTGTCGAGATCTTTGCCAACAACCACGAGCTCTACATTGACGAGGGGGCTACCATCGACGAGGAGTATGTCGGACGTCTTGCGAGCTACTGGATGGATAATTGCAGCATGTACCAGATGTACTATGGCTACACCATAGCCGACATCCTCGATGAGTTCTGTTATAAGGGCAGTGTAGCGATGGAACAGGAGCTTATGTCCGAGGTGCAGTACAGCCTTGTGGTCTACGCCGTAGACAAGGTGGGCGGTGTGCTGCAACTTGTGAGCCGTCCTGCGGTTAAGAGCTTCGCCACGCAGCGTGTCGAGAGGGTCGATATGAGCTTCGACATCGCCGTCGATAACATCGGCTCGCGCGTTGCCGACATCCGCGTTACCCCCTCGCTGGACGATGAGCCCTATCTCTTCCTGCTTATGCCGTCGGAGTATGTCGAGGGTGTAGCCGAGGAGGATATGATCGAGGAGCTGCTGGTGAACTACTATAGCGGGGCCTATAGGTTCGAGGGCGAGATCACAAGCCACGTCTCTACGCTCTACGATAGGACCACCTATTCGATCTTCGTCTTCGGCATGCATGGCGGTGTTGTCACCACGGAGCTCTACCGCACGGAGTTTACGACCGAGGCTGCCGTGCAGGGCGAGGTCGCTATCGTCGACGTGGAGATCTCGGGTCCCTACTGCATGGCCGATCTGGCGATCCTTCTGCCCGACGAGTATGGCGGCTACGAGATCTACACCGACAGCTACGTTGTCGGCATAGAGCCCAAGACCGATAAGCCGGCTGCCGACCTCTTCTACATGACGTGGGATCAGGATACCTATAACTACTATAAGAGCTACTATCCGGATATCGTGCTCTCGGATACGATGACCTACTATTGCGAGCCGTTTGGCTTGAGCGATCTGTGCTCGTCGAATGTGAACTATCTGGTTACGGCCGTGGCCATGGACGTTAAGGGTAACATCTGCGATTTGTGGGCGACACCTACGTTCAACTACGACATCGCTACGGATGCACGTCCTATCGAGGAGCTCGAGGCCAAGCTCAAGAGTGCCCCCTCGATGGCCTTTGCTCCCCTCGGGGCAAGGTCGCGCAGCGAGCAGAGCCTTGTCTACCATAAGTAGCGCGAGGGTTGATCTATCGGGTGGGGGTGTAGCTAAAAAGTTGCACCCCCGCTTTGATTTTTCGTTTTTATTATTAACTTTGTCCTCAAATTTATAAAATCAGTGTGCTATGAGAAATATTTTACATCTATTCTATGTCTCTGCCCTTGTTGTGGCAGGACTATTTGCGGGTTGCGCTGAAGATCCTGTTGGGCCTGTGCCCCCTCCGGATGTGCAGCAGCCCGAGGTGGTGGTCGACCAGTCGGAGATCACCATAGATAACAAGGGTGGCGAGTATACGGTGAGCTACACCGTGAAGAACCCTATCGAGGGCGTTAACCCTCTGGCAGTCACCGAGGCACAGTGGATCTTGAGCCTCGAGACTACGGATGGTGAGCTGCGCTTTACGGCGGCGGCCAACACCACCGACCAGAGCCGCGAGGCTATCATCGAGCTGCGCTATCCCACCAGCGAGACTACCCCCACAATCAAGGTCTTGCAGGGTGGCGTGTCGAGCGAATATTTCAATTTCTGGATCACGGATATCGAGGCCAACACCTGCATATCGCATGTCGAGCCCTCGGATAAGCAGATGACCTACGTCGTCTTTATGTCGGAGGTTAGCTACCTTGTCGACATGGGTATCGAGACTGCCGAGGCCCTCTTCGAGGATGATAAGAGCTACTTCCAGTCGATGGCCGACAGCATCGACAGCACGCTTGCAACGATGATGATGGCCAATGGTATCGCCCATGTGGGTGATGCACACATCAGGTGGACGGGTATGACACCGGGTAGTGACTGTGCCGTATATGTATATGGTGTGCGTTTCAACGATGACGGCACCGACTATGAGCTTATCACGCCCATAACCTATGAGGTGGTTACGCCCAAGACGGCCGAGATGCAGGATATCACCTTTACCATCGAACATACCATCGACGGCCCTATGGTTACGCACTGCATTACGCCCGACAATTGGCAGGGTGCCTTCTTCTACGAGTACTTCCCCGAGGGTAGCCCCTACTACTACCCCGACACGGAGCCTGTGACCGACGAGTACACGGCCTCGGTGCGTAGCGACTGGATGGAGTTGGTGTCGGCATATCTCGGTATGGGTTATAGTGCCGAGTCGCTGCTCTACGACTTCTGCTACTTCGACAGCACGGAGCTCAATAGTGACCTCGTTGCCGAGACCAAGTATATGGCGCAGGCCTATGCCATCGACATTGTCGACGGCCTTCCGCAGGTTGTCTCGAAGCCTACGCTTAAGTACTTCACCACGGGCATCGTCGAGCCTTCGGATATGACCTTCGACTATGCCGTCGAGAATGTCTATGTGCGCGTTGCCGATGTGAGGATCACCCCCTCGAATAGTACCGACCCCTATATCGTTGTTGTTACCACTACGGCCGATGTCCCCGAGGGTAGCGACGAGGAGATCACCTCGTGGGCCCTCTCGACCTTCTCGCTTTCGTCGTATCTGGGCCAGATCGAGAGCCACCTCTACACCCTCTCGCCCGAGACGGGCTATACGCTGCTTATCTTCGGCTATAAGGGCGGTGTGGTCACCACGCCTCTCACGCGCTATGACTTTACCACCGAGGCTGCCGGCGAGTGCACCAACAGCGTTGTCGGCATACGCTACGATGGCCCCTACAGCCCTCGTGAGCTTGCAGCCTACGACCCCGAGAACTACTCGCAGGTGGCCATGTACGAGGACTATGGCTACTATGTCTTCTGGTCACAGATCGTTGCCGAGAAGCCTACGCGCGATATGTTCCACCACCACTTCTCGCCCCAGGATGCGATGTATGGTCAGGAGTATATTGCCGAGAAGCTGATCAACTACGCTCCGCTGGAGACCCAGGCCCTGACGGGCAGCTCCGGCTCAACCTATATCCTCTGCGGTATGGTTATGGACGAGCGCGGTAACTTGAGCAAGGTGTGGATGAGCGACCCATTCTCGTATGACCTGAAGAGCGAGAAGCGACCCCTCGAGGAGCTTATCGAGGTGCTCACAAGCGGCACTACGCGCGCAGGCGGTAGTATTGTCCTTGTCGACGACCGCGGTCAGCGCATCTCTCTCGGTGGCGAAGAGCCTAAAGACATATTGCAAGTGGCCATTCCAAAGTAGCGAGTGGCTATAAGGGAGGGGCTGTCGCAAAGGCCGCTTTGTCGCTATCCTCGCCCTCGAGGGCCTTGCATAGAGATCGCTATGCCACCCCCTCTTGGGCTTGGTAGACCTAAAAATTGGCACTTGCTAAACGACTTCCACAGTAGGGACTGTCGCAACCTTTGAGTTGCGCAGCCCCTTTTTTTTGTCCCTAATAAGATATTTAAGATATTTAATAAATGGGCTATAATATTAAATAAATTTATTAATCGGGGGGGTAATTAATGAATTTATTTAAATATAGTATCATTAATAAAATAGTGTAAAAAGGGATCAAATTTGTCAATATTTATTCGTAAAATATCGCAATATTATGCTTGTTCTTATCGGCAAATTATTAATTTTGCAGAGGGTTTTGTTAGGTGTGCATAGGTGTGCAATAGCTTCGAAAGGTGCCCTCGTTGGGGTGTAGGTCGTATCTATGGCACACGCAGCCATCAAGACTTGCAAGGTGTGTGTTTGCATATATATACAAATAACTCAATATTAACTTAAAAACAAACGATTATGAAAAGGTACCTTTTAGGACTTGTTGCCATGATGGCAATTGCCCTTCCTTCGTGCTCGTATGACGATTCGGAGCTTTGGGCGAAATTCAACGATTTGGAGGAGCGTGTGAAGACACTCGAGGGCTTGTGCCGCGAGCTCAACACCAACATCGAGTCGTTGGAGACAATCTTGGAGTCGCTCAACGAGAATGAGCATGTGAGCAACATCGCCCCCATCACCGAGGATGGCGAGGTGATAGGCTACACCATCACATTCACCAGCGGTGAGAGCGTTACCATCTACAACCGTAGCGAGGCAGGTGGCTCGACCCCCGTGCTCGGCGTAGCCCAGGGTGAGGATGGCCTCTACTACTGGACTCTCGATGGCGAGTGGCTGCTCGACGGTGACGGTCAGAAGATTAAGGCCGAGGGCGTTGATGGCTTGACACCCCGTCTTAAGGTGGAGAACGGCTACTGGTATGTATCTTACGACGATGGCCAGACTTGGATTGAGGCCGGCTCGGCAACAACCGAGGGCTCGGGCGATAGCTTCTTTAAGGAGGTGAGCTACGACGACGAGTATGTGTACCTGACCCTTGCCGATGGCACCGTATTGGTTCTGCCCCGCACAAAGGTTGAGACCCCCGAGGATCCTGTAACCGGCAATGGTGGCAACGCTGTCGACTTGGGTTTGAGCGTTATGTGGGCAGACCGCAATGTTGGTGCAGACAGCCCCGAGGCCTATGGCGAGTACTACGCTTGGGGTGAGCTTACATCAAAAACCGACTACAACGAGTGGAACTGCGCATCTTATGGCAAGGCTACTGGCGTAATCTCAGGCAATGCAACCTACGATGTTGCAACAGCTAACTGGGGCGATGGCTGGCGCTTGCCTACCGTAGAGGATATTAACGAGCTAATGGCAAACTGCACATTCTCTTGGGTTGAGCAGAATGGTGTTGGTGGCGTGCTCGTCGAGGGTAATGGCAACTCTATCTTCTTGCCTGCAACGGGTTACTACAAGGAGACAACGATTAAGTATGAGGGCACTTATGGTACATATTGGACTGGTACGCCCAACGACTCTTGGAACTATCAGGCAAGTTCATTCGACTTCACAGACACACAGCAGGCTGTATACTGGGATTATCGCTTCAACGGCCATGTAGTTCGCCCCGTAAAGGATTAAATGTTGTTTAATATTAGTAACTGAAAGAAGCTATTATGAAAAGAGAACTCTTTTATATTGCAATAATGCTCTTTGGACTCTTGCTTGGCGCTTGTTCGCCAGATGAGCAAATTGATAAGCCAATTGATGAGCCAATTGACGAGCCAATTGACGAGCCAATTGACGATCCAGTGGAGGCTACGGAGCTCACCCTCGCGCTCTCGACTGCCGATATCGAGATAGGTGAGACACTTGAGATTGAGTACACTATCCTCCCCGAGGATGCCGATAACAAGACCATCACTTGGAGCACTTCGAATGCTGATGTCGCTACGGTTTCGGCGGAGGGCGTAGTTAGCGGTTTGGCTCGTGGCTCGGCCGTTATCACCGCTGAGCTTGGCACACTTAAGGCATCTTGCGAGGTGAATGTGTGGAGTGTTGCAGACCAGGTTATTGAGTCTAAGTTCCTCGATCTGCGCTATTGGGGCGACTACTACGATACGGGTTATGACAACTTCACCGTTTCGTTCGGTACTGTCGAGTTTGCAGATATGAACATATCGAGCACGGGTGATTTCTTCCAGCTCTCGGCAAACACCACCAAGTTTACCAACATCGCTGAGGCATATCTCTACCCCGGTGTCTACACCTTTGACGAGGAGTCGCCATACGAGGAGATGACCATTACAGGCCGTCAGCAGAGTCTGAGAATCCGCTATTCGGATGATGCCAACGGTGATGGCCAGATGGAGGAGCTCTACAACTTTATGCTCGATGCCTATATGGTTATTGAGTACGACGAGGTTGAGGAGGTGTGCATCTTTGTTGCCGAGGTAAAACTCGATACCGAGGAGGTTATCCGCATCCACTATCGTGGCTCGGTATTCTTCACCAACCTTATCGAGTACCTTATTCCCGACCAGATCACCGCAGATCTCGACTTCGTATGCGAGTATGCCACTGCATCACACTTCGGCGATGGTGTATACACTATCGATATGCAGGAGACCGAGGATGGCTGGATGGATACCCAGATGATCTCTATGATACTCACTACCGAGCCTAACGATGAGATGATCAAGGAGGGTGTATATCCCATATCTGCAGAGCCGGTCGACGGAGGCTATATGAGCAATGGCTACTATGTGATATCTTCGGGAAGCACCTACTATCAGGGCTCTTACGCCTACAAGCTCGGCTCTGACTTCTCGATGAGCTACGCCTTCATTGATGAGGGTACGATAACTATCTCGTACGAGGGTGATAGTATGACCATCGAGCTTGAGGCCAAGGATCTGGGTGGCTACCGCGTACACACCATCTACACGGGTGCTCCGGTCTTGTAGCAACATCGGTGCGGTGAGATAGAGCATATCAATCCGACACAACGATGAGGGGCTGTCACAACAAACCTGTTGGACAGCCCCTCCTCAATTAAACAAACACCATTCTCACAGTTATAGTATAATTGCGCTCATGCCGCGTGGCTCGAGGTCGTAGACCATCGATGAGCGTAGAGCCTGCGTCGTCGCCTCGACGAACTCCTTGGCATCGGAGCGGTCGCTGTACTTGAAGGTTGTGGGCTTGCTCAGCCACAGCTCGGTGAAGTTGCCGTCGCTATCCTCGGCGAGGCCGAAGAAGGTGTGGGCCTTGTCGTACTCCAGAACGTAGACCATATTGCTCTCACTGGCTGCACCCTCGGCCAGAAGGCCTGCAAGGATGTATTCGTAGTCGTAGCTCTCAATCTGGTCGCTGTAGAATACCGAGTAGTAGTAGTTTACGGCGGCGGGGTCAACCGTGGTGTCGAGCGTGACAATGCAGTAGTCACCGGCATAGGATGCCCAGTTGGGGTTCAGCTCGATAACCTCGTTAATGTCGTAGTGGGGGCCGATCTTAATCTCGAACTCCAGATCGGAGTAGACCACCTCGGCTGTGGTGAAGTTAAGCTTCGAGAGTGCTGTGGTAGCACCACCGGCCTCGCAACCAAAGACATAGAGCACATACTCGGTCGAGGGGGTAAGACCTGTGGCCACCTGCGACATAGTGCCGTTGTTGTAGTTGAGCTGGTAGTTGCTGGTGATGTAGGTGATGATCTGCTCATCGCTTAAGCCCGTATACCTCTCGGGCGTGCCCAGCATTGCCACATAGCTGTCGTCGTTGGTGGTCTCGACAGTCACGGTAGCCTTGCGGCTCATGATGTCGCTAACCTTCAGCGTAAACTGATTCTCGGATGGTGCTACGTCGCCCGTCGAGAAGTAGTAACGCTCGGGCGTGGTGTTGAGCAGTGCCTCGCTATCCATGCCGAAGGCCCAGAGCACATAGTCGGTGTTGGCCATCAGCTCGGTCTCGATATGGGCGTTTTTGTAGTATGCCAACTCGTTGAGCACGAAGTGTACACCCTGCTCGGGGCTATCGAAGAATGCCGAGTATGCCCCCTTCTCCTGCTCCCAGGCAGCCTCGCAGTAGTCGCGGAACTCTGCATCGGGAGTGCTCTCGGGGCACGACTTCGCATCGAAGACACCGAAGAAGAAGGGGCCATCGTAGCCCACAGCGTTGATGTCGATGACAACATTGGGGCCTGCAACATCGACCTTGAAGTCGAAGTCCACGACGTAGTCGTCGATATGTTTGGTCTCGATCTTAATGCGGCATACCTCCGTGGTGGGGGTCATCGTCTCCACGTCGAAGCCGTAGGCATAGGCGACATAGGTGGTGCCGGGGGTTACGCCCGTGAAGGTGTGGTTGATAAGCTCGCCCTGATACATAAATGCGGTCATGGCTGCCTGGACATCGACACCGAAAGCATCAGCAAATCCTTGAAAGATCTCCATGTCACTGGCCCAAAGGGCTTCGTCATCCTCCATGAGACCATTTTCTTCGATATACTTTCCATTACCTAATATAAAGACATAAGAGAGGTTCTTGTCCTCGGGCAACACATCCATCTTGATGTTTGTTGCGTTCACCTCGTTGAGCTTGAAGCTGATGGCGTGGCTCATGCCCTTGGCCTGACGTACCACGATGGTGGGGTTGGGGTAGACACCCGTATAGGCGACATCCAGACGGCAGCTGCGCTCCGCAGCCTCGTAGCTGGGCGCAACCTCGAAGGTGATGCGTCCCGCCTCGGCAACAGAGATGTTGCGCACCCAGTCATGCTCGGCAGTAACCAGCAGCTTGCCACCCTCAACGGGGTTCTTAAGAGTGTACTCCACGGTGTAGCTGCCACCCTCGGCAGATGCCTCAACCTCGGTGGTGTGGAGCCTAAGAGAGCTATCGCCGGGCTCGGGGAGGGGCTTCTGACAGCCCCCGAGCAGTGCGCCGAGGGCTGCAATAGCCATGATATATCTATGAAGCTTCATATCCAACTCGTTAAAGGTTAGTTCTTGGGTGTACCCTCGATAGGGCCGTTGTAGCTACCCTGAAGGTTGCTGCCATCGGTGAGGGTTATGTCGAACGATAGTGCATACTCGCTGGTGTTGGCGTTGTAGTCGAGTACAAGCTCGACATCGGAGTATGCCTCCTTGTTGCCGTTGAACGAGCTGTAGTAGTTGTTGATGTAGGCACCCGTGTCACCCAGAGTGTATGTGCCCGAGGGGATGTAGTTCAACGACGAGTCGTTGGTGCGCATATCGAGTACGATAACATACTTCTCATCCTTATCCTTGATGGTAAGCTCCCAATTATCCGAGTACCAGTGGCGTGCCGAGAAGCTGCTCCACTCGATCTGGGTGGGTAGCTCCTCCATATCGGTGATGGCCATGCCGTCAACGGCACCCGTGTACGACATCTTGAAGGTGCGACCATCCTCGACCTTGCCCGTGATATCAAACAGGTAGCTCTTGTCGGCCATGTTTACCGTCACGGTGGCCGAGGCCTCCACGAAGGTGTACTGACCCTCGCCCGCGACGGTGAGTATTGTGGCATTGGCATCCAGGTAGCCCTCGCCCGAGCCTACGCCGAGTGAGTATACACCCGTGGGCAGGTACTCCGCAGCTGCGCAGTAGGTGTCGAGCACCAGACGATACTTCTCCACGCCGTCAACGCTCTGCGAGAAGGTGATATACCAGTTGGTGTTGCTGTCGTACGAGCGGGCTGTGGCCTTGTCCATTACGATGTCGATGATCTCCTGCGATTGTGCCAGCGAGCAGCCCTCGACGGTGCCGGTGTACTCGGCCTCGACGATGTAGCCATTCTCGAGGGTTGCGTAGAACGAGATGAGGTAACGCTCTCCCTCCCAGTCGATGTCGACGTTGAGGGTGCCGGTGGCGTATGCATACTCGCCGCCCTTGTCGCCGGCAACGAAGAAGGTCGAGGTGGCGGCATCAAACTGGCCGGCCTCCACGTCGAGAAGCTCCGCTCCGAGCTGCTCCGACGAGGTAGAGATGGTATATGCCGAGTTGGCCAGATAGTTGGCCTTGCGGGCGTTCACAACATTGAGGCGCGCCTCGTTGCCATCGGCATCGCTCAGCGTGAGGGCGTAGCTCACACCCTGGTCGGTAGTTGTGGCGCGTGCCGAGGTGAAGGTGGTGGCAATCAGCACCTTGTCGATGACGGGCATGCCGTCAATATCGCCGGTGTAGGTAGCCTCCATGTGGCGGCCGTCAATCAGATAGAGGTCGATAAGGAAGTTGTAGGCCTTGCTCTCGGGGTCGATCTCGACGGTCACCTGACCGCTCTTGAGCTTCACGCCGTTGTCGTAGCCATAGGTAGAGTAGCGGAATGAGCTGAGGCAGGGCCACTCGGTAGACTCCTTAACCTCGTAGACACCTGCGGGGAGGTAGTCCTTGTCGGGGTCACCGTAGAAGTCGAGGCTCAGGGTCTTGTCGTTGTATGCGAAGTTGTCGGCCTCGTTGGCATCCTCGTACGAGAACATGATGAAGTAGTTCGAGCCATACTTCGAGCCGCGAGCGCGGGTGTAGTCGTGCGTGATAACATTTGCGGGGTCGTCGTCGGTGGTAAACTTCAGAGGCTCGGCCATAGCCACGCCGCTGTCACCCTCGGCAGCTACCAGCAGCTGATACTCCTTGGCGCACTCCAAAGAGGTGACCTCTACCGACTCATTGCTATCCACGGGGATCTCCTCGCCATTGAGCAGGATGTACGATGCGTCGGGGGCCTCCTTCGAGGCGTAGAGCACCAGGTATGCTATCTTGGTGGCATTCTCGGCCTTTACGCGGAAGTTCATCTTCTCGTGGTCGAGCTGCACGATCTCGGCACTTACCGAGACCTCACCAAGCGTCAGGGTCTCCATGTAGAGGGTGTTCGAGCCTACGCTCTTTGCGCTATTCTTCGCCGCTGCGATTATCTGGTACTTCGTGCCGGGCTCCAGCTCGGTCGCGGTGACATCGCTAGTCGAAGAGTTGGTGTCGATGGCAACACCCTCGCTAAGGATCGCCTCCAGCGTGGGCATCGCATCACCATCCTTAATGACCTTGTAGGCAGCCTCCGTAGCATCGGTCATCGAGGCCTTGAACGAGAGTGTGGTGGCTGTGGCAGTGCCTTTTTCTAGTGTGATTGTGGGGGCCTTCTGCTTAACCTCCTCGTTGGGTGTGCAGGCAACAATGCAGCATGCGCAGAGTGCCATAAGCGATAAACAAAGCTTTCTCATAGTCGTGTTTGTTAGTTATTGTAGTGTTCTCTCTTTTTTTGCGCTATTTGCGTGTCAGTGTGATGTCGCTGCAGCCGTAGTAGTAGCCCATCCACCCTATGCCTGTGAACTCGTAGCCCATGCCGGGGTATACATTCTCCATCTCGGCGGGTGAAGAGATTACCATCGTGTTGCCATCGTCGCTGAGGGTCACCTGCAGGTCACGGTCAGTGTATACCGCCGAGCCGTCTGCGGCCATGTTGAGTGTGAAGCAGTCTCCGAAGAAGAGCCAACCTACGGTAGGGGCCTCGGCCTCGCCATCGATGGTTACCACGTCGCCCTCGGCGATGTTGAGCAGCCACTTGGGGCCAAACTTATAGCGTGGCTCCTCGATGCCCTGCTCGAAGAGCGATGTTGCGCTGTAGTAGGCGATGCCGCACCAGCCATCGACAAGTGCAACGAGCTGGTTCTGTGCGCGGTAGTCGAACTCGATGTCCGCGACACTGTCGACGATGTTTACCGTGAACTCCGTGACGAAGGGGTCGGCGTAGAGGTCCCACACCTGCTGTGAACCCTGCCACTCGCCCAGTAGCGAGGTGAAGAGCTCCGACTCTACGCGCTGCTGTGTCTCTAAGTCGGTTGTTGCAAATAGCTCCTTGACCATAAAGCGGTTCAACGCTGTGTCAATAGCCATAACAATCGCCATATACTCGGTGTCGCTCTTCAGGCCTCTGTGTTCGAACTTCTGCGCACCGGTGTAGTGCGTGCCTACGTTCATCGCGTGGTACGAGAGGTAGGCATTCTCATCCTCCAGGTCGGCCAGCATAGCCTCGGCCTTGTCGCGCTCGGCAAAGTAGTACCAGTATTCGCTCACGCCCTCGGTGGGTGTTACATCCACCACCATGGCGTGTGCATCAACGCTGTTGGCGACCACCTCGACACTCTCATTTGAGGCTACGACGGCGGGTGTTGTGAACTCAAAGGTGGTCAGCTTGTCGCTGTTTTCACCCTCCCAGTAGAAGGCGTAGATGCAGAACTCGGTCTCGGGGCGGTAGCCGGCGTTGCTCAATATGTCGAGCTTGTCGCCTACGCAGAGCGTTGCGGCAAGCACCTCGTCGACGGGTGTGCCGGTCATCTCGGACATCTTCTCGACACCCTCCATGATCTCGCTCTTGAGCGCAGCCACGTCGACAGTCTCAAGACGCCCCTTCGAGATGATGTCGTAGTAGTAGGGCGTTGAGCCATCCTCGGGGCGTATGTCGAAGGTGACCGAGTAGGCTGCCAACTTATCCTCCTGTACACTTATATTGAATAGTGTCTGCTCGGGCTGTGGAGGCTCGGGAGTGATCTTCTCTTCGCATGCCGTGATGCTGACCATAAGAAGAAGTGATGCAAGAAGTTTTTTCATGGTTCGATAGGTTTTTTGTTCGTTTCTAAAACAAAATTAGTCTGGTGGGTCATATTCTCCAAAAAAATATATGATATATTATTATAACAATTAGAAAAAATATTATTACATTTGTATAACAAAATAGGCTAAATCGTAGACTATATGGTAGATACAATACAGCGCATTTTGGGTCTTCGACCGCGGAATGTTATATTGATTGTTATATCGGTTTTGTTATACTATCCTGCCTCGGCACAGGACGAAATACCTGCTTCGAGGACTATGTATAACCACCTTGAGAAGTTCGAGGAGTATCGCTCGTCGGACTACGAGCGTGCACTCTATTTCGCACGTCTGGTCGACGAGGATGTCGACAGCACCACGGTAAATAGCTCCGTGGCAGCCGTCTATGACTTCCTTGCCAGCCATTGCGAGGAGCGTGAGTATCGTTACAGGCGTGCTTTGAGCTATAAGCAACGCTCCTCGAATATCTATCGTGAGCTTGGCGATAAACGTCTGCATGTCAAGACTTTGGCCGACATTGGTCGTCTCTATTTCCGTGTTGGCGATTACCACCACGCCTACTCCTACAGTGCCCTGGCGCGCGACAATGCCGATACGTTGTTGGATAGGTTGGCCATTCGCGAGACCTACCTCACGATGGAGCTTGTCGACTACTTCTACCATAAAGATACGGCCGAGGCAATGGCACTCAACCGCTATGTCTCGGATAGCTATGCCGACCGAGAGGAGGCGCGACAGAGCATGAGGGCACTCAACAACCGCTTTCACTACACGCTGACGCCACGTCAGGTTGATGAGCTGTTGAGGCGCAGCGAAGCACTACATGCCGAGTTTGAGTTCGAGGAGTTGATGATAAGCATCTACCTCAATGTGGCACTCCAGCAGATCTTGTTCAACGATATGGAGGCCTGCAAGAGCTATCTGGAGCGTGTGCGCCCGATGATCGGCAGCAACTTCAAGATCGAGGGCTACTACTACTCCGCGCTGGGCTTCTACTACGTCAACATGGGTGATATTCAGAGGGCTATCGAGATGACGAGTCGTTCGATCGAGATATTGTCGCAGGGCGACTTCGACGAGAAGAACGTGCACTCCTACTTCTTGCTTCAGGAGCTCTACCGTATCGAGGGTCGCTACAAGGAGGCCTACGAGTCGTTGATGAAGTTTGCCGAGACCTACACGCGACAAAATAGTGCAGAGTCGGCCATCGAGCTGTCGAAGCTTATCAATGACCTCGAGCTGCAACATGCCGAGGAGCGGTACAACCAGCAGCGACTACAGATGGAGCAGGAGCGAAAGTATGACCGTCTGTTGTGGCGCATACACGCCTACGGTCTGGTTGCGCTTGCCGTGCTCGGCGTATTGCTCTACTCGCGCTACCGCCTTCAGCGCAAAAATCACCGACTGCTCAAGGGTAAGGCCGAGCAGGAGCTGTGCCACAAGAACGAGATAATTCGCATACAGAAGCTACAACAATATCAGGAGCAGCACAACATGTCGAAGCTGACCGAGGAGCTTGTGCTGGCTGCAAATACGCAGGACAACAAGGAGTTGCGCTCAAACCTCAAGCGTGTCATACAGCGTCTGCAACGCACCAACAGCTCGGCGGGCGACTGGCTCGAGGTGGAGAAGATGATGGCCGACAACAACGATGCCTTCTTCGAAAATCTGTTGCGAGAGTATCCCAACCTGACTAAGAACGAGCGTAAGCTCTGCACGCTCATACACATGAACCTCTCAACAAAGGAGATATCCAATATCACGCACCAGAGCATCGGTAGTATCAACATTGCGCGCTCGCGACTGCGCCAGAAGTTCGGTATTACGGGTGACGACAAGTCGCTCATCGCCTTCCTTGACCGCTTCAACGCCCCCGGCGATAAGAGTGAGGAGTGACCCCCGGTGAGATGAGTGGGAAGTGAGCCTCCCCCGTGTGAAGAGTAAGCCCCGTGTGAAGAGCGTGAAGTGACCCCTGTGTGAAGAGTGAGGTGTGCTCCAGTTGATTAGTCTAATTAATAAATAGGTATATGAAGAGATTTTTTTCGATGTTGATCTTTGCTGCCCTCTGCTCGTCAACGGCCGAGGCGCAGCTCTTGTACTCAATCTCGGGCCGAGGCCTTAAGGCGAAGTCATACATCATGGGCTCGCACCACTTCACCGACTACTCCTTCGTGGAGAAGATACCCGGCTCGGCGCGCGCCTTCGAGAGTGTCGAGCAGGTGTGTGGCGAGATCGATATGTCGTACCAGCAGAGCCGCGAGGCCTCGGAGATGCTGATGCAGGCCATGATGCTGCCCGACGAGAAGACCCTGAAGGATATATACAGCGACGAGGAGATGGAGCGCATCAACGACTTTATGCGCAGTGTCGTGGGTGTGGAGCTCACCCATCCCATCTTTTGGTCGTCGATGGGGCGTATGCGCCCCATGGCTGTGGTGCAGCAGATCAGCACAATGCTCTACATGCGCAGCCACCCCGACTTTAATATCCACACGGTGATGGATATGAAGATACAGGAGGAGGCGCGCCGTAGTGGTAAGGCGGTGCTTGGGCTTGAGAGCATAGAGTATCAGTTTGGGGTGTTCTTCGGTGGTTATACCCCCGAGGAGGAGCGACAGCAGCTCCTCGACATGGCCGACAATGCGGAGCGTACGGTTGAGGATCTGCATAGGCTCAACAAGGCCTATGCCGAGCAGTCGGCCGAGCAGCTTGTTGAGGTCTCCGAGTCGCAGATACGCTCCGAGGGTGACCGCCGCTTTATGCAGGAGCTCACCGTGAAGCGCAACCGCAACTGGGTCGGGCAGATGCCCGCGATAATGGCCGAGCGACCTACGCTCTTTGTCGTAGGTGCCCTGCACCTCTATGGTGAGGAGGGTGTTGTGGAGCTGCTGCGCAAGGAGGGCTACAAGGTTAAGGCCGTGAAGAGGTAGTCGAGCAGAGCATTGCTCGCAGCATGCCGGCACGACCTAAAACAGATGGGGCTGTCGCAACAAACTTGTTGGACAGCCCCATCATTGTTCTTACTTCTTTGTACCCTTCGGTGCAAGAATCATATTCATCTTCTTACCATCGAGCTTGGGCATCAGCTCAACCCTTGCAATCTCCTCCAGGTCGTTGGCGAAGCGCAACAGCAAGATCTCGCCCTGCTCCTTGAAGACGATCGAACGACCGCGGAAGAAGACATAGGCCTTAACCTTTGCACCCTCTTTGAGGAAGTTCTCGGCATGCTTGAGCTTGAAGTTGTAGTCGTGGTCGTCGGTCTGTGGGCCGAAGCGTATCTCCTTGATCACAACCTTTACCTGCTTTGCCTTTATCTCCTTGGCCTTCTTCTTCTGCTGATACAGGAACTTCTGGTAGTCGGCAATGCGGCATACAGGTGGCTCGGCCTTGGGAGAGATCTCTATAAGGTCGAGTTCCATCTCGTCGGCCAGTCGTATAGCCTCCTTGATGGGGAGTACGAGGTTAGGCTCAACGTTCTCGCCTACTACACGCACCTGGGGTGCTGTAATCTCGTCGTTGATGCGATGAGGGTTCTCCTGCACCGGACGACGTCCGCGAGGGTCACGCTGCTGATTGTTGTTGTTCTGGTTATTCCCCTGCACCTGTGGGCGCGGGCGGAATGGAAATTGTCCTGCCAAATTGGTTGATTGTTAGTTAATAAATAAATTATATTTGGTGTGGCACCCACCCCCGACTCTTCGAGGGTGGTGCTACAACCTCTCTTCTCTTTATGGTGGGCTACTTGTGCTCCTCGACCTCCTTGGCCACGAGCTCCTGCATATACTTTGCAAACTCCTCGATGGTCATCTGGCCCTTGTCACCCTCGCCCTGTGCGCGTACCGATACCTTGCGCTCGGCAGCCTCCTTCTCACCTACGATAAGCAGGTAGGGGATGCGCTTGAGCTCGTTATCGCGGATCTTACGGCCGATCTTCTCGTTGCGGTCGTCGATCTGTGTGCGTACATCCTGTGCGTTAAGCTCGCGTGCCACCTCCTCGGCGTAGTCGTTGTACTTCTCCGAGATGGGCAGTACCACAACCTGGTCGGGTGTGAGCCACAAGGGGAACTTACCGCCGGTGTGCTCCAGCAGCACAGCCACGAAACGCTCCATAGAGCCGAAGGGTGCGCGGTGGATCATGATGGGGCGGTGCAGCTTGTCGTCCGAGCCCTTGTAGGTGAGGTCGAAACGCTCGGGCAGGTTATAGTCCACCTGGATAGTACCGAGCTGCCAGCTGCGGCCCAGAGCATCCTTAACCATGAAGTCGAGCTTGGGGCCATAGAATGCCGCCTCGCCCAGCTCAACGGTGGTCTTAAGACCCTTATCCTCGCAGGCCTTCATGATGGCTGCCTCGGCCTTCTCCCAGTTCTCGTCCGAGCCGATATACTTCTCCTTGTTGTTGGGGTCGCGCAGCGAGATCTGTGCCGTGTAGTTGTCGAACTTCAGCGTGCGGAAGATATAGAGCACGATATCCATCACCTTCTCGAACTCCTCCAGAAGCTGGTCGGGGCGCACGAAGAGGTGGGCATCGTCCTGTGTGAACGAGCGTACTCGTGTCAGGCCGTGCAGCTCACCCGACTGCTCGTAGCGGTATACGGTACCGAACTCGGCCAGACGTACAGGCAGATCCTTGTACGAGCGGGGCTTCGAGCGGTATATCTCGCAGTGGTGCGGGCAGTTCATGGGCTTCAGCAGGTACTCCTCGCCCTCGAAGGGGGTGTGGATAGGCTGGAACGAGTCCTTGCCGTACTTGGCATAGTGGCCCGAGGTGACGTAGAGGTCTTTGTTACCGATATGGGGTGTGATAACCTGCTGGTAGCCGTAGTCCTTCTGTATCTTACGCAGGAAACGCTCCAGACGGTCGCGCAACTCGGCACCCTTGGGCAGCCACATGGGCAGACCCTGACCTACGCGCTGCGAGAACATGAACAGCTCGAGATCCTTGCCGAGCTTACGGTGGTCACGCTTCTTGGCCTCCTCGAGCAGTGCGAGGTGCTCGTCGAGCATCGACTTCTTGGGGAACGACACGCCGTAGATACGGGTGAGCATCTTGTTCTTCTCGTTACCACGCCAGTAGGCACCGGCAACCGATGTCAGCTTGATAGCCTTGATATAACCTGTATTGGGGATGTGGGGACCGCGGCAGAGGTCGGTGAAGGCACCGTTGGTGTAGAACGATATTGTTCCATCCTCCAGGTCGGTGATAAGCTCCACCTTGTACTGATCGCCCTTCTCGGTGAAGGTCTTCAGTGCATCGGCCTTCGACACCTCGGTGCGTACAAGGGCCTCCTTGTTACGCGACAGCTCGACCATCTTCTGCTCGATGGTTGCCAGATCGGCCTCGGTGATGGGCACGGGCGAGTCCACATCGTAGTAGAAACCACTGTCAATAGCGGGACCGATACCGAACTTGATGCCCGGGTAGAGTGCCTCCAGAGCCTCGGCCAGGAGGTGCGATGATGTGTGCCAGAAGGCGTGCTTGCCCTCGGCGTCGTCCCACTTGAAGAATTTGATCGTGCAGTCGCTGTCGATCGGGCGCATCATATCCACCGTTGCGCCATTTACCTCGGCAGCCAGTGAGTCAGCAGCTAAACGAGGGCTGATGCTCTCTGCCACCTGAAAGGCAGTTGTCCCTTTGGCAAACTCTCTTACTGAGCCATCGGGAAAGGTTACTTTAACCATAATCGTTGTTTAATTTTTTAATTGTTATACTTTTGCACCTTCACAGCTCCACAATAACGAGACGGATTACTGCTCAGTTGCGCTGTTTTCTCAACTCTTTTAATGCTTTACTCCTCGGTTTGCGGAAGATCCTTCACACTCACATCTCTGCCCTTCTCGCGCTCGAAGTGTTGCAGAGGTCTCTCGGTCCAATAACCCCAAGCCTCACGATTACGCACAATGTCGATAGCCGTATAGATAGCGTTACGCATCGACTGCGCATCGGCTATGCCCTTGCCTGCGATGTCGTATGCAGTGCCGTGGTCTGGAGAAGTACGTACAACAGAAAGTCCTGCTGTGAAGTTTACTCCATTGTCCATGGCAATGGTTTTGAATGGAATGAGACCTTGGTCATGGTACATAGCCAAAATACCGTCGTAATGTGCGTGCCCATTTGAACCAAAGAAACCATCTGCAGGGAGTGGTCCAAAACAGATAATTCCTTCGTCTAGAGCTTGTTTTACAGCAGGGAAGATGATTTCTTCTTCTTCTTTACCAATAACTCCTTTGTCTCCAGCATGAGGGTTTAGGCCTAATACTGCTATTCTAGGTTTGAAAATTCCAAAGTCTTCTACTAAAGATTTATTGAATTGTTTTATCTTTTTCAATATGTTTTCTATACTCGTCCCTTGTAGTCGCTCCAATAAACTGAATCTCTCCACGCGCCAAAAATGGTTTTAAGATATTAGCGGCATCAATAGCGCCT
>CALGRZ010000023.1 GCA_937880705.1 uncultured Alistipes sp.
GTTTGCGAGCGTAAGCATGTTTGGTAGTGTAAACAGCCTTATTTTCATATCGTTACTCATACAAAGTCTCAGTTTCGGTGGCTTGGTTTTTGTTGAAAACAAACCCAAATATTTTGCAAAGATACAAAATTTTTTTATCTTTGTGTAAATTTGTATAATTTAAGGGCGCTTTTATGCCTTAAAAATTAGTTGATACCGATGGCAAATAATCGCTACTGCGTAATTATGGCAGGTGGTGTAGGCACCCGCTTCTGGCCGATGAGTCGACAGAGTTGTCCTAAACAGTTCCTGGATATTCTTGGAACGGGTAAGTCGTTCATCCGTCATACATACGAGAGATTTAATAATATTGTTCCAAAAGAGAACTTTATTGTAGTTACAAATCGTCGCTACAAGGAGCTTGTGATGCAGCATATTCCCGAGCTTGAAGAGAGCCAGATTTTGTGTGAGCCTATCGGTCGCAATACTGCCCCATGTATCGCCTATGCAGCCTATAGCCTCAAGAAGCGTAATCCCGATGCGGAGATGATAATCACTCCTGCAGACCACTTGATACTCAACGAGAAAGAGTTTTCGACCATAGTAAACAATTGCCTTACGTTCATCGACAATAAGAGCGCTCTGATGACCATAGGCATAGAGCCCACACGCCCCGAAACAAGCTATGGATATATACAGCGCACGGGCTCAACCGAGATAAGCAAGGTGAAGTGTTTCACCGAGAAACCCAACCTCGAAATGGCAACAGCATTTTTAGAGAGTGGCGAGTTTTTGTGGAACTCGGGAATATTCATCTGGAGGGTCAAGGATATAATCGCCGCCTTTGAGGAGCACCTCCCCGACCACGCAGCTCTCTTTGGCAACATCATCGACACCCTCGGCACCGCAAATGAGACTGCAGCCATCGAGGAGGTATTTGCCGAGTGCAAGCCCATATCCGTAGACTTCGGCATTATGGAACGCGCGGAGAATGTCTACGTTCACGCGGGCGACTTTGGCTGGAGCGACCTTGGCACATGGCGCTCGGTGTATATGCAATCGCGCAAGGATAAGTACGCCAACGTCACAAGCAGCGACGACATATACCCATACGACACACGCAACTCATTGATACACATACCCGAGGGCAAGACTGCTGTAGTCAGTGGCCTGAAGGATTATATCGTCGTCGACACCCCCGATGTGCTTATGATATGCCCCAAGAGCGAGGAGCGCAACATCAAGGGCTTTATCGAGGATGTAGAGAAGAATATCGCCGATAAGGCAGGTAAGATTGCATCTATCATCGGCCGCTACTACGCTATGGATCGCGATAAGCGCTGGGAGCGTGTTAAGATTGCTTACGACCAGCTTGTTGATGGCGTTGGCGAGAAGTCTACAAATATGGTTGAGGCTATGCAGAAGTCTTACGACGAGGGCGTTACCGACGAGTTTGTTAAGCCTATCGTAAATGTTGATGCGGAGGGTAACGCTATCGGCACAATCAAGCCTAACGATGTTGTTATCTTCTTCAACTATCGTAACGACCGTGCTAAGGAGCTTACCATCGTGCTTACACAGCAGGATATGCCTGAGGAGGGTATGCACACAATGCCTTTGTACTACTGCTGTATGACTCCCTACGATGCAAAGTTCGAGGGCTTGCACATCTTGTTCGACAAGGATAATGTGCCCAATACCATCGGTGAGTACATCGCAAATCAGGGCTTGAAGCAGTTGCGTATTGCCGAGACGGAGAAGTATGCCCATGTAACATTCTTCCTTAACGGTGGCCGTGAGGATAAGTTCGCCGAAGAGGATCGCATCCTTGTTGCTTCGCCCAAGGGGGCAACCTACGACCTTCAGCCTGAGATGTCGGCATACGAGGTTAAGGATAAGTTGGTAGAGGCTCTTGGCGAGCAGAAGTACGACTTTATCTGCCTTAACTTCGCAAATGGCGATATGGTTGGTCACACTGGCGTATATGAGGCTATCGAGAAGGCTGTTAAGGCTGTAGATGAGTGCGTTAAGGATGTTGTCGAGGCTGCGAAGGCTAATGGTTACGAGGTTGTTCAGATTGCAGATCATGGTAACGCTGACAACG
>CALGRZ010000024.1 GCA_937880705.1 uncultured Alistipes sp.
TGGTGCGGATAACATCCTCGGCCTTAATCTCGAGCATTACGTTCATACCACCCTTAAGGTCAAGACCCAGGTTCAACTCACGGTTCTTGCACTCGGCGTAGGTGTACTTCACCAAACCGAGGTTGTAGACCGTCTCATCCCACTTGGCATCGAGATATGCCTGGGGATTCTCCTGCTTTGCAGCCTCGTTCTCTACGCTACGCGTAACGAATGTGAACGAGAGCTGGAAGATGCTGGCGAGGCCCAAAAGCAACACCAGCCACTTAATAATACCTTTACTCTGCATTTGTTTAAAAGTTTTGTTATTATTTGTTTTTGTCTCTTTTCGACATTTTCATCAACACGCCGCCTTTACCATAGGTACATTCGCGCGTTAATCGCGCAAAGATATAAAAAAAATCGCAATACACAAACCGTATTGCGACTTTATTTGGTATAAGATTGGTTTTTATCGCGTGGTGAGCACAACGACATAATCTGTTACACCCTCAACGACACCCGTCTCGAGGGTCACTCCCGAGGCACTCTGCTCGAAGGCTATGGGCGTATTGTCGACATAGTTCACCGCCGACACGACCTCACATTGCAGTGGCAGTGTGAGCCTCTTATCGCCATTCTCGAAGATATGGACATAGAGCTTGTCGCCCTTGCGCGTGGTGCAGCCCCACTCCTGCTGCTTGATATCACCCGCCTCGGTAGCGTAGATTGTCTCACCATACACGGCGAGCCACTCACCCATAGCCTTGAGTCGCTCGATGGCAGCCTCGGGCAGCTCACCATTGGGCTGGGGGCCGACATTAAGCAGTAGGTTGGCACCCTTACCCGCGGCACTTACCAGATAGCGAATGAGCGTCTCTACCGACTTATAGTTCTGATCCACAACCTTGTAGCCCCACATACCGTTCATCGTCTGGCAGGTCTCCAGAGGCAG
Organism: uncultured Alistipes sp.; assembly: GCA_937880705.1. Next base: position 932 of record CALGRZ010000024.1, read on the forward strand.
ACGGCTGATGGCCTGACCCGACAATCCGTACTCGTTCTCACCGGGCAGATCGCGCTCAAAGATCTGGATATCCTCACCCTCAAAGGGCACCTGATGGTGGTTATTGGCCACAAGGCACTGCGGCTGCAGCTTATGCACCAGGGCATACTGCTCGTCGAGTTGCCAATCGAAGGGCGTGGCATCCTCGTCGTGATCCCACCAACCATCAAACCATATAGCACCTATCGGGCCATACTCCGAGAGCAACTCGGTGATCTGGCGATTCATAAAGCCGTAGTACTCCTTCCAGTTGATGCGCGTAGAGTCACGGCCCGTCACCGTCTTGGCAGTGCGGCCTCGCGGATACTCATCCCTCGACCAGTCGGCATGCGAGTAGTAGAGGTGCAACTTAATATCCTGCTTACGGCACTCACGGGCCAACTCCTTGAGCACATCGCGCTTGAAGGGGGTAGCATCCACAATGTTATACTCCGACTCGGCGGTATCCCACATCGAGAAGCTGTCGTGGTGGCGTGTGGTGAAACAGATATACTTGGCACCCGACGCCTTGATAGCACTCACCCACTCCTTGGCACTGAAGCGGTGCGGATAGAAGGCATCGGCAGCCTTGGCATACTCATCGCGGTTAAGACCCGCATTTTGCAGATACCACTCACCTTGTGCAAACATCGAGTATATACCCCAGTGGATAAATACTCCGAAACGGCTGTCGGCAAACTCCTCGCGTGCCTTGAGGTTCTCCTCCGTAGGCACATAGCCCTGTGCCGAGAGCGAGGTGACACCCGCCAACAGCATAGCGATAGATATTACAAGTCTCTTCATAGTTAGATTGTGTTGGAGCGGTAGACGGGGCTCGAACCCGCACTCCTCGGCTTGGGAAGCCGATGCTTTACCATTAAGCTACTACCGCAAAGATGGTTCTTGATTATTAGTTATCAGTTGTCAGCCATAAGTTTTCCCTAAACTCCCTAAACTCCCTAAACTCCTTAAACTCCCTAATCGCCCTAAACTCGCTAAACTCCCTAAATCTCTCTTCTCGCCCCCCCTTAACTCGCCCCCGGGTATAGCCCCTTGGGTGACCGAGGTTAGTCCATCTTGAGTACTGCCAAGAATGCCGACTGCGGCACCTGCACCGAACCGATCTGGCGCATACGCTTCTTACCCGCCTTCTGTTTCTCGAGCAGCTTGCGCTTACGCGAGATATCGCCACCGTAACACTTGGCCGTAACATCCTTGCGCACAGCCTTTACCGTCTCACGAGCGATGATCTTCGCACCTATGGCAGCCTGAATAGCGATGTCGAACTGCTGGCGGGGTATAAGCTCCTTGAGCTTCTCGCACATCTTACGGCCGAAGTCATAGGCGTGGTCGGCATAGATAAGCGACGAGAGTGCATCGACAGCCTCACCGTTGAGCAGGATGTCGAGCTTGGCCAGCTTACTGGGCTGGTAGCCCGTGCGGTGGTAGTCGAACGATGCATAGCCCTTCGATATGCTCTTGAGCTTGTCGTAGAAGTCGAAGACAATCTCCGACAGAGGCATCTCGAAGTTCACCTCGACACGATCCTGCGTGATGAATGTCTGGTTCTTCATCACACCGCGCTTGTCGATGCATAGCTTCAGCACGTTACCGAGGAAGTCGGCCTTGGTGATTATCTGCGCGAGGATATAGGGCTCCTCGATCTTTGCCACCTTGGTAATCTCGGGCAGACCCGAGGGGTTGTGCACCTCGAGCTCCTCGCCCAGGGTTGTGGTGATATGGTACGACACGTTGGGTACCGTGGTGATGACATCCATGTCGAACTCGCGGTAGAGACGCTCCTGGATAATCTCCATGTGAAGCAGTCCGAGGAAGCCACAGCGGAAGCCGAAGCCCAGAGCCAGAGAGCTCTCCGGCTCGAATGTCAGCGAGGCATCGTTCAGGCGTAGCTTCTCCAACGAGGCACGCAGATCCTCATACTGGTCGGCCTCCACGGGGTAGACACCGGCAAAGACCATGGGCTTTACATCCTCGAAGCCGGCAATGGCCTCCGTGCAGGGGTTTGACACGGCGGTGATGGTATCACCCACCTTGACATCGGTAGAGTTCTTGATACCCGAGCAGATATAGCCCACGTCACCCGCCTTGATCTCGTCACGGGCCACCATCTTCAGTTTGAGCACACCGATCTCGTCGGCATCGTACTCGCTGCCCGTGTTGAAGAACTTGACATGCTCGCCCTTGTGAATGGTGCCGTTGAAGACTCTGAAGTAGGCAATAACACCACGGAAGGGGTTGAACACCGAGTCAAAGATAAGGGCCTGCAGGGGTGCATTCTCATCACCCTCGGGCTCGGGGATACGCTCCACGATGGCCTCCAACACCTCCTCAACGCCCTGACCCGTCTTGCCCGATGCAAGCAGTATCTCCTCCTCCTTGCAGCCTATAAGGTCGATAATCTGATCCTTAACCTCGTCTATCATTGCCGACTCGCAGTCGATCTTATTGAGCACGGGGATAATCTCGAGATCCTGACCCAGAGCGAGGTAGAGGTTCGAGATGGTCTGTGCCTGAATACCCTGCGTAGCATCTACCACAAGCAGTGCACCCTCGCACGAGGCGATGGCGCGTGACACCTCGTACGAGAAGTCGACGTGTCCCGGGGTATCAATCAAGTTCAGTATATACTTTTCGCCTTGATATTGATACTCCATCTGGATGGCATGACTCTTGATGGTAATGCCACGTTCTTGCTCCAACTCCATATTGTCCAGCATTTGGCCCTGTGTCACCTGAATGGTTTTGGTATATTCAAGCAAGCGGGCGGCCAATGTTGATTTCCCGTGATCGATGTGTGCAATGATGCAAAAGTTGCGAATATTCTTCATTCTTCTTACCTATCTTATAATTTAGGGTGCAAAGGTATAAAAAAACAATGAATATTATTAAGAATTAAGCTATCAAACTAACAACGATTTTAATTTTTATTGCCTGCGATAAGCCTTTGGCGACACACCCAGATGCGCCTTCACATACTTGCCGAAGAACGAAATGTTAGGAAAATCAAGCTCCAAAGCAATCTCTTTAATCGACTTATCCGAATACTTCAGCAAGCGAATGATGTCCTTCACCACAAATTCGTCTATAATGTCACCGGCCGTCTTTCCGCTCACCGTCTTGCATACGGCCGACAGATACTTGGTGCTTACATTCAACTTATCGGCATAGTAATAAACAAATCTCGATTTCACCTTGCTCTCGGCTATCAGGTTGACGAAACGGCGGAAAAGAATCTCGCCTTGTCGCACAAAGCCCTCCTCCTTTACCGGAGCCACATTGTCCAAATACGAAAGGATTTCGTACATCATGGCCTGAAGGATGGAGTGCATGATTTCGCTATGATACGAAGTAGTAGGATTATTCAGCTTTTCGTCCAGAAGCCTGTAATACTCTTCAAACTGAACAATTTGATTATCACCAAGATGCAGCACCGGATTAGTACCCAGATAAAAAGCCTTATCCACGATGCTTCGCTGATAGCTGATATTAAAACGATTCATAAAGCGCGACAAGAAGATAATCTTGAAGCGGCTGTTTTCAAGAGCAAGAACAGTCTTCATCACCCGGTTGGGTCCACAGATAAGCAAGTCGCCACGAAACAGCTTGTACTTATTGGTTTCCACCTCCAGTTCAAGCATACCATCTGTACACAACACCAACACAACGGCATCAATCTGTATCAGTCGTGAATCCTTTTGTTTACCCTTGCTCCGTTCGTCAAGCAGCGCAATGTCGCCTGTAGTGTAGGGTGTTTGCGAATGTCGGATAATGTCGTCCAGGCCTACACTTAAAATCTCCTTTTCTTCCATTTTGTTTTCCATAAGTCTTGTTTTGTTTTTACGCATGCAAAGATAAAACATCTTTTTAACACACAAAAGGACAAAAAGAACACAATACTGTTCCATTTCTCCCTTTATTATACAAAACACACACCGTAGGGGCAGGGTCAGCCTGCCCAACACACAACGTAGGGGCGAACCGGCATGTTCGCCCAATGAAATATCGGGCATCAATTTCCCATCATCACTGATGGCAAAGCTTGGTCGCTACTTAAGACCGACGTCGGTCTTAAGTTACGATAAAAAATAAGATAAGCGTAACCGTAACTCGTAACTGATGTTGAAATGTTACCTGTTACCCTGTTAACGGGTAACAAATAAACTTTGCATAGTGTCCTACAAAAAGTTGAATATTATTTTTCTTTATCCCTACTAAAAGTTGAGTATTTAAACTCTAACCCTGATGCCCACTCCGATAGATATTTGTCGATAAGTTTTTTGCAATATATATTGAAAATGCGCTTTGTTTCTGTGCACAAAAATAGAAAAACAAAATTATCCAAACAAATAAATTGCCAAAAAACACAAAATTCCAAAGAAATAAAAGGGGGCATTTTGCAAAAATCCAAAGAAATACCGGGCATCATTGGGCTAATACCGATAATGTTGGGGCGTAATCGGGCAAACAATTTCGGCTATAAAT
>CALGRZ010000025.1 GCA_937880705.1 uncultured Alistipes sp.
TGACGTTCCACCGCGTCATCCCCGACTTTGTTATTCAGGGCGGCTGCCCCAAGGGTGACGGCACCGGAGGCCCGGGCTACACCATCCCCTGCGAGACCCGCGCCGAGCGTCAGTACCACGACCGCGGTGTACTCTCGATGGCACACCGTGGCCCCAATACGGGTGGCTCGCAGTTCTTTATCTGCCACAACCGCATGAACACCCAGCACCTCGACGGCATGCACACCTGCTTTGGCAAGGTGGTCGAGGGCGTGGATGTCATCGACGACATACGTCCCGGTGATCTCATCCTCTCAATCTCGATTGTCGAGGAGTAACAGCCCACTACCGTGAAGGAGTTCAAGCCCCTCTTTGAAGGTCACACCGCCGGGCCGCTCTACATCGCAGGGCCGTGCAGTGCCGAGAGCCGCGAGCAGCTGCTCGCAGCCGCGCGTGGCGTAGCCGCTGCGGGCGTGGGCATCATGCGCGCCGGCGTATGGAAGCCCCGCACACGCCCCGGCTCATTTGAGGGTGTGGGTGCAGAGGCTCTGGAGTGGCTCAAGGAGGCCCGTGCGGAATATGGCCTCAAGATAATCACCGAGGTTGCCACGCCCGACCATATAGAGGCGGTACTTAAGGCCGAGATCGATGGTGTCTGGATTGGTGCTCGCACCACGACAAACCCCTTTGCCGTGCAGGAGATAGCCGACTCGCTGAAGGGTATCGACATCGCCGTGCTGGTCAAGAACCCTGTAAGCCCCGATGTAGACCTATGGGCAGGGTCGATAGAGCGACTGCTCAACAGCGGCCTGCAGCGCATCGCGGCCGTGCACCGTGGCTTCACCACCTACGACACATCGCCCTACCGCAACGCACCGCAGTGGTCGGTGCCCATCGAGCTACACCGCCGCATGCCCACCATCACGATGATCTCCGACCCCAGCCACATAGGTGGTCGCCGTGAGCTCGTCGCAGGGCTCTCGCAGGAGGCTCTCGACCTCGGCTTCGATGGCCTGATGATAGAGTGCCACCCCACACCCGAGTGCGCATTGAGCGATGCCCGACAGCAGATAACGCCCGACGAGCTGAAGCAGACCATCGAGCGACTGCTGTGGCGCAGAACACCCGTCGAGAAGGATGCTCTGATGAACTTCCGCCTGCATATCGACTCGATAGACAACCGTATTCTGGAGCTTCTGTCGGAGCGTATGGAGGTAGCGCGCGGCATTGGCGAGTATAAGCGTCAGCACAACATGGCCGTGGTGCAGCAGGGGCGTTTCAACGAGCTGCTCACAGCCGCCGAGGCCCGTGCCGAGGCTATGGGAGTGTCGCGCCGCTTCATATACCGCATCTACACCGCCATACACGAGGAGTCGGTACGCCAGCAGCTTGACGAGACGTAGCGACAGGTGACTCTCGCACCGCTTCAACAAACAAAACGCCCCGAGCAGCAGAGCTGTTCGGGGCATCTTTTTGGCCGTGGGCCACTATGCGTTGACTACTCCTCGGGAGCAATAGCCTCTGAAGGACATACACCAGCGCAGGTACCGCAATCGATGCACTTGCTGGGGTCAATTACATAGATATCACCTGCTGAAATAGCCTCAACGGGGCACTCGTTGATGCATGTACCACATGCAACACACGAATCAGAAATTTTGTAAGCCATATTACTTATAGTTTAAATGAGTGTTTCGTAGGTGCAAATATAATATTTTATTTTATAATATCAAAACCTGTGTAAGGAATTAATACCTCGGGGATGCGGATGCCCTCCTCCGTCTGGTTATTCTCGAGCAGTGCCGCAACAATACGGGGCAGTGCAAGAGATGAGCCATTTAGCGTGTGGGCGAGCTGCGTTTTGCGATTATCGTCCCTATAGCGGAGCTTCAGACGGTTAGCCTGGAACGACTCGAAGTTCGACACCGACGACACCTCCAGCCAACGCTGCTGTGCCTCCGAGTAGACCTCGAAGTCGTAGGTCAGTGCCGAGGTGAACGACATATCGCCACCACAGAGGCGCAGGATGCGGTAGGGCAGACCTAGCGAGGCCACGATGCTCTCGACATGCTCAACCATCTTGTCGAGTGCCTCGTACGACTTGTCGGGGTGCGACACCTGCACGATCTCGACCTTGTCGAACTGGTGCAGACGGTTCAGACCACGCACATCCTTACCATACGAGCCGGCCTCACGACGGAAGCAGGGGGTATAGGCCGTCATCTTCACCGGAAGCTCACTCTGCTCGAGGATGACATCACGGAAGATGTTGGTCACGGGCACCTCGGCCGTGGGCACGAGGTAGAAGCCGTCGGCAGTGACATGGTACATCTGACCCTCCTTATCGGGCAGCTGGCCGGTACCGAAGCCCGAGGCCTCGTTGACCATGATGGGGGGCTCGATCTCCTGGTAGCCCGCGCGGGTGTTGCAGTCGAGGAAGTAGCTTATCAGGGCGCGCTGAAGACGTGCACCCTTACCCTTATATACGGGGAAGCCGGCACCCGTGAGCTTCACGCCGAGGTCGAAGTCGATGATGTCGTACTTCTTGGCAAGCTCCCAGTGGGGCAACGCCTCACCAGGTATCTCGGTATAGTTCTCAACGAGCTTGACGACCACATTATCCTCGGCCGTGCGACCCTCGGGAACGATCTCTGCGGGGAAGTTGGGCAGCTTGACAATCTCACTCTGGAGCTCTACGGCAATCCTCTCCGACTCCTCCTTAAGCTGCTGTGAGCGAGCCTTCAGCTCTGCAACCTCGGCCTTCTTGGCCTCGGCCTCCGCCTTGAGGCCCTGACCCATGAGTGCACCAATCTGCTTGGCAGCCTTGTTCTGCTCGGCAAGGCATGCATCCAGCTCGGCCTGCATAGCCTTACGCTTATCGTCCAACGACTCGATAAGCTCGATGATGGGCAGAGCATCCACACCCTTCTTCTGAAGACGACGTACAGCCTCCTCCTTATTATCTCGTATTTGCTTCAGTGTAAGCATAACTCCTATTTTGATTACATTATATAGGGCAAAGATACAACATTATTGATGATATTGTACAGCGTAGCCCCAATTTTTTTCACGCATTGAGCATCATAAATTTGCACGAACAGCAACAAAGAGCCTCGAAAGTGATGTAATCAAAATACTTTTACTTATCTTTGGCATCAGAGTGATGCCCCCTCTACATGATAGCTCTGCAATAAAGAGCCTCGAAAGTGATGTAATCAAAATACTTTTGCTTATCTTTGTAGTTTAAGAGAGTTACTATGAAGTCAACAGAACGCCTTATCGAACTGCTATGCCCTGCGCGCGACTACCGCGCAGCAATAGCAGCCGTAGATGCAGGTGCCGATGCCCTATATATCGGTGCCGAGGGCTTTGGTGCCCGCCGTGCCGCCACAAACTCCACCGACGACATCGCCCGCGTGGTGGCATACGCCCACCTCTATGGCGTGAGGGTATATGTCACGCTCAACACCATCCTCTACGAGAGCGAGCTGAAGCGTGCCGAGGCTCTGGCGCGCGAGCTGATAGCCGTGGGTGTCGATGCCCTTATCGTACAGGATATGGCCTACCGCGAGATGGGGCTGCCCGTCGAGCTGCACGCCTCGACACAGGTATGCAACATGACCCCCGAGGGTGCCAAGTTCCTCGAAGAGAGTGGCTTCACGCGCGTAATTTTGGAGCGCGCCCTATCGCTCGACGAGATAGTCGACATACGTCGTGCCACCACCGTAGACCTGGAGTGCTTCATCCATGGCGCGATATGTGTGGGACATAGCGGCCGCTGCTACCTCTCGCGCTCGCAGTCCTCGCGCTCGGGCAACCGTGGCGAGTGCTCACAGCCCTGCCGCATGACCTACGACCTGGTGACGGAGCGCGGCCAGAAGCTGATAAAGAACAAGCATCTGCTCTCGGTCAAGGACTTCGACCTCTCGGAGCGTATCGGAGAGCTTATCGACGCAGGTGTCATGTCGTTTAAGATCGAAGGTCGTCTCAAGGATGACAACTATATAAAGAATGTGGTCAGCTACTACCGTCGCAAGATAGACGAGGCTCTGGCCACACGCCCCCACTGCCGTCGCATGTCGGTGGGTCGCAGCGAGGTGGAGTTTCAGCCCGACCCGCGCAAGAGCTTCTCGCGTGATGGTGGCGAGTATATGTTTATGGGCAAGCGCGCAGGTGTCGCCTCATGGCTTACACCCAAGGCCGTAGGCGAGTATGTGGGCTGTGTGGCTACGGTCACACGCCGCGACTTCCGCATTGTGGGCACAAAGGAGCTCAATGCCGGCGATGGCCTCTGCTTCATCACCCCCGAGGGTGTGCTGGGCACCAACATAAACCGCGTTGAGGGCAACACCATAGAGCCCAACCGCATGGAGGGCATCAAGGCGGGCATGGAGGTGTACCGCAACTACGACCACCGCTTCACACAGTCGGTGGAGCGTAGCCGCATACGTCGCACCATAGATGCCCAATGTGTGATCGCAATAGGACAACGACTCATCTCGGCACGCTACGTCGACTGCGAGGGCAATGCCGTGGAGGTGCGTCGTGAGGTGGAGCTCGAGCCCTCGAAGAGTGCCGAGAAGATGCACGCCGTAGCCCTCGAGCAGATGGCCAAGAGCGGCGACAGCATCTTCACCATCACCCATGTACGGGTCGAGGGTTGCGAGTGGTTCACAACGGCAAAGCTCCTCGCCGAGATGCGCCGCGAGGCCCTGGCACTGCTGGCCTCGGCGCGTGCCGAGATGTTACCGCCCCACGACATACGCAGCGATGACGGCACGGCACAATACCCCGAAAAGCGTCTTACGCCACGCCACAACGTGGTCAACAGCCTCGCACGTCGCTTCTACCACCGCCATGGCGTAGAGCATATCGAGCCGGGACTGGACAGCATGCCCTCGACACTGGGCTACGAGGTAATGGAGTCGAGCTACTGCATACGCCGCGAGATGGGCGAGTGCCTGAAGCGTGGCTCGAAGCTGCGCGACGAGCTCTACCTGGAGCATGGCCGACACCGCTACCGCCTGAAGTTTGACTGCGCACGCTGCCGCATGTCGCTTATCGACTGCAGCGAGAACGAAAAATATGGAAAACGATGATAAAGCAGCTATCACCCAACATCAAAGATTATGAGCTTCTCGACAGTGGTAATGGCGAGAAGTTGGAGCGTTTCGGCCGCTATGTGGTGCGCCGTCCCGAGCCACAGGCCATCTGGCGCAAGAGCCTCCCGGATAGGGAGTGGTGCAGTGCCGATGCATCGTTCCTGCGCGACACGAAGTCCGAGGAGCGAGGCGAGTGGCGACTAAAGCCCGAGATGCCGTCACGCTGGACGATAGGCTTCAACTACAAGGATATGCACCTGCGCATGCGTCTGGCACTCACCTCGTTCAAGCATGTGGGCATATTCCCCGAGCAGTCTGCCAACTGGGAGTTTATCTACGACTCGGTTGAGGAGCTGCGAAGGGGTGGTGTCGAGCATCCCAGGGTCCTAAACCTCTTCGCATATACGGGCGGTGCTACGTTGGCAGCACGCGCCGCAGGTGCCGAGGTTACGCATGTCGACTCGGTGAAGCAGGTGGTGACGTGGGCACGCGAGAATATGGAGCAGTCGTCGCTCGATGGCGTGCGCTGGATTGTTGAGGATGCCACAAAGTTTGTGCAGCGCGAGGTGCGCCGCGGCAACCACTACCACGGCATCATCCTCGACCCGCCGGCATACGGTCGCGGTGCTAATGGCGAGAAGTGGGTACTGGAGGAGAACATCTGCGAGATGCTCGAGTGCTGCGCAGCACTCCTCGAGCCGAAGAGTGCCTTTCTGGTCTTCAACCTCTACTCGATGGGGCTCTCGTCGATGCTGGCCCGCACTGCCGTACATCAGGCCTTCGGCAAGCCCGTCGAGGAGCAGATGGGCGAGCTCTACTTCAAGGACCGCAGCCACAAGGAGATACCCTTCGGCACATACTACCGCTTCAGACGATAGAGGACTATGGCAAGGGAGCTGTTCGAGATATTTTGGTCGTTCCTTAAGATCGGAGCCTTCACCTTTGGTGGCGGATATGCCATGATACCGCTTATCCAGCACGAGGTCATCAACAACCGCCGTTGGCTCACCGAGGGCGAGTTCCGCGACCTGCTGACCCTGGCACAGGCCGCCCCCGGCCCCATAGCCCTCAATACCGCAGTCTTCGTGGGCTACAAGCGACACAACTACATAGGCTCGCTGGCTGCCGTACTCGGCGTTGTGGTGCCGTCGTTCGTAATCATACTGCTGGTAGCGATCTTCTTTGCGGATATACGACAGAACCGATTGATCGACGCCGCCTTTAAGGGCATGCGACCCGCCGTGGTAGCCCTCATCGTCGCGCCCATAGTGGGTCTGACAAAGGGTATGCAGGGCGCGACAATAGCCATAGCCGCAGTGGTAGCTCTGGTGGTATGGTACTTCGGCTTCTCGCCCGTGTGGTTCCTGCTGGCAGGTGCCATAGCGGGTATTCTCTGGGCAACAAGACAAGGAAAGGAGGCCGAGCGATGATACTAACACTCTTGCAACTGCTGTGGAGCTACCTCAAGATAGGCTTCTTCGGCTTTGGTGGCGGATATGCCATGCTCTCGCTCATACACAGCGAGGTGGTGGTGCGCAACGGCTGGCTCACCAACGGCGAGTTCTCCGACATTGTAGCCATATCGCAGATGACACCCGGCCCCATAGCCCTGAACTCGGCAACATACATAGGCTACGAGGTTGCAGGCATCGCAGGCTCGGTAGTGGCCACAACAGCCGTATGCATCCCCGCCCTCACGGTGATGATGCTCCTCACGCGCTTCTTCCTCAAGCTCCACGACAACCGCTATGTCAAGGGGGTGGTGAAGTGCATGCGCCCCGTAGTGGTGGGCATGATAGCCTCGGCAGCACTGCTGCTGATGTTTCCCCACTCGGAGGATGGCCGCAGCTTTATAGATGTGTGGAGCTGGATAATATTCGCCCTCACGCTGGCAGCCTCGGCAAGGAGGATAAACCCCATCCTGCTGCTGGTGCTATCGGGCGTAGCAGGAGTGCTGATATATGGTCTGTAAAAGGTATGGGGCTGTCCAACAAGTGTGTTGCGACAGCCCCATTTGCTTGAGGTTGAATTAGAACGTCCACTTAAGACCCACGGCCGGCATAACATGGAAGCCCCTATCGACAAAGTTGTTCGAGAGCTCAACCTCACCACCGACACTTAAGTTAATCTTCTCCCAGCCCTTAATCTTATTGAGGTTTACCCAGAACTGCGGCTCGGTGATAAAGATATACTCGGTATTCTGCCACGGGCGCACCTCGCGCCAGAAGTCCACAAAACCACTGAAGAGACACCACCCCTTGGCAAAGGTGATGCTCCACACGCCCGTAAGCTGGAAGTTGTGTACCTGGGCTCTGTTCATAGCATCGCGCGTGCCGGGTATGGCCTTATACATCGCCGATATAGACCATGTCTTGCTGAAGTCCTTCGAGTGTCCCGAGTAGGTAAGACCACCAAGCCAGGCGTTGTTGAACGAGCCTGCGGCGGTGCTCAAGCCACCGTCATACTCCACATGCACCGAGAGCCAACCAACCGGACTATCCTGCCAGAAGTTGAACTCGCGCGCAATCTCCCAGTAGGCACCCACGGCTTTGGGGGCGTAGTCCACATCAACGAAGAGGTATGTGCTACCAAATGAGTCGGGACGGAACATCTCGACGGTCGAGGTTGCGCAGTTGCGACCTGCATCGTAGTAGAGCTGTACGTTCTGCGCCGAGGCACTATACGACGCACCTATCATCACAGCCAGCACGATGAGCAAAAGTGAGGATAGCTTCTTCATAGCTTAAGTCTTTATAAGGGTTACTTTTACAAATATACGAAAAAGTATTGGGATAGCCTCACTTCCGAGGCTCTTTATTGCAGAGCCATCATGTAGAGGGGGCATCACTCTGATGCCAAATATACGAATTATAGCGCAAATGGTGCTATGTTGGCCAGATTTTTTTCATCGCTGACCATAAAAAATAGTCAAAGGGGTACCGACCCACGAGTCAGCACCCCTCTAAAAGTACCCCTAAAGGCTCTGTCGGCTACTTGCCGTTATACGAGTTCATCGTTCTATCTGCACCGATAGATGCAAACGCGAGTATGGCATCGCCAAAGAGCTTAAGACGCTCGGGCATCTGCTTGCGCTCCTCGTCGGAGAAGTCGCCCAGAACGTAGTCCACCTGATGGCCGCGCTGAAAGTCGCCTCCCACACCAAAGCGTATGCGGGCATACTGATTGTCGCCCAGCAGCTCGGTGATGCTCTTCAGGCCGTTGTGACCACCCTCCGAGCCGCTCTTGCGCATGCGGAAGGTACCAAACGGCAGGGCTATGTCGTCCGAGATGATAAGCAGATTTTCACGCGGCACACGCTCCTGCTCCATCCAATACCTCACGGCCTTACCCGAGAGGTTCATATAGGTCGAAGGCTTAAGCAGCAGCAGGGTGCGACCACGGTGTTTGAGCGTGGCCATAGCACCATAACGTACCGTCGTAAAAGAGATATTGGATGCCTCGGCCAAGGCATCCAACACTCTGAATCCTATGTTGTGACGGGTAGAGGCGTACTCGGCACCTATGTTACCCAATCCTACAACGAGGTATTTCATCCGCTACAATTTATTAGTTAGCAGCAGCACGTGATGCACGTGTTACACGAACAGCACATACAGCAGTAGTAGCAGGAGTTACGAAAGTCAAGCCATCGAACTGCAAGTCACCTACGAAGATAGTCTGACCAACCTTCAAAGGAGTTACATCAACAACGATCTCGTCGGGCAACTTATCAACCATTGCCTTAACAACCAACTTACGAGCCGACAAAGCCAACTTACCGCCGACCTTAACACCCTCGGCGTTACCTGTAAGGCGTACGGGAATAGCGATAGCAACGGGCTTGCCCTCCTGAACACGGTAGAAGTCGATGTGGAGAATCTGCTCACGAACAGGGTGGAACTGAACCTCACGCATAACGGCCTTTTCAACCTTACCATCAATCTCAATCTCAACGATGTATGAGTTGGGAGTGTAAATCAAGGGCTTTACAGCCTTTGTATCAACGGTGAAAGCAACCTCCTCACCACCACCATACAAAATACAGGGAACAAGACCCTCACGACGATAAGCCTTGGCAGCCTTCTTGCCAAAACCATCACGCTTAACAGCTTTAATTTCAAGTGTTTGCATAATAATAAATTTTTAATTGTTATAACCTGCGGCATTACTCAACCCGGCCCGTAACACTAAAAGCCAAGCCCCATTATGCCTGAATCGGCGACAAAGATATGATTTTTAATTCAAATAACAAAATTTTCTTAATGCCAATCGCGTAAGCATCAGCACATAAGCACAAAAAAGGCTGCGACCATCTATCACAGCCCTATATTCCAAAAATCTCCGTTTAGAACATTGCAGCAGCCTGAATCTGCATCATGTTGTTGTGACCCTTGCCCTGAATGTAATCCTCATAGACATAGTTCAGCTGCAACTTGAAGTGCTTAACGGGTTGCCAAGCAAGACCTGCTGTATAGTGTGTATGAAGCTGAAGAGGAATCTTTACATTTTCCTTAAGAGCCTTTACCATATCATAAGCTTCTTTCGGACCTAAAATGCCTGCCATATCCTTAATGCAAATTGTATCGGCACCCATTTTTTCCAGGGTGCAAGCTAGCTTAACAAAATAGTCTTCATTGTGAACGGGGCTTGTGGTATAGCTTATTGCAGCTTCACACATACCGCCGTAGTGTTTAACAAATTTAATAGCACTCTCTAAATTTCTGGGGTCGTTTAAGGCATCGAATATTCTCACAACATCAATACCATTTTCAATAGATTTTTTGCAAAATGCTTCAACAACATCGTCAGCATAGTGTTTGTAGCCTAAAATATTCTGCCCGCGGAAAAGCATCTGAAGCTT
>CALGRZ010000026.1 GCA_937880705.1 uncultured Alistipes sp.
GCGCCATAATGATCATCACCGGCGAGAAGGACTACCGCATACCCTACAGCCAGTCGCTGGAGGCCTTCACCGCAGCGCGTGTGCAGGGCATCGAGGCTCGTCTGGTGTCGTTCGAGAACGAGGCGCACCAGGTATTCCAGCCCCAGAACTCGGTAGTGTGGAACCGCGAGTTCTTCGGTTGGCTCGACAAGCATGTCAAGTAGTCGGTGACAATATCGCGTAAAAGTGTGGGGCGGCAAATCGTTTGCATGTCCCACATTTTTTGTTCTATTGTTTTGCTGTTTGAAAAATATTCTATATTTTTGTAATCGGTATGTGGTCTTTTTTTCACCAAGCGACAACTTTTGGTGGAGGCAAGCTACCAACCCCCAACATAAATTTTGATACAACAACTAACTATTTTTCAACAATTTAATTTTTTGCTTTATGAAGATTAAGCATCTTTTCCTTGCACTGCTTGCACTGCCTTTGTTCTTTGCAGCATGTGAGCCCGATCAGAAGGAGCCCACGCCTGCTCCTACATTGAAGCTCACCTCGGAGGCTACCCTGTCGTTTGAGGCCGAGGGTGGCGAGGGTTCGTTGAGCTACGAGCTTAAGAACGCCGTTGAGGGCACTACCGTTGAGGCTGCTGCCGACGTTGAGTGGATCAACAACTTTACCGTTGAGGCTGCTGCCATCACCTTCACCGTTGAGGCTAACGAGGGTGAGGCTCGCTCGGGTAAGGTTACAGCTACCTATGGCGACCTCTCAATCTTTGTTACCGTTAACCAGGATGCCAAGGGTGGCAATGTTGACCCCCAGCCCGAGGTATCTACATGGACCGTTGTTGGTACTATCAACAACTGGGATGCAGCAAATGGCCTTCAGATGTTTGTCACCGAGGATGGCTACCACGCTGCTTTGGGCGTTGAGCTTACCGCAGAGGACAAGGTTAAGTTCGTAAACAACGGCTCATGGGATGAGAACCGTGGTGGTAACAACGACTATGTTGTTGAGGCTAACTACTTTATCGCTGCTTCGCACAACGGTAAGGATGTAGCCTTTGCTGCTGCCGGCAAGTATGACCTCTACCTCAATGCCGAGCTGGACAAGATCTATGTTATGGCCGAGGGCAAGCTGCCCGCCGAGGCCAAGGAGCTCAAGTATGAGGAGCCCGAGGTTACCACTTGGGATGTTATGGGTGACTTCCAGGACAACAACTGGACGACTCCTTACGAGTTGGTTAAGGGCGACCAGTACTATGTAGCCCAGGATGTTGTATTTGCCAACGCCAACAACGAGGGTCTTGCCTTCAAGGTTAGAAAGAACGCCAACTGGGATACGTCGTATGGTACTGCCGATGGTGCTACCTACGAGCTTGGCACGGAGATCGCCCTCGACGGCACAAGCAACATCTTTGTAAATGGTACCGTAGGCGAGAAGTACGACATCTACTTCGACGAGGCCAACATGAAGGTATGGGTTATGCAGGATGGCTTGAAGCCCGGTGAGACACCCGTTGAGCCCGGCGAGCCTCTGAACATAACCTTCACCTCGGCTGTAGTAAGCAAGGATGCTGCTGCATCGGCCGGCTACATGCAGCTCACCTTCTCGGATGAGGCCAACACCCTCGTTGTTGAGTTCCTTACCGAGACCGATGTTATCGAGAACGGCACATACGCGATCGACGCCACCTACAACAAGAACACTATCTACGCCCTCACTTCGAAGCTCAACGGCAAGAAGCTCGACGGTGGCGAGGCTGTTGTAAGCCACGATGGTACAAACTACTCTGTTAGCTTCAACAACGGCTCGGCAGATGGTGGCGCACAGCTCTTCAGCGGCATCTACAACGGCACTATCGCCTTTGAGGATGGCTCACTGATGGGTGCACCCAAGAACGAGGTAATTACCGTTGAAAGCATTGACGTTGGTTACCGTGCTACCGATGGCTCGGAGATGGAGCTTATATTCTATCAGAGCGGTGAGGTGCCCTACAGCCACGTTATCGACTTCGTGCCCTCAAATCCCAATCCGAAGTATATCGAGGCTGGCACCTATTCAGTAGCTGCCGGTACCATCGATCCCGAGTACTCGAAGTATCGTTACAGCACCAATGTGCCCGAGACATTGACTGATGCAGAGTTCACCCTTAGCCACGACACCGATGCAGGCACCACCACCATCGTAGGTACATTCACCACCGTATCTGGTCAGCCCTGCTCTATCGAGTGGACCGGTAAGGTTGGCGGCTTCGACTTCACGGTAAGTGATGGCAGCATCAATGTTACCGAGTGGGCATCTGTAAATGGTGCTTACTGGGCAAAAAATGAGTCTATCATCAACTGGAACTCTGCCGATGGTAGCCTCTACATCTCAATGGATCTCTACCACACGAGCGATGCTAACAAGTTTATCCCCGACGGCACCTATGAGGTTAAGGACTTCAACAACTCGGCTACCAATTATATCGTTAAGGAGTGCGAGGTTACCTATAACGGTGTTAGAGGCAAGATGATGAGCGGTTGGTTGAAGACCGAGCAGATTAGTGGCGGTTACAACCTCGAGTTTGAGATTGTTGATGCTAATGGTGTAACCTACACGGGTACTTATAGCGGTGCTATTGGTGGCAACGCAACCAACCCCGCATAGGTTTAACATAAACGACCATATTAAGAACGGCACTCCGCTACGGGGTGCCGTTTTTTGTGGGCGCGGGGCGGCGCAGTCGATAGGACTTGGCGCAGTCGATAGGACTTGGCGCAGTCGATAGGACTTGATAGGACTGAATAGGACTTGATGGGATTAAGCGCGGCCGACATTTACCCGGTAGCAACCTGCTATCCCTATCTCCTCCTATCTCCTCCTATTTCCTCCTATCACACCCCCTCGACCCCTATTTCTCCCCACTACACCCCACTTTTAGTTTTGTAATTCCAAAAATTAATTATATCTTTGTCTGCGGTTAGTTATACCAAAAGAGATGTAAACAATCTAAAACATTAAACTAAAGTACTATTTCTATGAAGTTAAGAAACTTACTCTATCTGTTGCTCGCTCTGCCGTTGCTTATGGTAGCCTGCAACAAAGACGGTGACGACACCAAGCAGGACCCCACTGTAAGCGTTACCGCAGGTGAGGCAACCGAGAACTCACTCACGTTCACGGTTGACGTTAAGGGTGGCGACCGCGCCGCCTGGGTAGTATTCGAAGACGAGGAGCCCGCCGACATCTTCGAGGCAGGTACCCCCGTAAATGCCAACAAGGTATCTACGGTTGTTGCTACCGACCTGAAGAGGGCTACATACTACACCATCGTAGCTGCCGTTGAGGGCAACGGCAAGGTTGTGAAGTCGACACCTGTAAGGATGCTCACCCTGGGCAACGTCGAGCCCACACCCACACCGACACCCGATCAGGAGTATACGCTGGCCGCGGCCGAGCGTATTCAGGATAGCGAGATCCCCGCAAACCTCTTCGCCATAATCATGGTTGACGACACCGAGAGCGTTGAACTGATGCTCGGCCTTGAGGGCAAGAGCGGTGACACCACGCTTCAGGCCGGCAAGTACACCGTGGCCGACGGCACCATCAACGAGGAGAGCTACCTGGTAGTATATGGCGACAATGAGGCCGAGTACCGCTTTGACGAGGGTAGCGTAGAGGTAGGCCTCGAGGGCGAGATCTACACCTTCGACATCTGGATGAAGGATAACGCCTCGTCACAGAACATACACCTCACCTACGAGGGCGTAGTACTCAACATGGAGCCCCAGGGCCAGCCCGAGACCGAGGTTGTAGAGCCTCTGAGGGTGACTGCCGAGCTCTTCGAGCCGGGTAACTTCGCACTGCAGCTCTGGATAAGCGACTCGCTCTACCACGAGTTGGACATGTACGACCTGACAAACCCCAACAGCAACTACCTGACCTCGGGCCACTACTCGATGAAGGATGGCTCGATAGGTAGCGACTGGTCTATCTACGCCTACACGTTCAACGGCAACGACGTAAGCGCAAAGATGACTGCCGCCGAGATCGACCTCAAGATCAACGACGACAACAGCGTGTCGATCAAGGGTAGCTTCGCCTCGGAGGAGGGCCACAGCGCAACAATCGACTGGAAGGGCAATGTCGAGGGCTTCAACTTCGAGCCCCAGGGCGACCCCACCTCATTTGACGTGGTATTTAGCTCGGCATCATATCTGCAGACCAGCTCGTACAACGACGCCGAGATCTACCAGTTCCGTAACGAGGCCGGCTTCCAGGCCAACATCCACTTCGAGAAGTCGAAGGCCAAGCCTCTGACACCCGGACGCTACACCATAGCTGACTATGTTACGCCCGGCGAGTTCACCTACGCCGCAGCCGACAGCCGCATAACCATCCTGGATGGTGCCGGCGAGAAGGTTACCGGTCAGCTCATCACCGCAGGTGATATCGTCGTGGAGGTGGTCAACGAGGCCTACAAGATTAGCTTCGACCTCACCATCAACTACAACGGCGGTGTACCCTTCAAGGCCAGCTTCGAGGGCACCATAGCCAACGACACGGTATGGACAGAGGGTGGCAACGAGCCCGAGCTCGACCCCATCGTCTTCACCTCGGCAGAGCTTATCGCCATCTCGGGCGGTACCGTAGACCTCAAGTTCACGGACAGCAACTGCCCCGCAGTGCTCTACCTCTCGTTCTACACCTCGGAGAGCTACCTGCCCGCAGCAACCTACAAGCCCGGCATGCCCGCAGAGGGTGTATACTCGGTGAACAGCTATGTGGAGATCGCAGGCGAGCAGCACTACTACAACCTTGATCTCAACAGCTTGGACAACACCGTAGTGGTGGAGCTGGCCGATGACAACACCTACAGCTTCACATTCAACAACCTGTTGTTCGGCGACAACATCACCATCAGTGGCAGCTGGTCAGGCCTTATCGAGGGCCTCGGCCGCACGGAGGGTGGCGAGGAGTTCACCCCCGACTACATCATCAACGAGTGGATGTGGGCAGGCTACAGCAGCGTATCGTGGGGTAACTACTACAACATCTCGGGCGACGGCATCTCTATGCAGGTACACTTCTGCCAGGATGTAGCACAGGAGAGCTCACTGCAGGCAGGTGACTACACCTGGACCTCGACAACGGGTATCAGCAACTCATACCCCGAGCGTTTTGCACTGCGTTCAGTAACCATTGGCGGCAGCTCGGTAACCATCAAGGGTGGTACCATCACCGTGGCCAACGAGGGCGACACCTACACCATCAACCTCACGCTCAACAGCGACAGCCAGAGCTACAAGCTCCAGTTTGTAGGCAAGCTCAACGAGGCCTACAACAATGGCGGTGGCAACGAGGGTGGCGATGATACCTCGTCGAAGATTACCCTCACGTCGCTGACCTACACGGGCTACAACATGACCGCATGGTTCGAGTACTTCACCCTCTCGGACGGTGGCTCGACATCGCTGGAGATATGCTTCAACGAGTATCAGGCCAACTCGACCAAGATCTACGAGGGCGAGTACGACTGGATCACCATCAGCCAGGTGGCCTACGAGTATGGTTACTTCGCAACCAACAACGTAGTCATCAACGGCGTGTCGAAGCGAGCTACATCGGGTAGCGTGCTCAACGTCACAAACAACGAGGGTGTCTACACACTCGACCTCAAGCTGAAGTTTGACGACGGCAGCGAGCAGGAGCTGACCTACACAGGTGCGCTGAACTAACTCTCGTAGAGACATATAAAAGGTATGCCGCCCCGGTTTTCGGGACGGCATACTTTTTTTGCGCTTCGTTTGAAGCCTTTGCAAGCGACTAAAAGAGGTAGCTCTCGGTGCGCACCTGCTCCCTTAAGCGGAAGATGTCGCTCCACGCCTCCTCACCAAAGGTGGTGCCCACCACCTCGATGACCTTACCCGCAGCCACAGCACCCAGCGTGCCACACTGCCTTAAGCCCATGCCCTCGCACATGGCAGCGAGGAAGCCCGCAGCATAGAAGTCGCCGGCACCCGTGGTATCTACACGCTTGGCAGCAGCCATGATGCCTACATGCAGCTCCTCCTCACCGCGCCTAATCAACGCTCCGCGCGTGCCTATCTTAACCACCGCAAGCTCCACCTTCGAGGCGATGTAGTGGAGTGCCTCACGCGGATCGGTCATGCCACTGAAGGCCTTGGCCTCATCCTCGTTGGCAAAGAGGATGTCGACATATCGCTCGACGAGCTCACGCAGAAAGTCGCGGTTCTCCTCCACCACGTTGAACGAGGCGAGGTCGATAGCCACCTTGAGGCCATGTGCCTTGGCCTCGGCCATCACCGTGCGTATAAGGTCGTGATCCTGCACCAGATAGCCCTCGACATAGAGGCAGTCGTAGCCCTCGAAGATGGCACCATCGACATCCGCAGGATGGAGGTCGGCCGCAGCACCGAGGTGTGTGACCATGGTGCGCTCGCCGTCGGGCGAGATGAGCGACACACACTTGCCCGAGCGGTGCTCCGAGCGCAGCATATAGGGCACGACACCTATGTTGCGCAGTGCCTGCTCGTAGAACTCGCCTGTGGTGTCGTCACCCACCTTGCCGATGAAGGCCACCTCGACACCGAGGCGTGCCATGGCGCGGATGGTGTTACCCGCCGAGCCACCGAGTGACAGCGAGTAGGGATAGCCGGCCACCGACTTCGAAATATCGGTCTGCAGCTCTCCGTCAACAAGGGTCATCGAGCCCTTTGCGAGCTCATACCTGCCAAGCACCTCATCGTTGGGCATGTTGACAAGCATATCGGTAAGGGCATTTCCAATGCCTATAACACGTCTTATCATTGGGTAAGTAGTTTTAGCTATTAGTTCGAGCTATCGGCAACGCCGATACATATATTTATATAGATAACATCTTCACTATCTCGATGCCACGCTGATCGATATTGCGCGAGTGCCCCACGGCCTTGCTGAAGGGTACATATATCAGCTCGCCATTCTTGATGCCTATCATCACATTGCGCTGACCCTCGCCCAGAGCCTCGATAGCCTGCACACCCATGCGCGAGGCGAGAATACGATCCGATGCCGAGGGACGTCCACCACGCTGCAGGTGTCCAAGGATGGTCACACGCGCATCGTACTGCGGGAACTCACGCTTGATACGCTCGGCAAGCCCCATGGCACCTCCCGTCTCGGGGTTCTCCGCAACGAGGACTATGGCCGAGGACTTGCTCTTGCGGAAGCCGCGCTGCACCAGATCGGCCAGCTGGTCGAGCTTGGTCTCCATCTCGGGTATTATCGCCGCCTCGGCACCCGAGGCTATGGCACCATTGAGTGCCAGATCTCCCGCCATGTGGCCCATCACCTCGACAAAGAAGAGTCGCTCGTGGCTGGTGGCCGTGTCGCGGATCTTGTCCACAGCCTCGACAATGGTATTTAGCGCAGTGTCGTAGCCGATGGTCTGATCCGTGCCTCCAAGGTCGTTATCGATGGTGCCGGGCAGACCCACGATGGGCACATCGTACTCCTCGGCAAAGATGCGGGCACCGGTAAGCGAGCCATCGCCACCGATGACAACCAGAGCATCGATGCCTGCGCGCTGCATATTCTCGTAGGCCGCCTTGCGACCCTCGGGCGTCTGAAACTCCTTGCAACGTGCCGTCTTAAGGATCGTGCCACCCTGCTGTATGATGTTGCTCACCGACTTGGAGGTAAACTCCTCGATATCGTTGAATACCAAGCCCCAATAGCCACGCTTAATAGCCATCACGCGATAGCCACGGTAGATTGCCGAGCGTGTCACGGCTCGTATTGCGGCATTCATGCCCGGCGCATCACCTCCCGAGGTGAGTATGCCAATAGACTTTATCTGTGCCATAGTAACTCTGTTATGTCGGGGACAAAGGTATAAAAAATATGCCAAACAAGAAAGAGCTTGGCACAGCGACATAGAGCCCCCAAAGATGGGTCTATTGGTCAAAAAATGAGAGAGGGCTCGCCAATAACCACCTTGGCAGCCCCCTCTCTCCTAAATAATTTAACCACTAAATTACCGGAATATATTAGTCGCAAAAACCACTAAGCGAATAATATCGAATTAAATACGTTGGTACACCCTGACATAGTCCACATACATGCTCTGCTCACCGAGGCTGAGTGCCGTCACCTTGTCGATATCCCAGATCCCCGTAAAGTTTCCTCCAACGGCCAAGTTGAGCACGATGAAGAAGGGGTGGTGGAAGTAGTGTCCTGCAGCCCTGTCGTTGCTGTAGTCGTCGATATCAAGCTCGAAGAAGGGCTCGGCATCGGGATCGAGGTTCAGGTCGAGATAGCCTCGCAGCTGCTTCTCGTCCCACTCCAGTGTGTAGAGATGGAAACCATCCTGCAACGAGTAGGGGGCATCGAGCATCGTCGCCTTGTTGGGATAGCCCGTCTGGTCGAAGTATCCCCAGTGTGCAGCACCGTTGAAGTAGGTGTTCTGCTTAAAGTTGTTGATGCCGTCGACATGACCCATCTCCATGATGTCTATCTCACCACATCGTGGCCAACCCACCTTGTTGATATCCTCACCCAGGAGCCAAAAAGCGGGCCAGAGTCCGTTGGCGGTGTTGGGCAGACGTATAAGTGCCTCGACACGACCATGCGTGAAGGTGTAGCTGCGGCTGGTGTTCACCCTGCCCGACGAGGCTGTACGACCTCGATAGTAGCCCTTACGCGCGGTAAGGATAAGGCAGTTGCGACCCGACTCGGGCTCTTCGCCAACCGATACACCTCGCGAGTCGTAGAACTGAAGCTCGTTGTTGCCTCCGCCACGGCCATTCTCCTCAATGTACCATTTATCAAGATTAAGAACGTCACCGTCAAACTCATCGTTCCACACAAGCGTATAACCCTCGGGGATTACAGCATCGGGAATATTATCCCTATAACCTTGCTCCCGACCGCAACTCATTAACAGTGTTGCGAGCAACACTATCGGCAATAATCGACAAATTTTCATAGCACGATACGAGTTTTGTTAACACTCTGGGCACACACCGTGTCTTTCGGTTACAGTGCAAAAGTACGCATTTTAATTGTGCCGTCAAACACCATACGGCGGAAATATGGATGAATGGTAAGTAGTGTAATATAGCCACATCTGATTTTCAGCGACTTAACCCCTACCGAAGGGTATCAAAAAGTGGATGAATGATAAAACTGCCACTGCATCAAATAATACAAACGTAACCCATATACGGATTTTTTTAGTACCTTTGCCCCATGCAGGATTACGTTGATAAAGTCGGAGCGTTGGTTGAAAAAGCCCGTCACATACGACAGAGCGAGTCGCTGTCGTGTGTCATAATTAGCGGTGGCGAGCTCTATCGCTTCTCGCGCCGTGGGGTGAAAGACCTCTACACCATATATAGCGAGCAACCATCGCTGCTAAAGGGTGCCACCATTGCCGATAAGGTTGTGGGCAAGGGTGCTGCCGTCATCATGGTTGCGGGAGGCATCCGCGAGCTCTATGCCGAGGTCATAAGCCGTCCGGCAGAGGCTCTGCTCAAGAGCCACGGCGTGGCGGTGGGCTACGGAGCACTCGTCGACAACATCATCAACCGCACGGGCGATGACATCTGCCCCGTCGAGCGGCTCTGCATGGAGTGTGCAAGCGTGGCCGAGGCTCTACCTCGCATAGCCGACTTTATCGCCTCGCAAGCCACCGCGACCAAGGAGTAGTAGCACCTAATAAAGATATCGCAATAATGTTTGGTAACCTAAAACTGGGATTCGGCTGCATGCGTCTGCCCATCACCGAGCCCGACAACTTCAAGGCTGTGGATATCGCACAGGTGGAGCGCATGGTCGATGAGTTCATCGCGCGCGGCTTCACCTACTTCGACACGGCATATATGTACCACGACTTCGAGAGCGAGCGCATCATGCGTGAGACCCTCGTTAAGCGACACCCCCGCACGGCCTATACGCTGACAACCAAGCTGCCCGTGATGATGATACACAGCGATGAGGATCAACGCCGCATCTTCGATGAGCAGCTCGAGAAGTGCGGTGTCGACTACTTCGACTACTACCTGCTGCACAGCATCAACCTCAAGACCTACTCGCGTGCCAAGCGTCTGGATAGCTTTGGCTTCATCGCCGAGAAGAGGGCCGAGGGCAAGGTGCGCCACATAGGTCTTTCGTTCCACGACACAGCCGACCTGCTCGACGAGATACTCACCCTACACCCCGAGATGGAGTTTGTGCAGCTGCAGATAAACTACCTCGACTGGGAGAACGAGAGCATACAGTCGCGCAAGTGCTACGAGGTGGCACGCAAACACAACAAACCTATTATCGTTATGGAGCCCGTCAAGGGAGGTACCCTGGCCAAGGTAACACCCGAGGCCGAGGCACTCATGCGTGGCTACCACCCCGACCGCTCCATAGCCTCGTGGGCTATACGCTATGTGGCCAGCCTCGAGGGTATTGAGATGGTGCTCAGCGGCATGTCGAACTACGAGCAGCTCGACGACAACACCTCATACATGCGCCACTTCGAGCCACTCAACGACGACGAGCGCGCTATCATCGACAAGACGGTTGAGATGCTCAACGCCGCCATACCCATCCAGTGTACGGCGTGTCGCTACTGCGTGAAGGGGTGTCCCAAGCATATCGCCATACCCGAGTACTTCAACCTCTACAACGCCAACAAGCAGTCGTTGAACCACCTCTTCTCGACACAACAGTTCTACTACGACACCTACACCACTCGCCACGGCCGTGCCTCGGATTGCATAGCCTGTCGCAAGTGCGAGAGCGTATGCCCACAGCATCTGCCCATCGTGGAGCATCTGAAGCGTGTGAGCCAGATGTTCGACAAGAGATAAAAGATGGGGATGACTAAAAAGTAAATTAGCCATCCCCATTTTTTTTGCTTGAGGTTGAATAACAAGTGCCTGCGAAGCCCGAAAAACCGCAGCATACTAAAACGTATGTGAGGATTTCAAGGGCGAGCATAACGACAAAGTAGCCTTGTTATACAACTTCATCACTTAATTGGCAAATGTTAGTCCACGCTCATCGGCATCTATGCGTATGGGCTTTGTGCGGTCTACGCTACCTGCCAGGATGCGCTTCGAGAGGTCGTTGACCACCTCACGCTGTATGGCACGCTTGATGGGTCGTGCTCCAAACATGGGGTCGAAGCCCACGTTGGCAATGTGGCGGCGCGCCTCGGCCGTATAGACCATCTCGATACCACTGCGGTGAAGCATCGCAGCCACACTACGCAGCTGCATGTCTACAATCTTCTCCACGGCCTTGCGTCCCAGCGGCTCGAACATCACCACCTCGTCCACGCGGTTGAGGAACTCGGGCTTGAGGTGCTGCTTCAGAAGCTCCATCACCTCATCCTTGACACCCTCGACAA
Organism: uncultured Alistipes sp.; assembly: GCA_937880705.1. The sequence continues at coordinate 11,372 of CALGRZ010000026.1, forward strand.
GCTCCGCGGAGGGCTCCTCGGTTGCTGCGAAACGCTCCGAGATAAGGTGCGAGCCCATGTTCGAGGTCATGATGACGATGGTGTTGCGGAAGTCCACCGTGCGGCCCTTATTATCCGTCAGGCGGCCATCGTCGAGCAGCTGCAACAGGATATTGAAGACATCGGGGTGGGCCTTCTCAATCTCGTCGAGCAGCACCACCGAGTAGGGCTTGCGACGTACCGCCTCGGTGAGCTGTCCACCCTCATCGTACCCCACATATCCCGGAGGCGCACCCACAAGACGCGATACGGAGTGTCGCTCCTGGTACTCCGACATGTCGATGCGCGTAAGCATCTGGTCGTCATTGAAGAGAAACTCGGCAAGAGCCTTTGCCAGCTCGGTCTTACCCACACCCGTGGTACCGAGGAAGATAAACGAGCCTATGGGTCGTCGACCATCCGAGAGTCCGGCACGCGAGCGGCGCACAGCATCCGATATTGCCTCGATGGCCACATCCTGACCCACAACCCTGCGGTGCAGCTCCTCCTCCATGTTGAGCAGCTTCTCGCGCTCGGATTGCAGCATGCGCTTCACGGGTATGCCCGTCCAGCGCGATACCACCTCGGCGATATCGTCTGCCGAGACCTCCTCCTTGATCATCGCCGTGTCGGAGATCAGGCGTAGCTCCTCGTCGAGTGCCGCCACCCTCTTCTCCAACTCCACGATGGTGCCGTAGCGCAGCTCCGCCACACGGCCATAGTCGCCTGCGCGCTCGGCCTGCTGCGCCTCGATCTTGGCCTGCTCGATCTGCTCCTTTGCCCTCTGCAACTCCTGCAGACGGTCACGCTCCGACTGCCACTTGGCCCTCAATGCCGAGCACTGCGCCTTCTTATCCTCGATATCGGCATCCAGACGTTCGATACGCTGCTCGTCACCCTCACGGCGTATCGCCTCGCGCTCGATCTCGAGCTGTCGTATATGGCGGTCGAGCTGGTCTATCTCCTCGGGTACGGAGTTCATCTCCAGGCGCAGACGCGAGGCCGCCTCATCGACAAGGTCGATGGCCTTATCGGGCAGAAAACGGTCGGTGATGTAGCGGTGCGAGAGCTCCACCGAGGCTACGATGGCCTCATCCTTGATGCGCACGCGGTGGTGGTTCTCGTAACGCTCCTTGAGGCCTCGCATGATAGATATGGCATCCTCCAGCGTAGGCTCATCGACCATAACCTTCTGGAAACGACGCTCCAGAGCCTTATCCTTCTCGAAGTACTTCTGGTACTCATCCAGCGTGGTAGCACCTATGGTACGCAGCTCGCCACGCGCCAAGGCCGGCTTGAGGATGTTGGCGGCATCCATCGCGCCATCCGACTTGCCAGCACCCACCAGCGTGTGTATCTCGTCGATGAAGAGCAGCACCTCGCCCTCGGCCGAGGTCACCTCGCTCACGACAGCCTTCAGACGCTCCTCGAACTCGCCCTTGTACTTCGCACCGGCGATAAGGGCACCCATGTCGAGCGAGAAGATAGTCTTATTCTTCAGGTTTTCAGGTACATCGCCATTGACAATGCGGTGGGCTATACCCTCGGCAATGGCCGTCTTACCCACACCCGCCTCACCGACGAGTATAGGGTTATTCTTGGTACGGCGCGAGAGTATCTGCAACACGCGACGTATCTCCTCATCACGACCGATGACCGGGTCGAGCCTACCCGAGCGTGCCCCCTCGTTGAGGTTTATGGCATACTTGCCCAAGGCATCAAACTCCACAGACTCGGTGGGTGAGTCGATAGTCTGCCCCTTGCGGAACTCCTTGACCGCCTCCTTGAGCTGTCGCTCCGTCACACCGTTGCGACTCAATATATCGCGTGCGGCACCGCGCTCCGAGGCCAATGCCACGACGATATGCTCCACCGAGGCGTAGCGATCCGTAAAGGTTGTTGTGAGCTCCACGGCACGCTGTAACACGGCCGAGGCCTCGCGCGAGAAGTAGACATCGCCACCACCCTCGACACGGGGCAGATGCTCAATGGCCTCATCCGTCTCGGTGGCTATGCGCGAGCGGTTAGCACCCACACGGCCAAGCAGGTAGCTACCCAGCGAGTCCTCCTCGGCAATAGCCGCAGCGAGGATGTGCAACGGCTCGAGCGACTGCTGCGAGTGGTTGCGGGCAAGGGTCATCGCACTCTGCAACAACTCTTGCGCTTTGATGGTAAGTGAATTGATGTTCATCTTATTATGTTTTTTCGGTTATTTTCGTTTTTGGTGTTGTCGGGCAATTTTGTTGCCAAGGGGCAAAATAACGAAATTATGTCAGCCAATAAAGACATTTCGACACCCCGAAGAGGCTTTTTACGCCATTATGACACCCTATGTCATATTTTTTGGGGCAATGCAACAATATTTCGGAATTTTTGTCGTAACTTTGTTAGTCGCATAACAAGAATAGGTATAATCAAAACTTAATATTTAATACAATGAAAAAACTCTTTACACTGTTGGCACTGCTGGGTGTTACCTTCACCGCCATGGCCGACGAGGGCATGTGGCTGTTGCCCTACATTAAGAAGATGAACAGCAAGGATATGAAAGCACACGGTTGTAAGCTCAAGGCCGAGGATATCTATTCGGCCGAGAAGTCATCGTTGAAGGATGCCATCGTAGTCTTTGGCGGTGGCTGCACAGGCGAGGTTGTATCGCCCAACGGTCTGATCTTCACCAACCACCACTGTGGTTACGCCTCTATTCAGCAGCTCTCGTCGGTAGAGCACGACTACCTCAAGGATGGCTTCTGGGCACAGAACAACTCCGAGGAGCTCCCCGCCGAGGGTCTGGCAGTACGCTTCGTGCGCCACATCTTCGACGTCACGGCCGACATCAAGGGCAATATCCCCTCTACGGCATCGCACCAGGAGTATATGCGCATTGCCGACGAGAACAAGCAGGCACTCATCAAGGAGCTCGAGGCGAAGTACCCCGGCATGCAGGTGATCATCCCCGCATTCTTTGGCAACAACCAGTTCTTTGCCTTTGTATATGAGGTATATACCGATGTTCGTCTGGTGGGTACTCCCCCCTCGTCGATCGGTAAGTTTGGTGGCGACACCGACAACTGGATGTGGCCTCGCCACACGGGTGACTTCTCGATCTTCCGCGTATATGCCGGCAAGGACAACCGCCCCGCGGCCTACTCGCCCGACAACGTGCCCTACAAGGCCGAGAAGTGGCTCAACATCTCGCTCGACGGCATCGAGGAGGGTGACTTCGGCATGATCATGGGCTTCCCCGGCTCTACCGAGCGTTACATGACCTCGCACGAGATCGACTACATGTTGGAGGTTGACAACCCCCAGCGCATCTACATCCGTGGCGAGCGTCAGCGAATCCTCCGCGCCTTCATGGATGCCGACCAGGCTATCCGCATCAAGTACGACTCGAAGTATGCACAGTCGGCAAACTACTGGAAGAACTCTATCGGCATGTCGCGTGGCATCGAGAAGTTGAACGTGCGCGACAAGAAGGCCGAGCAGGAGGCCGCCTTCCAGGCATGGGCCGAGAAGAACACCCTGCCCGAGGAGCGTTACATGGATGCTCTGGAGCTTATCCGCCAGTCTCAGACCGAGGCAAAGGCCGAGAACGCCGCTATGCAGTACCTCTCGGAGGCCTTCCTGCAGTCGGTGGAGCTTATCCAGACCATGCTCGGTGTAAGGGACTTTGAGCAGTTCTACAAGGACTACGATGCCACTGCTGACCGTGCCGTTGCAAAGCGCATGTTCCAGATCTACCGTGAGAATAACACCCTGCTGCCCTCGATCTACTCGAAGATCGATGCCGAGTTTGGCGGCGACAGCGACAAGTATGTAGATTGGCTCTACGACAACTCGAAGCTTACCAACTACGAGGACTACCTCGCCGTGGCGAACCTCTCGGCCGAGGAGCGCAAGGCAACATTCGAGAGCGACCCCGTCTATGAGCTCACAACCTCTATCATCGGTCTGTACCAGCAGCTCTACCCCGCAGTAGCGGCATCGCAGGAGAAGTTCGCGGAGGGTCACCGCCTCTATATCGATGGTCTGATGAAGATGCAGCCCGACAAGGCTTGGGCCTCGGATGCCAACTTCACCATCCGTCTGACCTATGGTAACGTACTGCCCTACTCGCCTGCCGATGGCGTGGTATACAAGCACTACACCACCCTCGAGGGCGTCATGGCCAAGGAGGATCCCTCAAACCCCGTTGAGTTCACCGTACCCGAGCGTCTGAAGGAGCTCTACGCCAAGAGGGACTACGGCCGCTATGCCGACAAGAATGGCGACCTGCCCGTAGCCTTCCTTGTCAACTGCGACATCACGGGCGGTAACTCCGGCTCACCCGTAATGAATGCGAAGGGTGAGCTCATTGGCCTCGCCTTCGACGGCAACTGGGAGGCAATGTCGGGCGACGTGGCATTCGAGCCCGAGCTGCAGCGCACCATTGCCGTGGATGTACGCTACGTTCTGTTCATCATCGAGAAGTTCGCCGGTGCCGGCTGGCTGCTCGACGAGATGACCATCAAGTAAATTCTCTCACGACACATAAATATGGGTTGCTTTTTTTGAGGAAGCAACCCATTTTTGTTGTATCTTTGTGGCGATGGAACGATATATCGACATAAACGACTTTAACTACCCGCTGCCCGATGAGCGCATAGCCAAGTTTCCGCTCGAGGAGCGTACCTCCTCGAAGCTGCTCATCTACGACAACGGGGCGATCAGCCAGAGCCACTTCCGATCTGTTGCCGACTACCTGCCCAAGGGTGCACTGCTCGTATTTAACAATACGCGCGTGGTGCGTGCCCGCATGGTGATGCACAAGGAGTCCGGCGCACGCATCGAGGTATTCTGCCTCGAGCCCCACAACCCCTCGGACTATGAGCGCGCCTTTCAGCAACGTGGCACGAGCGAGTGGAGTTGCATCGTGGGCAACCTCAAGAAGTGGAAGGAGGGCGAGATAGGCATCGACTTCGAGGTTGATGGCAACCAAGAGAGGCTGCGCGCCGAGATTGTCGAGCGCGGCACACGCGAGCACATAGTGCGCTTCAGCTGGTCGGCCGACTACACCTTTGGTGAGCTGCTCGAGATGCTGGGCAGAATACCCATCCCGCCATACCTCAACCGCGACAGCGAGGAGGTAGACAATACCCGCTACCAGACCGTCTACGCCCGCTACGAGGGGTCGGTGGCAGCACCTACGGCAGGCCTACACTTTAACGAGGCACTGATCGACGAGATGCGCAACAAGGGCTTCGGCTTCGAGGGGGTGACGCTGCATGTCGGCGCAGGCACCTTCCTGCCCGTCAAGGATGACGACGCCACGAAGCACGCCATGCACACCGAGCACTTCTCCATAACGCTCGCAACCATAGAGAGCCTACTGTCGAACTATGGCAACATCGTAGCCGTGGGCACCACCTCGGTGCGTACCCTCGAGTCACTCTCGGCCTTGGCATGGCGCATAAGGAGAGAGGGGAGCCCCCACGAGGAGCTCTCGATAGGTCAGTGGGAGCTCTACGACATACCCGCCGAGTTCACAGGCCGTGAGGCTCTGACCACCCTGCGCGACTATATGGTCGAGCACGAGATAGGCGAGCTGAAGGCCATGACACAGATTATGATCACACCGCTGGGCTACCGTTTTCGTATCGTGAGCTACATCATCACCAACTTCCACCAACCCAAGTCGACACTGCTGCTTTTGGTCAGTGCCTACGTCGGCGAGGATTGGCACAAGATCTATGAGTACGCCCTGCGTAAAGACTTCCGTTTCTTAAGCTATGGCGACTCGTCGCTGCTGAAGGTCAAGCGAGATTAATTTTGTTCTATTTCGGAACAAGCAATAGATAAAGATAGCTAAATTCACCGATTTAGCTATCTTTTTTTTGTTTTATTTTTCCTATATTTGCACCGCTGTTTTATAAACATACTAACACTTTTAACAGATGAAAACACTGAAAATCGGAGACCTGACCGCCCGCCTTCCCATCGTGCAGGGTGGTATGGGTGTCGGCATCTCGCTCTCGGGCCTTGCCTCGGCCGTAGCGAACGAGGGTGGTGTCGGCGTAATATCGTCAGCCGGACTGGGGCTGATCTACAAGGATAGGGCCAAGAGCGTGGCAGAGGCTGCCATCGAGGGCCTTAAGGAGGAGCTGCGCAAGGCACGCGCAAAGACCGAGGGTATCATCGGCGTCAACGTGATGGTGGCGATGACCAACTTCGCAGATATGGTGCGCACCGCCATCAAGGAGGGTGCCGACATCATCTTCTCGGGTGCCGGTCTGCCCCTCAACCTGCCGTCGTTCCTCACCGAGGGTGCCAAGACCAAGCTGGCTCCCATAGTGTCGTCGGCACGCGCAGCAAAGCTGCTGTGCGAGAAGTGGTGGTCGGAGTACCGCTACACACCCGATGCCATCGTGGTGGAGGGCCCCAAGGCGGGTGGTCACCTCGGATATAAGGGTGATCAGATCTTTGACGAGGAGTTCAGCCTCGGCAAGACCCTGCCCGAAGTTGTTGCTGTTGTTGACCATTTCGCTGAGGATCACAACTGCACCATCCCCGTTATCGCCGCGGGAGGCATCTACACCGGCGAGGATATCTTCAATGCTATGTCGCTGGGTGCGTCGGGCGTGCAGATGGGAACACGCTTCGTGACGACCGAGGAGTGCGATGCCGATATTCGCTTCAAGGAGGCCTACCTGAACGCCTCGCAGAGCGATATCCAGATCATTCAGAGCCCTGTGGGCATGCCGGGACGCGCTGTGCGCAGCTCGTTCCTCGACTCGGTGAAGGAGGGCCTCACGAAGCCCAAACAGTGCGCCTTCAACTGCATCAAGACATGCGACGTGGTACACAGCCCCTACTGCATTATGCTCGCCCTCTACAACGCCTTCAAGGGTCGCCTCGACCATGGCTACGCCTTTGCGGGGGCCAATGCCTGGCGTGCCGAGAAGATCGAGACGGTGAAGAGCCTTATGTCATCGCTCGCAGCCGAGTACGACTCGTTTGTGGAGAAGATAAAGTCGAGGCTATAATCCTCTCACAGTAAAGGGGATGACTAAAAAGTAAATTAGCCATCCCCGTTTTGAGGTTGTATAACAAGTGCTAATTTTAGGCCTGCGAAGCCCGAAAAACCGCAGCATACTAAAACGTATGTGAGGATTTCGAGGGCGAGCATAACGACAAAGTAGCCTTGCAAGACAACTTCATATTAATAAATCGCGGTTAGAGAGCCTTGAGCTGTAAGGCGAAGCCACCGCCCTCAGCCATGCGTATGGTGAGCCTATCCGCAGCGGTTACTCGGCTCCTCCGGATGACGTAGTCGGTGGGATAGCTTTTCCATCCGGCCTTGTCGCCATCGCAGTAGAGCGTTGCCTCATACTCGCGGTCGGCATCCAGGAAGTGGAGCTCTACATCCACGGTGCGCTCCTCGCCATCCGTGATGCCGCCCACATACCAATCTGCCGAGTGCTTATCCTTGCGTGCCGTCACCACATAGTCGCCAATCTCGGCCTCCAAGCAGCGGGTGTCGGCCCAGTCGACAGGCACATCGACAATAAACTGCAAGGCATCGGGCCTCTGGCGGTAGTTCTCGGGCAGGTCGGCAACCATCTGTATAGGGCTGTAGAAGACCACATACTGCGCCAGCTGGTGAGCGAGCGTAGAGTTCACGAAGAAGTCATACTTATAATCGCCATTCACGCTGCCATCGGCCGTTGCGGCTGCGCTGTTGATTGTGTTGTGGTTGCGCAGGTCAAATATTCCGGGCGTAAAGTCCATGGCACCTGCCACATTGCGTGTGAAGGGCAGGGTGGGGTTATGGTCTATGGAGTTGCCCGAGTTCCACGCCTGCCACTCCTGACCACGCATGCCCTCGGCACTCATCAGGTTGGGATAGGTGCGCGAGATACCCGTCGAGTGGATAGGCTCGTGGATGTCGATACAGAGCTTATGCTTGGCACCCTCCACCACGGTACGGTTGTAGTGGTCGACCATCCAACGGTCGTAGTGCTTATGGCCGGCAATAGAGCCTACATAGCCCGTCTTAACGCTGTTCACGCCATGTCGGGCGTAGTACTCGTAGGCATCGGCCATCTGCTCCTCGTAGTTCGCCACGTTGGCATAGGTCTCGTGGTGGCCTATGATCTCCACGCCACGCTCCTCGGCATAGCGCGCCAGCTCCTCCATGTCGAAGTCGGGATAGGGCTGCGAGTAGTCGAACTTCTCGCCCCAGCCCCAGCCTACGTTCCAGCCCTCGACCAAGACGCCACCAAAGCCATTCTCGGCGGCAAAGTCGATGTAACGCTTGACATTCTCGGTGGTTGCACAGTGGGGGTACCTACCATCCATATCCCATATCGAGACCTTGAGGTGCATCTCCCACCACACGCCGACATACTTCATGGGCTTGATCCACGACGTATCCTCCAGACGGCACGGCTCATTGAGGTTTAACACGAGGTTTGACTCTACCAGCTTACCTGCGCGGTCGCCCACGATGATGGTGCGCCAAGGTGTCGAGAAGGGGAGCTCGACCTCGCTCTTTATCGCCTCATCGCCCGCAAGCAGCGAGGTGAAGCAGCAGCGGTCGTTGTCCCACGCCAGGATCATGCCGGGGTACTCCCAGAGGGCAGCCTCGTGTATGGCGAGGTGGTTGCCCGTCGCGGGGCTCTTCATCGCTACGGGTGTCGACACGCCACACTCTACAAGGCCACGCACGCGGCCTGCCGAGAGCTGCATGGTCTCGGGCGTAATATCGCTGAGGAGCGTGTGCATGTAGTCGAACTCGGCATCGTCGTCGCTACCGGCAATCCAGTGCGACTCGTAGTCGCCACCCATGCGGAACTCGGTGCGCTCCGCGGTGATGGCGGCACGACCCTCACCCTCGAGCGTGTAGCGCAAGCCCAGACCATCGTCAAAGAGACGCATCTCCACCTTCAGGGCCTTGCCCTCGGCGTTATGCAGGGTTGCGGTAAGCGCGTTGTAGTGGTTTCTGATCTTCGAGAACTGACCCCACACGGGCTCCCAAGTCTCGTCAAACGACGAGTTCTCGATGCTCACCAGGGTAAGTCCCTCGGTGAAGTCATCCTCGGTGGTTGTAAGGCCAAGACGTGAGAGGGGTACAACCTCCTCGCCATCAAAGGTCAGCGAGTAGGCGGCCTCACCGGCCTCGGTAATCTCGAAGTGAAGTCTTGTGCGACCGTCGGGCGAAGCGATGTCGCTCTTTGCGCCACTGCATCCTACCAAGAGGAGTAGTGATGCCACTAAACAAACTACTTTATTCATGGTATTGAAGAGTTATTTCCTACTCACAAAGGTACGAACTTTCTCCGAGAAAACAAATATATCGTTCAAGATGCGGTTTGGACAGAGGCATAGATGAAAAAACTTTCAACAGGGGGGGGTAAGGCATATATAAGGCCCGACGACCTTAAATTAGAAAAATAGTGGTAATGTTTTTTGCAATGTCCCCGAAGAGTGTTGTTCGTTTCGGAAATTCTTTCTAAATTTGTAGTGCTATTTGGATAAATAGCAGACATATTGAAAGTGTTTTTCGCAGTCCTTACAAGAAAATGTGGAAGTTTTCAAGACAGTAGGATGACGAACAGCACTCATTTCTTGTATAGCTATGTGGCTATGCACTTTCTGTGCATGTACCCATACTATCCAAGTGTGGGGCATTGTATTCGTTTATTACTGTCAGGTCTTTCCACAACCTTCTTGTAAATAAACGGGGTCATCTCCACACTTTCTTTTTATACGTTAATCCACCGCATAGGAGATGCTACGGTAATAGTGACTTAAATTATGAAATGCTATTTTGTAGTGTCTCAAAATGACAACTGCTATGTAATTGAAGATTTGGAAAAAGAAGATTTTGTTAGGACTATTATACAAACTAGCATAAGTAGAGATTTAAAAAATTTAAGGAAACTGAGATTCAATCCGATAAGTGATAAGTGAAGATTTTTAGTGCTGAAATACTGAAAAAAATGTATAAAATTCCTGCACTGAAGAGATACTCTCACGCTCTTTTACAGTATGAATATCAAAGGAGTCAGGAGAAATACTCACCATTTGCAGATGCGGATTTTTTCCGGCAAAAAGTCCGGCCTCAAGACCTGCGTGGACTACGCAGCCTCCAAGGGCGGCATTATCTCCGCCACCCGGGATATGGCAGCGGTGCTGGCACCTTACGGTGTCCGGGTCAACTCCATCTCTCCCGGCGGCTTCGACAATGGCTG
>CALGRZ010000027.1 GCA_937880705.1 uncultured Alistipes sp.
CATAGAAATAAGGACTCCGAATGGAACTTTAAATCCGATTATTGCTCAAAATAATATAATTTTATGTTTTAATGATAAAAAGTCTAAATATTCGTCTTCTTCTTTTAACATACTTTTAGAAAACAACACTTTTGTCATTTTCATTGTTTCTTCTGCGGTTGCCACTTTCCTTTCTTTGTGCCAACAGGTCATTCGCTTCCTTCATCAGTCGCTTGGACTGCTTCAGTGCACGGTCCGAAAGTTCGTCGTTATACCCCTTCAAGGCATGGCTGGCAGCAGCGAACATATTGGCGGCTCTCAAGTCCAGGGAAGGATTACGGCTGGGGAATGCCCACATGTCATCCTTCACACCGCTATACTTACCGTCGGCCGACTTTTCATAAGGACCGAGGTTCGGGTTGTATCTCAATCCGTCGGTGATGGAAGCGGCGTCACCCAAGTGGTGATAGTTGTCCAATACAGAATTGGAAAGTGTCTGCGACATGTGTCCGATGTTTTCGGCCTGTGCCACCAAGTTCAATGTACCGTGTTCGATGAATTGCAGGATGTCCGGTGTTCCGTCCGGTCTGTGCAGTTCCACATAACGTTGCTTTTCGTCTACAAAAGTCTTGTCACGCATCGGCTTGAACACTTCCCAGATGGAAACGAAGTTCTGCACCACGTTGATGTTCGAACCAGTTTCAATGTCAAAGTCACCGGCGTCGAAGTAACCGCCCACGTTCAGTCCCGGAATCAGTTCCAGAGGTTTGTACTTCGTGTCGGTAGTCGGGCCTTGTCCGTGCAGGTCAAAGTGGTCTGTGCTCGGTGGAGCCTGCAAGTAACCTTCCTTGAACGGTTCTCCGTGCCATACACGGTAAGCGTCACTGACGAACATGTGGTTCATGTGAATCGGAATCCACACATCGCTGGTTGCATCCGTCATGTTCGCATACACATCCTTGCTGATGATGAAGTTGTTGGTCTTGTGGTCACCATATTGGATGTAATAGATACCCGGTTCCTGCAAAGCCGTAAAGTCAAACTTTACATAATGATACTTGAAGTAGTCTCCCCATGGCTCAATCTTTCCGGTGAAAACCTTTGATTCTTGGCCGTTTTCATCAATGCGGTATACGGAAGCCTGTGTTTCCGGCTGGTCCTTCTTGTCCAGTTCAATCACTGAAATCTTCGGTTGGTCAGGCAAGTAACCCATTTGTGAGAAGCCGATATTCGGCTTTCTGATCCAGTTTTCGATGGCGTTCGGTTCAACTGTCCATGTCAGCACCTTTCCAGTTTGTCCGGTTGGCAGCACACTTCTCACTACAAACCATCCGTTCTGAGCCAACATACGTCCATCGTATAATGACAGCTCAGCATCCTCGGCAGTAATCTTCACCATTCGTTCCGGATCGTCTGGAGCCAGCAACAACGACTTGCCGGTTTCCAGTGGCAGCGGGTCGATGAATCGGTCTGTACCACGGTCGTCATAAGTCTTGTAACCCTTGAATTGCTTTACCTTTTCCGAATTCGGACGGGTGATGGTACCACTGACGGCATATTTGGGGAATCGGTTGTATCTTCCATCCATCACGTACGCCTTGTTCCAATATTGGGAAGGCAAGAATTCCAGGTTGAATCCCGCATCCCCTTCCAGTTCCTCAGGCACCGGCTTGTCCAGATATACAGCTATTTCTACTGCCTTACCCTTGGCAGTCACCACTACTCTCGAATCAAAATCATAATCTTCATACCTCAGCCCCACTTCGATGGAACCATTCTCCTTGTCCACCTTTCTGACGGGCGAAGCCGGTACCAAGTCCCATTGCTCCGGAGTGTTCGACAGTCTCACCGCACCCCCTTGTGCAGTTCTCACCCCATGATGAATCAGTTCAATCCCCGAGTTCTTCTCGTCATTGAATCCACCCGAAAAGTCATTGCTGTACACTAATACATTCACCCCTTGTCTTTCGAAATACTCCAGGTCATTCAGCTTCAGCTCCTGGTCGGGTGATTGGCTGCATGCTGTCATCAGCATCGCCACCATTGAAAACATTGTTGTCTTTTTCATGATATAATAATTGGTAAATTAAAAAGTCACTTATATGGACTTAAATATCTTGTCCATTTATTTTGATATTACAAAAGTAATAATTTTTCAATGTAATCTATTATTTTATAAAAAAAACTTATAAAGATAATTAGATTGGGCTGAGAAAGTAAATAGTATTCATTAGATCATTAAGAAAAGTAATGTGTATTTGCAACGGTTAATTCGTTGGTTATATGGAATAATTATTTGAATATAGAAACAAAAATAGGACTTACTCACGTAAATCCTATTCTTGTCGGGATACCAGGATTCGAACCTGGGACCCCCTGCTCCCAAAGCAGGTGCGCTAACCGGGCTGCGCTACATCCCGAAGTATGGTTTTTCAGTTCGAGGGGCAAAGATAGATGAAAAAATTTAATCAACAAAATATTTTCCCAAAAAGAAGATAGAAAAAGGGGCTACCTAAAAAATAATTTAGCCAGCCCCTGATACACAATGAAGTGAATAAAAAGTCGTAGCTTCAGCCACCCACTTAACGACCAAAAGAGCCTTTATTCACCCTCATGCACACCTCTTCCACAAAGTATCTATCGCTTCACGCTGTTAAACCGCGCTGCCCCGGCCGGCTGTGCCGCAGGATGGGCTGCGAGGAACTCCTCGGCGGGCGACACACCCTCGCGCGTGAGGATTACCACCTCGATAAAGCCTACGCCATAGACACCTGCGCTATCCTTGGCTATGCCGAGGAAGGTGTAGGGTCTATCGTATGAGAGCACAGCAACACCGCTCTGTCTATTCTCCGAGACCTGCGTCGAGCCATACTCCCAGCCGTAGGTGACGAGCTCTGCATAGATATCGTCGTCGGTGCAGCCCCACTCCGTGAAGTCACCATCGTAGAAGCCTGTGTACCACGCAGAGGCCGAATCACCAGCCGTGACCGTATAGGGCAGCACGACATAGCCCTTGCAGTTGAGGAAGCGGGCAGGGTCTAACTCCGCAAGTGCCGAGCCATCGTAGTAGTTGCCAAGCTCGATGGTCACCGTAGCATCGCTGACGACCTTTTCCAGAGTGCGGAACACGTCGCTCACAAAGCCCTTGTCCGATGCCAGCTCACCCGTCATGATATCCACGGCGATAGCATAGGCAACGTAGTCGGTGGAGGGCTCAAGCTGGTTATAAAGCATCTTATCCATGCCCAGCGAGGCTCCCAGGTCATAGAGATACTCCGCACGCGAGCTACCAAAGAAGTCGGCACCATACTCTATCTCCGTATCGGCAAGGTACCTAACACAGGCATCTACCGAGCCATACTCCTCAACAAGCGAGTTGAAGTTCTCGGCATCGGTATAGAAGGTAAAGTAGTAGGCTCCAACAGATGGGAAGCTTGTCACCGTCGCGGAGTTGTGCGTAATCTCGCTAACCTCGAATGTCACCACCAGCTCGTCGGGATCTCCCGAGGCCACAGCGGTAGTGAAGTGGGCGATGTGCGGTGCGGTGGTGCGGGCACCGTCATAGCCAAAGCATACCACGATATAGTTTGTCTCGGGCTGCAAGCCGGTGACACCATTGAGCGACATAACACCCTTGCGCAACGAATCTTCGATATCACCCCAAGCGGCGATATCCTCGACAATGGAGTCGGCAAAGGCCTCCTCCGACTCGCTCCACTCGAGCGCAGAGGCGTACTGTATAGAGCAGATGTAGCTCTCCTCGTCATTTGAGGGGATCACGCGACCCTCAATATGGTCGTAGTCAATGTTGGTGATCTCAACCTCGAATGTCAGGTCCGAGGCCTCGACAGCGGGGGTCTCAAACTCAACTATCGTAGCCTCGCTATTGGCAATAAATCGCTCGTCGATACCTATGGCATAGGCCATATACTTCGTACCCGACTTTAGCTTCTCGACCTTTAGCGACTTCTCGCCCACAAAGCCGAGGTTTGCCACCATCTGGTCGGCCGTAGCACCGAGGCTGTAGTAGTAGTTGCGCAGCTGTGTCAGGTGCTCGGCAAAGGCCGACGCATCGCCACCATAGTAGGCATAGTCCTCGTAGCTGAAGACATTGACAAAGTAGATAGCTTTATCGTCGCTGGGCGTGACCGAAACATTGGCCGTGTCGTAACCGATGTCCGACACCTCAATATCGAAGCTTATCGGCTTAAGCTCGGTGGCCAACGTGGTGAAGCACTCCTTATAGAGCGGGGTTGTGACATCACCATCTTTGGTAAGGCCGAAGGCGTAGACAACATATTCGGTTGCGGGGTCAAGCTTATCCTGCGTATCGCTGATGACACCCTTTTTAAGTATGCGCTCGAGGTATTGGCACAGCTCCACGCCCTCCTCAAAGGCGACGTTCTCGAACCATGCAAGGTCATCCATGATATAGGCATGGTCATCCTCAAACTCATCGAAATACTCCTTGGTGGTCATCATCGCGACGTAGGTCATCTGCTCATCTTCGGGGGTGATGGTAAACTCCACCGAGACATCCGTGATGTTATTAACCGCTATGACGAAGTCGGGCTTATCAATGGGCGTAGGGGGTACTTCGGGGCTCTCCTTACAGCCAACAAGAACAACTGCAATCACAAGCAACAGTCCATAGAAAAGATTAGTTTTCATTTTGGGTATAAAATTAATAAATTATATGTGTTAATACTCTGCTCACCGTAGGGGCTCGGCTGTCACCACCCGAACAAAGGGGGCGCAGGCCTATTCCATGCGCTGTCCGCGTTCACCACAACGCAATGGTTGCGAGGTGGTAATTCGACAGCTGTTTCGCTACGCTTACAATCAATCTCAATCTATCTCACGGTTATCTATGACAAATTTAGAAATAATAAGATGAATAAACAAACTCTCGACGGTAAAATCTCCACTTTATACCCTCATATAGTGCCACACTGCTAATATTACGCCGAACACTGCCCGCTGGCATAGTTTATGAAACCGTCACAGAGAATTTTACATCTTTACAGCTATGAACAAAACCAACAGTAACTCTTCGAAACAGCCCGTATACGGCTCTGACGAGATGGCGCACCCTGCGCCCGCAATGACGATTCCCGAAGGAATGACAGACCCCGAGATCGCCTACCGCATGGTCAAGGACGAGACCTATGCCGAGACACAGCCACGCCTCAACCTTGCTACGTTCGTCACCACATATATGGACGAGCATGCAACACGTCTGATGAACGAGGCCATTGCGATGAACTACATCGACCAGACGGAGTACCCTCGCGTGGCGGTGATGGCGGCACGCTGCATCAACATCCTGGCCAACCTCTGGAACACTCCCGAGCAGGGAGAGTCCAAGACGGGAGCTGTGGGCATAGGCTCCTCGGAGGCCTGCATGCTCGGCGGTGTGGCGGCATGGCTGCGCTGGAGAGAGAGGCGCAAGCAACAGGGCAAGCCCTACGACAAGCCCAACTTGGTGATGAGCACAGGCATGCAGGTGGTATGGGAGAAGTTCTGCCAACTATGGCAGATAGAGCTGCGCCAGGTGCCCCTGACGCGCGAAAAACGAACACTATGCCCCAAAGAGGCACTTAAGATGTGCGACGAGAACACCATCTGCATCGTACCCATCGCAGGTGTGACATGGACAGGCCTCAACGACGATGTCGAGGCTCTCGACCGCGAGTTGGATGCCTACAACCGCATGACGGGCTACGACATACCCATACATGTCGATGCCGCCTCGGGAGGCTTCATCCTCCCCTTTGTAAGCCCCGATACGCGCTGGGACTTCCGCCTGAAGTGGGTATACTCCATATCGACATCGGGCCATAAGTTTGGCCTTGTCTACCCCGGTCTGGGATGGGTGATATGGCGCGATAGAGCCCTGCTGCCCAAGGAGATGTCCTTCTCGGTGAACTACCTCGGAGCCGAGGTTACACAGGTAGGACTCAACTTCTCGCGCCCCGCAGCGCAGATACTCGGCCAGTACTACAACTTCATACGCTTGGGTCGCGAGGGCTACCACAACATACAGCACAACTCGATGGAGATAGCACGCTACTGCCACCGTCGCATAGGCCAGATGGAGTGCTTCGAGAACTACGCCGACGAGGTGGTCAACCCCCTCTTCGTGTGGTCCTTGAGCGAGAAGTACACCAAGAGTGCACGATGGACACTCTACGACCTGCAGGATAGACTCAAGCAGAATGGCTGGATGGTGCCGGCATACACCCTACCCAAGGATATCGACGACATCGTAGTGATGCGCATCGTAGTACGTCAGGGCATGTCGCGCGACATGGCCGATATGCTGCTCACCGACATCGAGAGTGCCGTTGCCGAGCTCGACCGTCTGGAGTACCCCACACCCTCGAGGCTTCAGTGGGAGAGGCAGGAGAGGCAATTAGGCAGGGTCTTTACCCACTAAACATAGCGAGGGATGCCCGACCATAATCAGGCATCCCTCGGTTTACGATATAGTAGTTATGTGCTACTACTTCTTGATGTTGGGCAGCTCCAGACCATAGCCCTTCACCTTATCCTCACGCTTGAGCCACAGGCCGAAGAAGAGGGCGAAGAGGCCGAATGACGAGAAGATGACCATAGGCAGCGTGTAACCACCCGTAGCATCGAGCACCTCGCCAATGAGCTTGGGCACTGCAAACAGACCTATGTTCTGGATCCAGAAGATCACGCAGTAGGCCGAGCCGAGGATGCGCTCGTCGATAATCTTGGGTACCGAGGGCCACAAAGCTGCGGGCACCAGCGAGAACGACACGCCAAGGATGACGATGATGGTAATGGCCAGAACCTTCGAGGGGAAGGCGGGCAAGAGGAAGGCGAAGCTCAAGTGGCAGGCGATCATCACCAGCGAACCCACCATAAGCATCGAGGCAGCCTTACCCTTGTTGTCGATGAAGGCACCGAGGGCGGGGGTGAGCACCATAGCCAGGATGGGGAAGCAGCTGAAGAGCTGTGCACCGGTTGCGCTATCCGTGCCGAGCGTTACGGCGAGGTAGTCGGGAGCATAACGCTGGAAGGGGAAGATTGCCGAGTAGTAGAGTACGCAGAGCATAGCCACCAACCAGAACATCTTGCTCGAGAAGATCTTGCCCAGATCCGAGAGCTTGAACTCCTCCTCCGAGGCCTCCTCCGAGAACTCGCCGGCAGCCTTAAGCTGCTTGTCGAACTTCGCGTCGAGGACTACGAATACCGAGTAGAAGATAAGACCGATGAGCAGCAGCACGGTACCGAATGCCACGGGAGCAGATACCACACCTGCAACGCCACTATCGCCGAACGCCTCCGACACCATGGGCGAGAGCCACATAGCGGCAAAGACACCCAGACGTGCGATAGACATCTCAAGACCCATAGCCATGGCCATCTCCTTACCCTTGAACCACTTGGCAATAGCCTTCGACACCGTTGTACCTGCCATCTCGCAGCCACAGCCGAAGATCATAAAGCCCAGGCACGACACCTTGGCCGTTGCGGGAAGGCTTACCCACCATGAGTTGAGCCACAGCTCCAGCTCCGAGCCGATAAACAAGTCGCTCATACCATAGAACTTGATCGCTGCACCGATAACCATCAGCGAGGCCGACAACAGACCGGTGAAGCGGATACCCATCTTATCGAGGATGATACCTGCGAAGATGAGGAAGAAGCAGAATACGTTGAGGAAGTACTCCGAGGCAGCATAGGTACCAAAGGTACCGCCATCCCAGCCCAGAGTGCTCTCCAACTGGCTCTTCAGAGGCGAGAGCATGTCCACGAACATGTAGGCGAAGAACATCATCAGTGCGATGAGGATCAACGCTGACCAGCGTACAAACACCGAGTCGTTAAGTTTACGTTGAATTGTTTGAGTCATAATGTTTTTATTAAGTTTAAAATTGTGTGTGTCACATTCTTTCGATTAACGATCGCCTATGCGGAACTCCGCCAAGATGGTGTAGGCAGCCTCGATACCCAACTCACCGGCCTTCGAGAGATCCATGCATCCCTTGCGCGTATCCTTCATAAATATCTGCACCAGACCACGGTTGTAGTAGGCCTCGCCGAGATTTTGGTCGAGCTCTATGGCGCGCGTATAGTCATCGTAGGCCTCGGGCAGCATACCCGATATGGCCAACAGGTTGGCGCGGTTGTAGTAGGCCTCCGCCAGGTCGGGATAGAGCTTTATCGCCTTGTTCATATCCTCGATAGCCTCATCGTAGCTATAGGTGCGCGTACCGGCATTGTGCAGTCGCTTGGCGGGGTCCGAGTCGATGGTGATGCTCTGGTAGGAGTTGTCGATCGACGATATGAAGTCGATCATCTCGGCGCGTGTCGTAGCGCGGTTGATATATAGGAAGGGGTTGGCAGGGTTGAGCTGTATGGCCTCCGTGAAGCTGTTCACGGCACTTGTGTACTGCTTGATGAGCGACTGGCTGATGCCACGCTCGAAGAGTGCCACCCAACGCTCTCCATTCGTATCGTGCAGACGCTCGGCCATACGACGGTCGATGACAAGCAGCTCATCGGGCTCGAGGTTCGAGGCACGACAGTCGAGGCGCATAAGCGGATTATCGAGCTTTGCGATGAAGTCCCTCACGCGCTGCGTGCGGAAGCGGCGTGTACGACGGTCGTTGACCCTGTCGGAGTCATCCTCCAAGAGCGTGAAGCGGAACATGGGTATGAGTGTCAGGCCGTTGCTGCCTGCCGATGTCACGGTTGTGGCTATGCGCTCGAAGTTGCGCTCCATGAGGTTGCTCTCGAACGACAGCAGCTTGTCGAAACGCTGCGTGGTGTCGGCATATATCGAGTAGGTCGAATCCTTAAGACGTGAGCGATACTCGGCAATCTTGCGCTCGGCAGTGCGGTTGTCGCGCTCGGCACCCGCCACATCGTGCTTGGCACGGCGCAGGAGGCTGCGCCCGAGGTAGGCATTGGCAAAGTCCGGATAGAGCTCTATGGCACGGCTGTAGTCGGCAATGGCGGCATCGATGTCGCCAAGGCGCGTATGGAGCATGGCGCGGTTGTAGTAGACCAGCACGTTGTTGGGAGAGAACTCCGCCACGCGGTCAAAGTCCTCCAGAGCGCGGTTATAATCTCCTATCTCGGTACGCACGATGGCGCGGTTGAAGTAGCCCAGCGACGAGGTGCTATCCAACTCTATGACACGGTCAAAGTCCCTAATCGAGAGCATCGGGCGGTGGGCATAGCTATGCACAAGTGCACGGTTGAAGTAGCCGGGCAGGTATGTCGAGTCGCACTCCACGGCCTTGTCGAAGTCGGCACACGCCTCGTCGTAGCGACGCTGCTCCAGATAGAGGGCACCACGACGATTGTAGCCATCGGGGTCCTCGCGGTTGGTGCGTATAGCCTGGTTATAATCCTCATAGGCCCTCGCGGTATCCTTGAGGTAGAGGTAGCTCGTGCCACGGTTGATGTAGGCGGCGACGTGTCGTTTTTCGTAGCGTATGTACTTGTTGAAGTCCTCCACGGCGGCCTCAAACTGCTGGTTGAGCAGGCGTGTCACACCGCGACTATAGTAGGGGTCGGGCAGGTCGGGTCGCAGCTCTATGGCCTGCTGAAAGTCGTTCAGAGCGTCGTCGTAGTTGCCCAGGCGTGAACGTGTGATGGCACGATAGTAGAAGGCTCCCGTAAAGACGGGGTTGAGCTCCACGGCGCGCGTGAAGTCGTCGTCGGCACCCAGCAGGTCGTCCATGTTGTACTTGGCGATGCCACGCAGGAAGTAGGCGTCGAAGTCCTTGGCATCGTGGCGCAGCAGCACGTTGAGGATGTCGATAGCCTCGCGGTAGTTGCTCTTGACCATGCTCTGCTGTCCCATCCAGTAGATATAGTTACGATCGTACTGCGCACAGGCGTGGTGTGCCGGTGCTATGCAGCCGATAATCAGCAGTATGGTTATAAGTAGCCTACGCATCGAGTGCCTCTTGTTACCTCTATAAAACGCCCCGCATTACCATTTATTGTTACTCCAGCTCGTAGCCGAAGCGTTTGAGCTGGTTGTCATTGTTGCGCCAATCCTCATTAACCTTGACATAGAGTTCGAGGAAGACCCTCTTCTGCAAGAAGGCCTCCAGGTCGTGGCGTGCCGCCTGGCCTACGCGCTTGAGCTTCTCACCCTTGTGACCGATGAGGATGCCCTTCTGCGAGTTGCGTGCAACATATATCGTAGCCGATATGCGGTCTATGGTTGGCTCCTCCTTGTAGCTCTCGATGGCTATCTCGCACGAATAGGGGATCTCCTTGTCGTAGTTCAGCAGTATCTTCTCGCGGATGATCTCCGAGGCAAAGAAGCGCAGGGTCTTGTCCGTGAGCGTATCCTTCGGATAGAAGGGCTCACCCTCGGGCAGACGCTCCACGATAAGGTCAAACAGACCTCCGACGTTGAAGTTCTCCTTGGCCGATACGGGGGCTATGACAGCCTCGGGCAGCAGCTCCTGCCACCTCTCCACAAGGGCTGTGAGCTTGTCGGGCGTGGTAAGGTCTATCTTGTTGATCACCACGATGGTGGGTATGCCCGACAGGCGCACACGCTCGATAATCTCGGCCGAGCGGTCGCTCTGCTCAACGGTGTCGGTGACGTAGAGCAACACATCGGCATCGGTGATGGCACCGCGCACAAACTTCATCATCTTCTCTTGGAGCTTGTAGTTGGGCTTCAGGATACCGGGTGTGTCGGAGTATACAATCTGGAAGTCGTCGCCATTGACAATACCCATGATACGGTGACGTGTGGTCTGCGCCTTCGATGTTATGATCGAAAGTCGCTCGCCCACCAGGGCGTTCATCAGTGTCGACTTACCCACATTGGGGTTGCCTATGATATTTACAAAACCGCTTTTGTGACTCATCTTCTACACTTGTCTATATAAACATTCGCGCAAAGTTAGTCATTTTAGCCGAGAAAAGCCAATATCATACAATATTTATTATATATAGTTGCGTTATCTACCCGCCAGAGGGGGCTGTGCACGGCATTGCAGGGTGGTACAAAAATATTTTTTTGCCTCCGGTGAAACAAAATCACTGCCGTGTGCGTATATTGTGTAATTGTGAAATAATATTTGAAAGAAGAGATAGATATTTATGCGTCAATTAAAGATTACAAAGTCGATTACCAATCGTGAGAGTGCATCGCTGGACAAGTACCTGCAGGAGATTGGTAAGGTGGAGCTTATCTCGGTTGAGGAGGAGGTAGAGCTCGCGCAACGCATCCGCAAGGGTGACCAGGAGGCGTTGGAGAAGCTCACCAAGGCCAACCTTCGTTTCGTGGTCTCGGTAGCCAAGCAGTACCAGAACCAGGGTTTGAGCCTCCCCGACCTTATCAACGAGGGTAACCTCGGCCTTATCAAGGCTGCCGAGAAGTTCGACGAGACCCGAGGCTTTAAGTTTATCTCGTATGCCGTATGGTGGATCCGCCAGTCTATCCTTCAGGCTCTGGCCGAGCAGTCGCGTATTGTACGTCTGCCCCTGAATCAGGTTGGCTCACTGAATAAGATCAACAAGGCCTTCGCCCGCTTCGAGCAGGAGCACGAGCGCACCCCGTCGGCCGAGGAGCTTGCCAACGAGTTGGAGCTGCCCAAGGAGAAGGTTACCGACACGCTGCGTGTTGCCGGCCGTCACATCTCGGTTGATGCCCCCTTTGCCGATGGCGAGGACAACAGCCTACTGGATGTGTTGGTCAACACCGACTCACCCAATGCCGACCGCGGTCTTATCAACGAGTCGCTGGCCACGGAGGTGGAGCGTGCTCTGGAGATACTCACCGAGCGTGAGCGCGACATCATCCGCTACTTCTTCGGCATCGGCTGTTCGGAGATGACCCTCGAGGAGATCGGCGAGAAGTTCGACCTTACGCGCGAGCGTGTACGCCAGATCAAGGAGAAGGCCATCCGCAAGCTCCGTCAGTCGTCGCGTAGCAAGCTGCTCAAGTCGTACCTCGGTTAGGCTGCGTGAGGTAGTCCTCTGCATGCAGGCATGCTATATTTTGCCTGTTGCAGGGTCGTTTTGGGGGCATAAAAGAGAAAAAAGAGCCAATAACGCAAATTTTCTTTTACAAAATTTTGCAGATTAAAAAAACTTGTGTACTTTTGTGCACTCTTAAAACGAGAGTAGGGAATTATGCTGTTGTAGCTCAGTGGTAGAGCACTTCCTTGGTAAGGAAGAGGTCACGAGT
>CALGRZ010000028.1 GCA_937880705.1 uncultured Alistipes sp.
CACCGAGGTCGGCCTTGAAGGGGAGTGTCTGTGAGCTCTTGTCGTAGATGGCCTCTATCTCATCGCCATAGGCCTCGCGGATGGCTGTGGCGATGGCCTGACGCGAGTGGTACATACCCACCGAGTGGCACTGCACCACGGCCGTGCGGTCGTAGATGTCGACAACAAGGCCGGGCAGCAGGTCACCCTCGCCGTGTATCAGGCGGTAGCATGTGGTCTGCTCGCTATGGGTCATGCCCAGTGCGTCGCGCAGATCCTTGGCCATGGCTATACGCCTGTTCCACCACGCCTGATCGATGGCCTCCTGCTCGAAGCACAGCACGCGCACGGCGATAGAGCCTATCTGGTAGTGGCCGCGAGCGATGAAGTCACCCTGCTTGGTCACCACATCCACTATGTCACCCTCGGCCAGAGGCTTATCACCCTCCTCGATATGCTCTATGGCACCCGAGAAGATCCATGGGTGGCGTCTTTCGAGTGACTCCTCCTTGCCACGTCGTAGGTGTACGACGGTCATACTCTGCTTCTTCATCCTATATCGTTGTTTGGTTTACTCTGCTTGTGTCGGTGGTGGCGATGCCTCCGGCTCTTGGCTTTAGCCTCCGCTGTGGGAGGTGCCACGGGCGCAATCTCATGTGTGGGTGCCTCCTTGAGCAGGGCTTCGTAGATGCGTATGCATACCCACGCATCCGTTGCGGCATACTCCCTCTGCTGCTCGGTTAGGGTACCTGCCTCCCAGTTGCTCAACCGTTGTGCCTTTGATACCCGCTGACCCAGCACTATGGCCGAGAGCTTGCGCAGGCTCTTCTCCTCGATGCCCCAGCGTGGTGCTTCGTGTTGCAGGTCGATGAAGCCCCGCTCGCGGAACTCGCGCAGGGCGTGCAACGAGCGTATGTCGCCCGCCACGTCGGCACCAACCTTGCGTACGCGCTGCGAGCCCAGCAGCTTGAGGATGCGGTTGTCCAGACGTATATGGTTCAGACGAAAGAGGTAGCAGGTGGTGGGTGTCGAGAGCTGCAATAGCGACACCTTGTGCGACACTCCCGCCTTGAACGAGGGTCGTGTCTCGGTGTCGAAGCCTATGAGGTCGTACTGTTGCAGGTCATCGCACGCCGCCTCTACCTGCTCGGCACGGTCGACGATGATAATACGTCCGTCGAAGCGCGCTGCGGGTAGCGAGGCTACAGTGTCGTTATCTATGGTTGCCTGAAATGTCATACTTAAAACGAGTGTGTCGAACACAACCGACAAAGTTACTCAATAATTTGTAGTTTTCCTCGCTCTGTGAGCGAAATTTTACCCTTTCGGAGCAATTTATCCACACAACGAACCACACGCTCTGCATCACCGCCAATCACGGCAGCCAGCTCCTTGATGCTTAAGACGTTGTCTTTCAATGCGTTTACAATGCGCTGCTCGATGGCCGAGTCGTCGGCGAGGCCTTCGCGTTTGCGCTTCAGGCAGATGTCGCACACGCCGCACTCGCGAGCCTCATTGTCGCCAAAGTAACGCTCGATGAGCTGGCTGCGACAGAGGCTGTCGTTGGTGGTGTAGCGCACCATGTTGCTGAAACGCTCGTAGATGATCTTGTAGCGTTGCTGGTAGCTGTCGGGCGATATGTAGAGGTCTTCGATGGGTAGTCGCTCGGTGATGAAGTGTATCATCGGGGAGCGTGACGAGGGTATGTAACGTATGGTATGCATGCGCCACAGCACCGCCAAGAGCTCGTGCACACGCTCGGGTGTGAGGTTGGCGTGCGAGGCGATGTCCAGCTCGTTGATCGTGCGGAAGTGGGTGAACAGACCGTCGTACATACGCAGTATGGTGCGCAGCAGCAGATCCATGTCGTTGCCCCCGACATTGAGCCTGTAGAGCGAGTCGCGCGAGCAGCAAAACATCATCTGTGCAGGGCGGTCGTTCTCATCAATGAGGGAGATATAGCCATTCATCTCCAGCAGCTTAAGGGCACTGATGACCTTGCCCGTGTAGATGTGCTCGCGGTGGCAGAAGTCGTAGATGTTGAAGACAAACGACGCATCCTTGCCATCGCCTATGGCCACCTGCAGGTAGGCCGCAATGCTCTGGTATATATGCTTGATGTCGTCAATGGGCGGGAACTCCGCCTTGAGGCGTTGCTCGAGGCGCGGAGTGTCGCTCGGCGATGCGAGCAGCACAGCGTAGCTGCGCCTGCCGTCACGACCCGCACGACCCGCCTCCTGGTAGTAGGCCTCCAGCGAGTCGCATATCGAGTAGTGCACCACAAAGCGTACATCGGCCTTGTCGATGCCCATGCCGAAGGCGTTGGTAGCCACCATGATGCGCACCTTGTCGTGTTGCCAGTCATCCTGACGCATCGACCTCTCCAAGGAGGGTAGCCCGGCGTGGTAAAAGCCGGCATTTATGCCATCCTTCTGCAGCTGCTCGGCAAGCTGCTCGACACCTTCGCGCGAGCGCATGTATATGATGCCCGAGCCCTCCACACCGCGGATTATGCGCAGCAGCTGTTCGTACTTATCCTCCGTCTGGCGTACCGTGTAGGAGAGGTTGGGGCGTGCAAAACTCGAGCGCAGGATGTGTGGTGCCTCGAAGCCGAGGTGGTGCATGATGTCGTTGGCGACCAGCTCTGTGGCCGAGGCTGTGAGTGCGAGGAAGGTGGCTGCGGGGGCATATTGCCTAATCTCCTTGATGCGCAGATATGAGGGGCGGAAGTCGTAGCCCCACTGCGAGATGCAGTGCGCCTCGTCGATGGCTACAAGGCTGATGCTCATCTGTTTAATGCGTGATCTGAAGGCATCGGTGGCGACTCTCTCCGGGGCGATGTAGAGCAGCTTTACATCGCCATAGGTGCAGTTGTCCAGGGCTATGTCTATCTTGCGTGTATCCATGCCCGAGTGCACCGCAACGGCAGGTATGCCGAGCGAGCGCAGGCGGTCAACCTGATCCTTCATCAGTGCGATGAGCGGGGTGATGACGATGGTTAGACCCTCGAAGATCATTGCCGGCACCTGATAGGTTAGCGACTTACCGCCGCCCGTAGGCATAAGGGCCAAGGTGTCGCGCCCCGCGAGTATCGAGTCGATAATCTCGCGCTGCATCGGGCGAAAGCCTGTGTAGCCCCACCAACGCTGCAACACCTCCTCGGGGGTGGCGACTGCCGTATGTCCATTTGTCGTTTTCACAACACAAAGATACTCAAAATTTGTTTTGTATCGAGAAATTTTATTACCTTTGTCGCGTTATTATGTGTAACATAAGCAGTCACAGATTAAAAGATGAAGATTAAGGAGCAGTTCAAAGTAAGAGAGATGGCCGGTGAGCATGTCGTTATCATGCAGGGTAAGCTGGGTAGTGACCTCACGCGCATCATCTCGCTCAATGATAGTGCACTCTACCTCTGGCAGCATCTCGAAGGACGGGAGTTTAGCGTGGAGCGTGTTGCGGAGCTGCTCGTTGAGCACTACGGCATTGACGATGAGATAGCCTCGCGCGATGCCTCGCGCTGGGTTGAGCGCATGGAGGAGTGCGGACTGCTTGACCAATAGTGATCTCGAACAACAACAGACGATGAAGCGACTGAGGATGATATATACGATGCTGATGCTGGTGGTCTACATGGCTGCCACCTCGCTCTCATCCATATCGATGCTTCTGTGCGATCACCACAAGCCCCACAGCCACGAGGTTGAGCACCACGACTCGCGATGTGTGTGCAAGGGCCTGGTCTTCGAGAAGGATTGTTGTAACCATGTTCACCCCGTTCTGGGTGACAACCATACCGACTACATAGTCAAGGAGGCTCGCAGCGACTCGCGTGCCTCGCAACTCTTGAGCCTGCTGCTCGCCCCCGCTCTGGTGGGTGTAGACTTAACGGAGAGTCTCGCCGAGCGTGAGCCGGGCCGACTCATCCTCTACGACGATGGCGATGTGCCGCTTCTGACGGCCTCGGCATCCGTCACGGCACTCCGTGCCCCTCCCGTTTTCGCATAGGGTCGCTGTGGTGACCCCGACTCACTGTGCCCAAAAGTTTGGGCATCCTCGGATTACTAATTTTAACTTAATGCGAAATATGAAAAGATCTCTTATTATACTCATGTTCATCTTGTGCCTGCCCGTGGTGGCTATGGCACAGAAGAGCCTTGTCGGCAAGGTTGTCGATGCAGATAGCGGTCAGCCCCTTATCGGTGCTTCGATCTATTGGAAGAATACCACGGCAGGTGCCACAACGTCGACAGATGGCAGCTTCTCGTTGCGCCGTGTGAGTGGCTTCGACACCCTTGTTGTCGACTACCTCGGCTATGACCTCTATAGCGAGGAGGTAGACCGCGAGAGCAATAACCTCACCATCGAGCTTAAGGCCTCGGCAGTAGATATTGACGAGGTTGTTGTCGAGGGTCAGCAGCGAGGCAACTATGCCAAGCAGAGTGGTATCACCCGTCAGGAGCAGATATCGTTTGCCGGTCTGTGTAAGATGGCCTGCTGCTCGCTGGCCGAGTCGTTCGAGAACTCTGCCTCGGTGACCGTAGGCTATAGCGATGCTATCTCGGGCGCACGACAGATTAAGATGCTCGGTCTGGCCGGCACCTATACACAGATCCTCGACGAGAACCGCCCCATCATGCAGGGTGCAGGTGCCGCCTATGGCTTGAGCTACACCCCGGGTATGTGGCTCAACTCTATCCAGGTGTCAAAGGGCGTGGCCTCGGTTACGGCGGGTCATGAGGCCATCACCGGACAGATCAACCTTGAGCACCGCAAGCCCACCGACGATGAGCGTTTCTTCCTCAATCTCTACTTTGACTCGGAGCTGCGTCCCGAGATCAACGTCTCGTCGGCAATACCCCTTACGCCCGATAAGAGCCTCTCGACGGTTATCATGGCCCACGGCTCACTCGACACGGCACAGCACGACATGAACAAAGATGGCTTTGCCGATATGCCCAAGGCCAACCAGATCAACGTGGCCAATAAGTGGCTGTGGCAGAATGCCGGCGGCGTGCAGCTGCGCTGGGGCTGGAAGGTGGTCAACGAGAACCGTGTAGGTGGTCAGATAGGCTATAAGAGGGATATGTACGAGCAGATGATGGCCAACCCTCTGGGCATGCCCTATGGCTCGAAGATTCACAACCGCAACATCAACGCCTACGCCAAGCTGGGTATCCCCGTAGGCTTTGAGCGCACCTTCACGGGCGACCCCGACGATGCTGTGCAGAACAACTTTGCGATGATCCTGGACTACGACAACTACCTCACCGACTCATACTTCGGTGTAAATACCGTCGATGTGGTCGAGAATGCCCTCCGCTTCAACGCCACCTATGCCCACTACTTCACGCAGCGTTCGTCGCTCAATGCCGGTGCCTCGGCCTATGTGCGCATGATGGACAACGACTATCTGCAGCAGGCCGTGTCGGGCAGCGATGGCAGCAGCGTGGTGAGCCCTATGTGGAACCTCCGTGGTCGCTCGATGATCGCCGAGCCCGGTATCTTTGCCGAGTACACCTACCAGATCGAGGAGAAGTTCTCGCTGGTTGTGGGTGTGCGTGGCGACTACTCGATGACCAATGGCGAGTACTACATCGCTAACGATAAGGGCCGCATGCTCTTCACACCCCGCTCGCACATACGCTGGAGCATCACACCGCGCACCACACTCCGTGCCTCGGCAGGTATGGGCTACCGCCGTCAGAACCTTGTGACGGATAACATCTGGATGATGACCTCGTCGCGTAACATCCTCCTTACCGATGCCTTTATGCGTGACGGCAACGATATGGAGGCTGCAGCCACCTTTGGTGGTAGCCTCTCGCAGACCTTCCGTCTGGCGCAGGACGACATGGCGACCATCAGCTTCGACTACTTCCGCACGCAGTTCTTCAACACCATGGTCTTTGACCAGGAGACGGCCGACAACACCACGCTGATATACAACAGCCACGACCGCTCGTTTACGGATAACTATCAGATCGACTTCAACTGGACACCGTTCCGCGGTTTCGACCTCTTTGCGACATTCCGCTACACCAACGCCAAGATCACCCTTGACCGCGATGGCGAGAAGGTGATGGTCGAGCGACCCCTGACATCACGCTACAAGGGCCTTATCAACATCCAGTATGCCGTAGGTCGTTGGGTCTTTGATGCCACGGCACAGGTCAACGGCCCGATGCGTCTGCCCCAGCTCGATGGCGATATGGACAAGGCGGTCAACAACCCCGACCTCTCGCCCGTATATCCTATGTTCTTTGCGCAGGTGAGCTACAAGATAAGCAACCTTACCCTCTACCTCGGTTGCGAGAACATAGCCAACTACCTGCAGGGCACCAAGGGCCACGGCACCAAGCCCATCCTTGGCGGTGATGCCCCCTATGCACCCGGCTTTAACTCGTCGGCAGTGTGGGGCCCGTTGATGGGGCGTAAGTTCTATATTGGCCTGCGCCTAAACCTCTATTAATTTGATGTGATAAGGGGCCATCTTTGAAGTTTTGCTTGGTCGAAAATGCTCATTTACCCTTAAGTAAACTGCGCTTTTCGCCCTGCGACAAAACTCCAAATCTAACCCCTTCTAACAACAAATTAGGGTTGATGCTAAATGGTTGGGCTCTCTTTGGTTGTAGATGCAAATTTGCATTTTGCCGAAACTGCAAGCCCCCGATAGAGCAATAAAGCGATAAGATAATACGTTAATTAAATAAAACCAAAACTGCTATGAAGAAGATTATCACATTGTGCCTTGTAGCACTCTTTAGCTGCGGTCTTGCTACCGCACAGCAGCCTTCAAAGAGGGCCGAGAAGAAGACCGTAACCACCGAGTTCCTGACCGATATCGACTGCGAGGGTTGCGCCAAGAAGGTTACCAACACCATCCCCTACGAGAAGGGTGTTAAGGATGTTAAGGTGGATGTGCCCACCAAGACTGTCACCGTAACCTATGACCCTGCCAAGACCAACGATGCAAACCTCGTTAAGGCCTTTGCAAAGATTAAGATCAAGGCCCAGCCCAAGGCTGGTGAGTGCACGGAGGCTTGCTGCGGTGAGCATAAGCACGAGCACAAGGGTGAGTGCAAGGATGGTTGCTGCGAGAAGCCCGCAAAGAGGGAGGAGTGCAAGGATGATTGCTGCGAGGGTCACGACCACAAGCATGAGCACAACCACGACCATGGCCACAACCATAATCATGACCACGGTCACAACTACAAGCACTAACAGTTGTAGCTAAACGAATAGAGGCTGTCCTTTCGGATAGTGCTTTTTTGGCGGTGAATTGATTTTCACCGCCAAATTTGTTTATACACAATAGGTTATGTAGAATTATTGTGAAACGATTTTACTTGCAAAAATCGTTAATAATCCTATTTTACGCTTCCCGTGTAGCCTCCTATGAAGTCTAAATTAAGTAAAATTAAATAGACTCCCATTATTTCGTCTTTCGTTTGATAGCAAGGGGTTGTTTTTTGTATTCTTATCGAACAATGTCCTGCAAGAGAGTTGTTCGTTTGGGAAATTCTTTTTAATTTTGTAATGCTATTGGATAAATAGCAGACATATTGAAAGTGTATTTCGCAGTCCAAATCTGAAAATGTGGAAGTTTTCAAACTGAGGGACGAACGAATGACACTCATTTCTTGTGTAGCTATGTGGCTATGTACAAATTGTGCATATATCCCATACTATCCAAGTGTGGGGCATTGTATCGTTTATCTCAGTTAGGTCTTTCCACAACCTTCAGATTTATAAACGAGAATCAACTCCACACTTTCTTTTTTTATATTATTTTAACGCTGTGTAGAGTTGACATGGCAAAGGTGAGTATATGAAATCGAATTTATTATTTAGGTTCTATCCTATTCCCTGTGATTTAGCACTGATTATTAACAAATATTTAGTTGCCGTTAATATACCTGAATGCGACAATCCGTATAATCTTCGAATATACGATGTTGAAAAATATTATTTATGCAATGATGAGTTTTCTCATATTATTAATCGTTATTTAAACGGGATGAAATATTTAATTGTGTACAATGATAGATATTGCGGTTTTCATTCTAATCTACAAGGGACACTAGAATTTATCAATGGGTACATTCATGATGGAGTAATTAGCGAATTTTAACTATAGTTTTATGGAAAAGTATTGTGAAAATTGCGGTGTATCAATCAATGAAAATTCATTGTATTGTTCTAATTGTGGGCATAAACAGAATGTATATTCTAATAACATGGATAGCTATAAAGATGTACACACGGATATGATTAAAAACTATACAAAAGGTATGAGGGTCGAAATCCCTAATGGACATCATTTATGTGCTTATTGTGAAAATATAAAGGCTGATGAAGACTTTTGGATATTGCAAGATGATGAATTTTGTATGTGCAACAAATGTCATAAGCGGTCTAAAAACATACGATATTATATAGTTTTGATATATGTAATTCTTGTCCCAATCAGCATTGCAGCTATAATTATTTATGACCTATATCATTATAGTTATTATGAGGATGTATTTGGTGCTTTGACTGTATTTCTACTGTTACTGCCATTTATATATTTACTTTTGGATAAAGTAATATTAAGCCATACATCTTCGCGGATATCTTTATCAAATCGAAGGAAGGAAAAGTTACGTACATACAGAGATGTAAATGGAAACAATGTTTTTATACCTATTATTCGTACTGAAGAAGAGAATAAATATCGCGAAATAACAGGTATTTATCGTTCTAGGGATGTTCCTCATAGTTATTTTAGGTGTCCTTCCTGTGATACGCTTCATCATATTAGCGAATCATATAATGTTAATAGTTCAGATACTAGCTACTCTCTGGGTTCTAGAGGTTTTGGCGGGACTAAATTAATTACCAAGAGAAAAGAGTACGGGAGTAAGCTGTGTCAAAAATGCCATAAATTTTACAAATATAATAATATTGTAAGAATTGTAATCCCTATTATCGGATTAGTACTTACCCCCATACTAGGTTATCTATTAGATGATCATTTTATGGAATTTTTAGGATTATACGCAATGTTAATGTGCTTCGGTGGAGTACTATTGTCAGGTATAATTTCGTTTATAAATAAATTAATATTTTATATTATATTCAAAAGAAAACTATTTTATAGTTACGAAACAGCTGCATGGTATGGAGCTTTGTCCCCAAGGAAATAAGCGTTTTGTGAAAACTTCATTCACTGCGCCCTATATATTTATTTAGATTAATCTTGATATTTTATACTTAGTCAAGTATGGAGAAGGTGTATTCAAAATGTTTATAGAATAAAATGGCGTATGTAGTGAATCTTGTAGTCCCTACATACGCCACCTTATTTTATTCACAACGCATCTTCGGAAGATGCTTGATTTCAGTGCTTTACTTTCAAAAGATTTATATACCTTTGTACTTGCAGTTAGTTTGCTTAATTACGACCTCCATGTAGTCTTCTGTGTAGGATTTCGCAATTTTCGTAAAAACTAACACTGAAAATCAATCAGTTAAAATAAAATAACGGTTATCAATGTTGACAGCCTCTATTCGTTTATGGGCGCGGGAGGTTACTCCTCGCGGTAGTTGTAGAGCTGGTCGCGCAGACGCGGTGTGAAGCCGGCACGGCGGATGGTCTGCTTCATCGCCTCGCGGTCGAAGCGCGTGGTGGCACCGGCCGACGATACGACGTTCTCCTCGATCATTATCGAGCCCATGTCGTTGGCACCGCTACGCAGGGCGATCTCGGCGACCTCCTTGCCCACGGTGAGCCACGAGGCCTGTATATTGCGGATATTGTGCAGTATGATGCGGCTCATGGCAATTATGCGCAGGTACTCCGTAGCCGAGAAGCGTGGTGCTACGCCCTCCCTCTCGAGCTGTGTGCCTGTGGGGCAGAAGACCCACGGGATGAAGGCCGTGAAGCCTCGCGAGCCCTCGGGCTTAAGGGCCTGAAGGTCGCGGATGGTGATCAGGTGGTCGATGCGCTGGTGGGGCTGCTCGACGTGGCCATACATCATGGTGGCCGTCGTGGGTATTCCCAACTTATGCGCCTCGTGCATAACCCTCACCCACTCGCGTGCCGAGGGCTTGGCCGGCGATATGCGCTTGCGCACGTCATCCGAGAGTATCTCGGCACCGGCACCCGGCAGCGTGTCGAGGCCTGCGGCATGCAGTCGCTCGAGTGTCTCGATGGTCGTGAGGTTGTCTATCTGTGCGATATGCGAGATCTCGGGTGCTCCCAGAGCATTGAGCCTCAAGGTGGGGTACTCGCGCTTAATCTGGCGGAAGAGGGTCTCGTAGAACTCTATGCCGAGTCTGGGGTGAAGGCCTCCCTGCAACAGCAACTGGTCGGCACCCAGCTTCAGGGCCTCGTCGATCTTCTGGCGGTACTCGGCCATCGTGGTGATGTAGGCCTTCTGCTCCTCGTGGGGCTTGCAGTGAAAGTTGCAGAACTTACACCCTGACTTGCAGACGTTGGTGATGTTGACATTGCGATCTATCTGCCATGTCACCACCGTAGGATCCTCCACAGCCATGCGGCGCAGCATATCTGCTACGTTGCACAGCACCTGAAGTGGTGCCTTGTCGTAGAGTTCGTAGGCCTCGGCGCGGGTGAGAGGCTCGCGCTCCAGCGCCTTCTCCAATATAGCATCTATGTTGCTCATGGTCATCGGTTAATAAGTAGTTTAAAGTCCAGCGTGCGACGGTTCAGGTCGACGCCCTTAACACGGATGCGTACCGGCGTGCCGAGGGTCAGCCTTATGCCCGACGAGCGACCCACAACCTCGTAGCGCGCCTCGTCGAAGTAGTAGTAGTCATCGTCGTCAATGTCGCGCAGGAAGGCCATGCCCTCGACGTGTGTGTCGTTAAGCTCGACATATACGCCCCACTCGGTCATGCCCGACACTACGCCCTCGAACTCCTCGCCGATGCGATCCTTCATAAACTCCGCCATCTTATACTTGATGCTTGCACGCTCGGCATCCGAGGCTACGATTTCGCGCTCGGTGGAGTGTGTGGCAAGTCGCTCGAGCTCCTGCTTGTTGGCATACTTGCCACCCTCGAGGTAGGCCGCCAGAATACGGTGTACTAACATGTCGGGGTAGCGACGTATGGGCGATGTGAAGTGCGTATAGTATGGGAAGGCGAGGCCATAGTGGCCTATGTTGTCGGTGGTATAGACCGCCTTGGCCATGCTGCGCACGGCAAGGGTGGTGATGGCGTTGGCCTCGGCATTGCCGCTGATCGACCCGAGCAGCTTGTTCATCTCCTTGGCAACGGCACGCCCCTTCGTGGCCTTGAAGTAGTGGCCGAAGCGCAGGGCAAACTCCCTGAAGCGGCCGAGCTTATCCTCCGAGGGCTCGTCGTGCACACGGAAGACCATCGGGCGGGGTACCTTACGGCCATTCGACAGTCGGTGTGCGCAGAACTCCGCAACGCGACGGTTGGCCAAGAGCATAAACTCCTCGATGAGCTGGTTGGCCTCCTTCTGCACCTTGGTGTAGACACCCGTGGGTCGTCCCTTCTGGTCGAGTGTGAAGCGCACCTCGTCGCGCTCAAAGGCTATGGCACCATGCTTGAAGCGTTGCTTGCGCAGCTCCTGTGCCAGGCGGTTGAGGGTTAGTATCTCGCTCTTGAAGTCGCCCTCGGCACCCTCGATGATGGCTTGCGCCTCCTCGTAGGCAAAGCGGCGGTCGGAGTGTATCACCGTGCGACCGAACCACTCGCTGACGATGTCGAGGTTCTCGTTGAGGGTGAAGATGGCCGAGAAGCAGAGCTTATCCTCGTTAGGACGTAGCGAGCAGAGGTCGTTGCAGAGCCTCTCGGGGAGCATGGGCACGGTGCGGTCGACAAGATATACCGACGTGGCACGCTGCTGTGCCTCCTCCTCGATGATGGTACCCGGGGTGACGTAGTGTGTGACATCGGCGATATGTACGCCGACCTCCCACAGCCCCTCCTCGAGGGCCTTCAGCGAGAGAGCATCGTCGAAGTCCTTGGCATCGGCAGGGTCGATGGTGAAGGTTGTCCTGTCGCGCATATCTCTGCGGCGGGCAATCTCCTCCTTGGTGATGCGGCCATCTATGCGCTCGGCAGCCTGCACCACCTCGCGCTCGAAGTGGTAGGGCAGGTCGAACTCCGCGAGGATGGCGTGCATCTCGGTGTCGTTCTCTCCGGCCTTGCCCAGACGCTCGATAAGCTCGCCGTGTGGCAGTCGCTCGCCCTCGGGCCAGTCGACAATCCTCACAGAGACCTTATCGCCCGCCTCGATGTGCGGATACCTCTTGCGAGGCAGGTATATATCCACACCCAGACGACGTGCATCGGGTGTGACAAATATCGAGTTGGTGGTTATCTCCACCTCACCCACATAGGGTCGTTGGCTGCGCTCCACAACCTTGGCTATGGTGCCCTCCAGCTCGCCACTGCGCGAGCGACGTGCCACGACCAGCTCCACGCTGTCGCCCTCGAGTGCTCCACCGCCATTGCGGCGAGCCACATATACATCGCTCTGCAGCTCCTCGACGTGGACATAGAGTGCGCCCGGCGAGATGTTGGCCACAACGCCTGCGTAGCGGGGTAGTGCCGTGCGTGCAAGGCGGAACTTGCTGCGTGACACCTCCTCGACGTAGCCATCTTCGATGAGCTGGCGCACGATGGCAAAGGTCATGTTGCGCCCGTCGCGGTCGGCACCGCCCGAGGCGGCAGCCAGGTGCTTGAGCGAGAACTTATTGTCGGGGAACTCGCGAAACATATCCACGATGAACGATGCTCTGTCATCGCGGCTGCGCCCCTTGTGTTTATCTCTCTTTCCCATTGTTTACTTGTTTAGAATGTGTAGTGCCATACGGCGCATCATGCGCTCACCCACCTCAATGGCCGCCTCATCGGGCATAAAGGTGGCGGTATGCGACCCTCCGGCTGCGGTGCCCACGCCCAGGCGGTAGAAGAGCGAGGGGTAGTGCAGGGTGTAGTGGCCGAAGTCCTCGGCGGCGGTCATCGGCTGCAACTCCTTAACCTTCAGCCCCTCATCTGCGGCGATGATCATCGCCTCGTAGGCCAGCATGACGTCGTTCTCGACGCAGGGGTAGCCATGGTTGATATCCACCTCGACGGTCACGCCATAGCGAGCCTCGACCTCGCGGGCATGGCTGTGCAGCAGGCCGTGTATCTTCTCGCGCTCCTCGGCTATGAAGGTGCGCATAGTACCCTCCGAGGTGACTACGTCGGGGATTACGTTTGTAGCACCCTCGGCGATGATGCGGCCTACCGAGACAACGCTGTCGGGGCTATTCAGGGCGGTGGTGCGCATAACCATGTCGCACATCGCCGTCACCGTGTCGTTGATATCCGCACGTCGTGCGGCGTGACCTCCGCGACCCGATACACGGAAGCGCAGCTCGTCGTTGGCGGCCATAAACCGTCCGGGGCATATACCCACATACCCCACCTCGAAGCGTGAGTCGACATGCTCGCCGATGACAGCTGCTATGTCGTAGCCGTCGAAGGGTCGCTCGGCAAGCACCTTGACCGCACCTCCGGGGTTGAGCTCCTCGCCCGGCTGGAAGATACCGAAGAGTGTGCCTTCGAAGTCGCGCTCGCGGTTCAGCTCTTGCAGCACACCAAAGAGTATGGCGGCGTGCATGTCGTGGCCGCAGGCGTGCATAACGCCCTCATTCTCGGAGCGGTACTCAACCTCGTTAAGCTCCTTGATGGGTAGTGCGTCGATGTCGGCACGCAGGACAACGCCTCGCTTGTGACCTCCGCGACGCCCCTCAATGGTGGCCAGCACACCCGTGTCGGCAATGGCGCGACAGCTTATGCCCTCGGCGCGCAGAGCCTCCAGAATATATTGTTGTGTGGCGTGCTCCTCGAACGACAGCTCGGGGTGGCGGTGCAGGTGACGACGAAACTCTATGCTGTTCATAGTAACTCTATTTACGCGGTTTATAGTGGCGGGCCATCTGTGCTACGGCGCGCGTATACTCCTCCGTGGTGCCACAACAGCCACCCACGATGCTCAACAGGCCGCTCTCGGCTGCTGCACGCAGTGTCTCGGTGTGTCTCTTCACGCTCTCGGGGTAGCGACCCTTACCATCGGGTATGCCCGCCGAGGGAGAGCAGTAGATGGGCCTTGAGGTGTAGCGCGCAAGCAACGAGAGGTTATCCACGACGGACTTAACGCCCGTGGAGCAGTTGAAGCCTATGGCCAGGGGCGAGAACTTCTCGACATCCTCGACATACTTCTCTATGGTGCGACCCGAGATGAGCAACCCTCCGATCTTCGAGAGCACGGCCGAGAAGATGATGGGTGTCTCGGGTGAGAGCTCGCGACAGATCGTAGCGGCAATCTCGGCATTGCGCACATCGGTGATGCTCTCGATAAGCAGCAGGTCGACACCCTCGCGCAGCAGGGCGGTAATCAGTCCGCGGTAGGCCGCCTCGAGCTCCTCCTCCTTGAGGTCCGTGGCCAACGATATGTTTCGCACCGATGGGCCTATCGAGCCGGCAATAAAGACCTCCTTCTGACTACGCTTCACGGCCTCGCGTGCTGCACCCACCGAGGCCCTTACCACCTCGTCGGTAGAGTACGCCACGCCACACTCCTTGAGCATAAGCTCATCCGCGAGGAAGGTGTTGGTGGTGATGAGGCGCGCACCGGCATTAATAGCGTCGAGGTGTAGCTTCACAACGCGCTCGCTGTCGGTGATGGATAGTGTGTCGGGGCAGAGGTCGCGACGTGTGCCGACAAGGGCGGTGCCCACGGCAGCGTCTGCTATGATGATATGCTTTTGCAGTATCTCCTGTATGCGGTCTAATACGCTCATATCCTATCTTATTTTGTTGTTACTTAATAACTTCTATCTCGAAAAGACGGTTCCAATCCTTGCCCGTCACGAAGATATGTCCCGTGGCGGGGTCGTGGGCGATACCGTTGAAGGCCTCGGCCTCGGGGTTATCCTTGAGGCTGCGGAAGAGCTCCGGCATATCCACATATCCCTCGACAACACCACTCTCGGGGTTGATGACGATGATCGAGTGCGTGAGGTACACATTGGCCCAGATGCGGCCGTCGATCCACTCCAACTCGTTGATAAGGTCGAGGGGCTGTCCATTCAGCGTTACGCATATCGAGCGCAGCGTGCGGAAGCTCTCGGGGTCTACCTGTCGTATCACCGAGGTGCCGTCCGACATGAAGAGTCGCTCGCCATCGGTGGTGATGCCCCAGCCCTCACCCTTGTAGCTTATGGTGCGCAGGTGGTTGCCCTCGGTGTCGTAGACGTGGGCACGCTCCGAGAGCCAGGTGAGCTGATAGATATGCCCCTTGTAGTGGGTTATGCCCTCGCCAAACTCCTCGGCGGGGAGTGAGGCAACGAGGCTCTGTCGGCCTGTTGCAAGGTCGAGCTTCACAAGGCGCGAGTCACCCTTCTGGCCCGTGCCCTCCCACATTATGCCATCGACATATTGCAAGCCCTGGGTGTAGTTCTCGCTGGGGTGCGGATACTCCTTGACGATGCGGTAGTCCCACAGCTCGGCCTGTACCACACGCGGCGTGGCGTGGTCGTGCTCTTCGTTATTTGTCGAGGTGTTGCGGCCGGCACATGCAACCATCATCAGCAGGAGTGCCATGCCCACAAGTGTTATCTTCTTAACGTCTTTCATACAAATATCTATATAACGGTACAAAGATACCCTTTTTTTAGAAAAAACAGGTAACTTTCTTATCATAATGATCTACTCCTCGCAACAATATATCGCAATAAACTGCCTGTCGGGTCATTAAACCAAAATAGTTTTTGTATCTTTGAGAAAAATTAATGCACAATGATGATATATCACAAGCAGAGCACAACCTCGACCAACGACGATGCTCGCGCTGCGGAGTACAACCACCTCGATGTTGTGTGGGCCGAGCAGCAGAGCGCAGGTCGTGGACAGCGAGGACATAGCTGGCACAGTAGCCAGGGGCTTAACCTCACCTTCTCGGTGGTGCTCAAACCCCACTTTCTGCCTATCGTCGAGCAGTTTCTGCTCTCGGAGGTGGTCGCCCTCGCACTTGTCGACACGCTGGCCGACTATGGCATCGAGTGTCGCATCAAGTGGACCAACGACATCTATGCCGGTGATCGCAAGATCGTGGGTGTGCTCATCGAGCACTCGCTCACCACGGAGCATATAGCCCGCACCATTGTGGGCATAGGCCTCAATGTCAACCAGCGGGAGTTTCCCGACGACCTGCCCAACCCCACATCCATGGCCGTGGAGCGTGGCAAGCTCTTTGACCGTGAGGAGGTTATACGGGCCTTTATGGTGCATCTCGAGAGGCTCTACCTGCGCCTGGAGCAGGGCGATAAGAGCCATATCGAGGAGCGTTACCGAGCCTTGATGTACCACCTCGGCGAGCAACATACCTACGCCTATGCATCGGGCGAGAGGTTCGAGGCCACGATACTCGGTGTGAGGCCCTCGGGCGAGCTGCGTCTGCAACATAGCGATGGCTCAATGGGAGAGTACGCATTTAAGGAGGTAGAGTTTGTACTACCACATAAACAATAACGACTACAACTATGAAAGTATTGCTTTTGAACGGAAGTCCCCACGCTTCGGGAAACACCTATGAGGCACTTAACGAGGTGGCAACGACGCTACGACAGGAGGGCATCGAGGCCGAGATACTGCATATCGGCATACGCCCCGTGCAGGGCTGTATAGGCTGCTTTGGCTGCAAGCAGACGGGTCGCTGCATGATGAACGATGCGCTGTACAACATGTTTGAGGCCAAGATACGCGAGTGCGACGGCATTGTTGTCGGCTCACCGGTGTACTATGCCGGACCCAACGGCTCGCTGTGTGCTCTGCTCGACAGACTCTTCTTCGCCTCGGGAAGGCACCTGCAATATAAGCCGGCAGCATCGGTTGCGGTGTGTCGTCGCGGAGGTGCCTCGGCGACATTCGACAGGCTGAACAAGTACTTTACAATCAACAATATGCCTGTGGTGTCGTCACAGTATTGGAATAGCGTGCACGGCATGACACCCGGCCAGGCAAAGGAGGATGGCGAGGGTATGCAGACCATGCGTACATTGGCTCGCAACATGGCGTGGCTGCTGCGCAAGATAGCCTCGGATGCGGCACCTCTGCCCAAGGCCGAAGAGCCCATTGCGACCAACTTCATACGTTGATGGAGGTCGATAAAAGGGTGCAAAGAGTAAAAAAAAGGCCTAAAATTTTTGTTTGACCAAAATAAAATGTATATTTGTAGTTGCGAAAGTGGCGTAAAGGGTGTAAGACGAGGCAAGTGCCTTCTTATGGCGATGCGAAACAGATGTGCAATTACAATAACAACAAACTAATACTACTTGAATTATGGCTAATGTACCTGCTAATTTGAAGTACTCTAAC
>CALGRZ010000029.1 GCA_937880705.1 uncultured Alistipes sp.
CCCTTGGGGCAGCCGCCCTGAATAACAAAGTCGGGGATGACGCGGTGGAACGTCAGGGCATCGTAGAAGTGGCTCTCGGCCAGCTTCACAAAGTTATCAACGGTGATGGGCGTCTCCTTCTCGTAGAGCTCGGCCTTCATATCACCCTTCTCGGTAGAGATAATTGCGTATTTCATAATCTGTTATATTTTACGTTAAGGCACTATCGTCGTGCAAATATACTAAAATTTCGGTTAATGGGCCGCGAGCCAGTTCTCTGCGCTGTTTACCTCGGCAATGAGCGGTACGCGCAACTCGGCCACGCTCTCCATGGCCTCCTTGACTATGCGCTCCACGTCGGCAAGCTCCGAGCGGAGGGTGTCGATGACAACCTCGTCGTGCACCTGAAGTATCATCTTCGAGCG
Source organism: uncultured Alistipes sp. (assembly GCA_937880705.1). Next base: position 405 of record CALGRZ010000029.1, read on the forward strand.
TATGCCCTCGGCCTTGAAGCGGCGGTGTATCTCTATCATGGCGAGCTTCATAAGATCGGCTGCCGAGCCCTGAATAGGGGCATTTATGGCGTTGCGCTCGGCCATGCCACGCACCGTGCGGTTGCTGGAGTGTATGTCGTGGAGTATGCGCTGGCGACCAAACATGGTCTTCACGCACCCCTCGGCAGTGGCCTTCGCGATGGCATCGTCCATATACCGCTTCACACCCGGGTATGACTCAAAGTAGCTCTCGATGAGCTCCTTGGCTTCGCGGTTGGGTATGTCGAGGCGTTGTGCAAGACCAAAGGCCGAGATGCCGTATATGATGCCGAAGTTGGCAGTCTTGGCACGACGACGCTCATCCGATGTCACATCCTCGGCGGACTTGTGGAAGAGGCGTGCTGCCGTGGCAGAGTGGATATCCTCCCCGCACTTGAAGGCGTCGATGAGCGACTCATCGGCCGAGAGGTGTGCCATCAGGCGCAGCTCTATCTGCGAGTAGTCGGCAGCGACCAGCGTGTGCTCCTCATCCGAGGCTACGAAGGCGGCACGGATGGGCTTGCCCAACTCGTCACGAATGGGGATATTCTGAAGGTTGGGGTTGGTCGACGACAATCGACCTGTGGCCGTCACAGCCTGGTTATATGAGGTGTGTATACGGCCCGATATGGGGTTTATCAGCTCGGGAAGTGCCTCGACGTATGTCGACAGCAGCTTCTTAACGCCACGGTACTCGAGTATCTTGCCCACGATGGGGAACTTGTGGGCGAAGCCCTGCAGGTACTCCTCCTCGGTAGAGAACTGCTTGGTGCGCGTCATCTTGGGCTTCTCGGCTATGCGCAGCTTGCCAAAGAGCACCTCACCCAACTGGCGCGAGGAGTTGATGTTGAGCGATGGCTCGTCGGCCATCGTGCGTACCTCCTCCTCCAGACGGTTGAGTATCGCGCGCAGCTCGACAGCGTAGTTGCGCAGCTGCTCCGAGTCGATGCGCACGCCCGCACACTCCATATCCGAGAGAACGTCGATCATAGGCTCCTCAATGCGGCTGTATAGCTCCAGCATGCCGAGTTGCTCGACCTCTGTGATGAGCCTCTGCTTAAGACGCAATGTGACGTCGGCATCCTCGGCGGCGTACTCCGCAATACGCTCAACACCAACGAGATCCATGGTCAGCTGCTTGGCACCCTTGCCTATGAGTGTCTCGATGGCTATGGGGGTATAGTTCAGGTATCGCTCGGCGAGGAAGTTCATGTTGTGGCGCGCCTCGGCATCGATAAGATAGTGCAGTAGCATGGTATCCCACTTGCGACCGCGCACCTCGATACCCAGTTGGCGGAGCATCATGATGTCGAACTTCATATTCTGGCCGATCTTGGCAATCCTATCATCCTCGAACAGAGGCCTCAATATCTCGGCATAGAGCTCCTTGGTCTGGGGGCTGAAGGGGAGATACCACGCCTTGAAGGGCTCTACGGCAAACGACATGCCGACGATGTGCGAGGTCAGGGGATCGAGGCCCGTAGTCTCGCTGTCGAAGCAGAACTCGCCGAAGGTGGCTATGTGGTCGCACATCTTGCGCAGCTCCTCGGCCGAGTGTATGGTGGTATATTGATGTGGGGTGTCGGCCAGACTCTTCAGCGTGGCCTGCTCCTCGCCATCGAAGAGTGTAGGTGTTGTCTCGGGTGCGGCTTCAGCCTCGCTTGTGACGCTCTGTGGCGCATCAAACATGGCAAAGAGGTCGCCCTGACCCTCGAGCTTGGCACGTCGCTTGGCCTCGGACTTGGCGCGTGCAACCTCCTGAAGCTGTATCTGTGCCTCCTGCTTCGGGCCGGGTGCTGCGGGTGTGTCGGGGGCTACGTTCTCCAGGTCGCGCAGAAACGACGAGAAGTTGAGCTCGGCATAGAGGCCACGCAGCAGCGTATAGTTCGGGCAACACATCGTAAGGGCCGCCTCATTGAACTCTATGGGGACATCCAACGCTATGGCTGTGAGCCTTTTCGAGAAGAGGAGCTTGTCGCCCCACGCCTTGATGTTGGCACCCGTCTTACCACCTATGCGGTCGGCATTTTGGAGTATCTCCTCGGCCGTGCCCCACTCTCTGACGAGCTTGCACGCGCCCTTCTCGCCGATGCCTGGTACGCCCGGAATGTTGTCCGACGAGTCACCCCACAGGGCAAGCATGTCGCAGACAAGGGCGGGGTTCGCAAAACCATACTTATCCTCAATAGCCTTGCGGTCGACGATCTCCACGTCGTCGCCCTTCTGCTTGTATATCACGCAGTTGTCGTCGACAAGCTGTCCGTAGTCCTTGTCGGGCGTAACCATGAAGACGTCGTAGCCGGCTGCGGCACCCCTCTTGGCCAGTGTGCCGATGACGTCGTCGGCCTCGTATCCTGCGACCTCCAACACGGGGATGCACATAGCCTCGAGCAGTCGCTTGACATAGGGCACCGAGAGCTTGATATCCTCGGGTGTAGGCGGGCGGTTAGCCTTATATTCGGGGTATAGCTGGCAGCGGAACGACCCTCCGGGAGGGTCGAATGCTACGCCTATAAGGTCGGGCTTCTCGCGGCGCAGGATGTCGCGCAGGAACTTTGTGAAGCCAAACACCACCGAGGTGTTCATGCCGTCACGGTTGCGCATAGGTCGCCCCATAAAGGCGTAGTAGTACTTGAATATCAATGCGTAGGCATCGACCAAAAATAGCTTCTTACGACTCATCATTCAGCTCTTTAGAAGTTATCCGAGGCGTACCACTCGGCAAACGATGTGGCGGTCTCGTGCAGGCGCAGCTTGCACAGCTCCACATCCTCGGGCAGTGCACCCAGCAGCCTCTCGGCGAAGTCCGAGAGCATATTCTCGCA
>CALGRZ010000030.1 GCA_937880705.1 uncultured Alistipes sp.
ATGCGCAGATTGCCCACAAGCTCGGCCTATACAACATCAAGAGCGAGTTGGAGGATCTCTCGCTGAAGTACCTCGAGCCCGAGGCCTACGAACATATTGTCCACTCGCTTAAGGAGAGCGAGGAGGAGCGCATGGCCTTTATCAGCCGTTTTATCGAGCCTGTGGAGAGGTTGTTGGCTGCCGATGGCATCAAGTACCATATCAAGAGCCGCACCAAGTCGGTCTACTCCATCTTCCAGAAGATGCGCAAGCAGAAGGTCGACTTTCAGGGTGTCTACGATATCTTTGCCCTGCGTATCATCATCGACTGTCCCATAGAGCGCGAGAAGGCGCAGTGCTGGATGGTCTACTCGCACGTTGCCAGCCTCTATACCCCCAACCCCGACCGTATGCGCGACTGGATATCTATACCGAAGAGCAATGGCTACGAGTCGCTCCACACCACCGTGGTTACCGAAGGGGGCCGCTGGGTCGAGGTGCAGATACGCACCGAGCGCATGGACGAGGTTGCCGAGCGCGGTATCGCTGCCCACTGGCGTTATAAGGGTGTCAAGCAGGGCGGCATGGGTGCCGAGCAGTGGTTGAGCCGTCTGCGCGAGCTGCTCGAGGCTACCGACACCGAGTCCATTGCCCGTCGCTTTGACCGTACTGCGACCATGGGCGAGATCTTTGTCTTCACGCCGTCGGGCGACATACGCAAGCTGCCCGAGGGTGCTACGGTGCTGGACTTCGCCTTCGACATACACACCTCGCTGGGTGCCATCTGTGTTGGTGGCAAGGTCGGTGGCAGGGTAGTGCCCATCAAGGAACCACTGCGCAATGGTGATATATGTGAGGTGCTGACCCGCAAGGATCAGACCCCCAAGGCCGACTGGCTCTCGATATGTGTTACGCAGAAGGCTAAGTCGAGGATCAGGGCCTACCTGCGTGAGCAGCGTATGAAGCATGCGCGTCTGGGACGTGAGGAGTTGGAGCGCAAGCTCAAGAATTGGAAGATGGATGTGGCCATAGATGAGGCTGTGGCCTACCTGTGCAAGGAGCTTAAGGTTCGCACCGGTAACGAGGTCTACACCCTTATTGCCGATGAGAAGCTCGACTTGCAGGCTATCAAGGATATGCTTCAGCGTTGGCTGTCGGGCGAGGTCGAGGAGGAGCGTCGTCAGGCAGCTGCCGAGGCCGAGGATAAGAAGAAGCGCAAGCAGGAGGAGCGTGGCGATGTGCCCCGCACGAGCGATGCGCTGGTCATCGACGAGCGTATCAACAACATAGAGTACAAGTTGGCCAAGTGTTGTAACCCGATTAAGGGCGACGACATCTTCGGCTTTGTGACCATCAATGCCGGCATCACCATACACCGCAGCGACTGCCCCAACGCACGCCGCATGCGTGAGCGTTATCCCTACCGTGTCATGGAGGCGCGCTGGAGGGATGATGCTGCGGGGGCATTCCGTGTTACGGTGGCTGTCACGGCTGCCGATATCCCGGGCCTCGCCTCCACGATTATGGATGTGGCCGATAAGGAGCTTAAGTTGAGTGTCCGCTCCGTAAACTTCACGCCCAAGGGTGACGGCACGGCCTCGGCACGCCTCACCGTCGAGGTGCCCAGCTCGGGTGTGGTCGATATGCTGTTGCACTCGCTGCGCCGCATACGAGGCGTTAAGAATGCCTACCGAATAAACTGATGAACTAACCTAAACTACCTAATACTATGAACTTTGATAATATACAGTGCCCCTGGGGTGATAACCTTAAGACGTGCGCCATTACCGTGTGTGATTGTGACGGTGTGGTGCTCTACCAGAACAAACGCTCGATAGAGGTCAATGGCGATGTGCGTGGTCGCTCGATGCTGCCCTGCCACTCGGAGCGTTCGCGCGCCATTATCGACCGCCTTATCACTCGTGGCGAGAATAATGCCTATACCATCCAGAAGCGCGATCTGCGCAAGCTCATCTACCAAACACCGTGGTATGATATGGGCGAGGTTGCCGGTCTGGTCGAGTTCTCGTTGGAGATACCCTCCGAGATGCCGCATTATGTGAGAGAGTAGACCTCGCAAAAAATTTGGTATCGAAGGGAACATTTTTTGATAAAATGTAGTACCTTTGAGATGTAAAGATGTGTTTAACGTGTGTCAATGAGAGCATTATGAAGACAATGAACGATAAGTACCAGCTGCCTAAAGATGGCGGTTTGATTGAGGAGCTGGCCCCCAAGGATATAGTCCAGCGATATGAGAAGATACCCTCTCGCGTATTCGAGAGCGAGTACCAGGGTGTGCAGTATGTAGCCGATATTATCTGTCGCATGATTAACAACCATCGTCAGAGAGCCTCGGCACGCGATATTTATGAGGAGGAGCCACCCTTTGTACTCGGCCTTACTACGGGCCGCACACCTCTGGGTCTGTATAACGAGCTTGTGCGCCGTCACCGCGAGGGTAAGGTCAGCTTCTCGAAGGTTGCGGTCTACTCGCTCGATGAGTTCTACCCCATCAAGCGCACCGAGCACCAGAGCCGTAACTATCGCATCCACGATGAGTTCTTGAAGTATATCGACATCCTCCCCGAGAATGTCCACATCCCCGATGGCACTGTGCGCCAGAGCGATATCTCGGAGTATTGTGCCCAGTATGAGAAGTCGATCCGTAAGATCGACCTGATGATTATCGGTGTCGGCGAGGAGGGTCAGGTGGGCTTCAACGAGGCCGGCTCGTATGTCAAGTCGCCCACACGCCTCGTGGAGCTGTCGCACAACTCGCGCAAGGTGCAGGCCGACCAGTTCTACGGTCTGGAGAATACACCCAAGATGGCCATTACGATGGGTCTGGGCACTATCATGCGTGCCGACCGCATCATCCTTATGGCTTGGGGTGAGGAGAAGGCCGGCGTGGTGCACCGCATCGTCGAGGGCGAGATCACGGATCTTATCCCTGCAAGCCACCTTCAGGAGCACCCCTCTATCGAGGTTGTCATCGATGAGAATGCGGCACAGATGCTCACCCGCGTGGAGACACCCTGGCTGGTGGGCCCCTGTGAGTGGACTCCGAAGTTTGTCCGTAAGGCTGTGGTATGGCTCTGCGGCATCGTCGGCAAGCCCATCCTCAAGCTCACCTACAACGACTATATCGAGAACTCGTTGGGCGAGCTGCTCGAGACGTGTGGCACCTACGACAAGATAAATATCGCGGTCTTTAACGACCTGCAACATACCATCACCGGCTGGCCTGGAGGTAAGCCCAATGCCGATGACAGTACCCGTCCCGCACCCTCGGCACCCTATCCCAAGCGCGTGGTTATCTTCTCGCCGCACCCCGACGACGATGTCATCTCGATGGGTGGTACCTTCATCCGCCTTGTTGAGCAGGGCCACGACGTGCATGTTGTCTACCAGACCTCGGGTAATGTGGCCGTAAGGGATGATGTGGTGTTGCAGAATATCGACACTGCGCGTATGCTGGGTCTGGGCGATAAGTTCGACGAGGTGAGCAAGATCATCGCCGGCAAGCGTCGTGGTCAGCCCGAGCCTCGCAAGCTGCTCGACATCAAGATGGGTATTCGATGCGCCGAGGCGCGTGCCGCTGTGCGCTCGTTTGGCCTCAACCCCGAGACCAACGCCCACTTCCTCAATATGCCCTTCTATGAGACGGGTGGTATTAAGAAGGGTGCGTTGACCGACAAGGATATCATGCTCATCGTGGAGCTCCTGCGCGAGATCCAGCCCCATCAGATCTATGCTGCCGGTGACCTGCGTGACCCCCACGGCACACACCGCACATGTATGGAGGCCATACTGCGAGCTCTGGAGCTTACGCACGATGACCCCTGGCGTCAGGATTGCCACCTGTGGCTCTACCGCGGTGCATGGATGGAGTGGAACATCGGCCTTGTGGATATGGCCGTGCCCCTCTCGCCCGATGAGATGCTCAAGAAGCGTCACGCCATCTATCGTCACCTCTCGCAGAAGGATATAGTCCCCTTCCCGGGTAGCGACACCCGCGAGTTCTGGCAGCGTGCCGAGGAGCGCACACAGAATACGGCCAAGCTATACGACAAGCTCGGCATGGCCGAGTATCAGGCCATCGAGGTCTTTGTCAAGATGTTTTAGCATGGGCCGAGAGGTGAGTTGAACATTACCACTTTAATATTTATACAAGTATGAGAGTAATTATCAAGGATCAAAGCTGCGAGGTTGCCCAGTGGACAGCGCGCTACATTGTTGACCAGATTAAGAAGAAGGCCGCTACGACCGATGCCCCCTTTGTGCTGGGCTTGCCCACAGGCTCAACACCTCTGGCCACCTATCGTGAGCTTATCGAGATGTATAAGCGTGGTGAGGTGTCGTTTAGAAACGTCATCACCTTTAATATGGATGAGTATATAGGCCTTGCGGAGGATCACCCCGAGAGTTACCACTCGTTCATGTGGAGTAACTTCTTCTCGCACATCGACATAGAGCGCGAGAATGTGCATATCCTCAATGGCAACGCAGCCGACCTTGAGCGCGAGTGCCGAGAGTACGAGGAGGCTATTGTCAAGGCTGGCGGCATCGACCTCTTTATGGGTGGTGTCGGCGAGGATGGACATATCGCCTTCAACGAGCCCTTCTCGTCGCTTAACTCACGCACCCGTGTCAAGACCCTTACGCCCGATACCATTGCTGTGAACTCTCGCTTCTTCGATGGCGATATCTCGAAGGTGCCCACGCAGGCACTTACGGTGGGTGTTGCCACCATCCTCTCGGCGCGTATCGTCGTCATCCTGGCCACCGGCCCCAAGAAGGCTCGTGCTCTGCGTCACGCCATCGAGGGTGGATATAACCACCAGTGGACACTCTCGGCATTGCAGACACACCCTGCGGGCATCATCGTTTGTGACGACGCTGCTGCCGAGGAGCTGCGTGTTGCCACCTATCGCTACTTCAAGAATATCGAGAAGTAGGCGTGATGTATGTAAACGCAAGGGGCTGTCCAACAGGTATGTTGCGACAGCCCCTTGTCTATTATACATCTTGCTGATGGATTACTTCAGAAGCATAAAACGCGCTGATACATTGTGCGATATGGTCTGCGATGTGTACTCCACTGTCGAGCTCTCCACCGCCTCTTCGGCCGTGTAGAGTGCGCTCTGATCCATGTTGCGTGCCGCCTTGCGGACGTAGAACCCTACGTCGCCTCCCGATGACAGGTCACAGATATGGATGCACTCCCCGATACTCTGATCTATGGCCTCGGCCAGATCTTTGGCGCGCTGCTGTGCCTCGCGTATCGCCTCACGTCGCAACTCTCGGCGTATCTCCGCGAGGTTGGTGCACTGCGCCTTGCTCAGCTGTACCGACCAGAGGTTGAGGTCGTCGAGTGCTGCAAAGGCTGTGTTAAGCCTCTCGGAGCCCTCGATGATGAGCTCGTACTCGCGAAACTCCACTGCGGTGCTGCGACGCTGGTTTGACGAGTAGTTGTTCTTCAGTCGCAGAGCCTGTTGTGAGTCGATGCCCGCGCCGTTCAGAGCCTTTATTATGCTGCGCTCCTGCTCCAGAAGCGACTGCTTGCCGCGGTTCTCCTGCTCACGGATGGTGATGCTGATTGTAAACTTGTTGGGTTGTATCTCGCGTGTTGCCCAACCCGTAACCTCGACATAGTTTTGTGACGGCTCCTTGTCGTAGTACTGTGCCGATGTTGATGTCGTGACCATGATCAACGACATAAGTGCGATAAGATGTCTCATAGTTCTATCTCTTTTTTGGGGTATCTCTACCTCTGTTGCAATTACTCTACCCATTAAACGCGCCCGCTACCGATAATATTACTTTGTGCTCCACTTTTAACGCTCCTCTTGGCTATTAATCAGCGTTCTGGTGAAGATTATCTCGCATAAGGGCAGATATTTGTCTTTTTTTTGTATCTTTGCATATTACAACCAAGTGTTATGGTAACTATCGACTCTATTCGTAAACCTATTGCCGCCGACCTGGAGGCCTTCGATAGCTTTGTCGACTCGTGCTTCTCGGCCGAGGGCGAGCTTATGCGTGAGATGCTGACCTACGCGCTCTCGTCGCGAGGCAAGGGCGTAAGACCCATCCTCACGCTGTTGGCAGCATCCGTGCATGCGGCCTCGGCGCACTCTGCCGATGAGCAGTGTGGCGATAAGCAGCACTGCACCAAGCGCACCTATCTTGCCGCCTTGTTGGTGGAGATGATACATACCGCCTCGCTTATTCACGACGATGTGTTGGACTCGGCCGACGAGCGTCGTGGCCGACCCTCGGTCAATGCCAAGTGGCAGAGCAACATGGCGGTCATACTTGGTGACTATATCTTGGCGCGCACGATGTCTATCGGCATGTCCTCGGCGCAGTACGACCTGCTCTCGTTTATGGGCACTGCCATCAGCACCCTCTGCGAGGGTGAGGTGCTCCAGAGTCAGCATGCCCAACGCTTCGACACTACGCGCGAGGACTACTTCAGCATTATCCATCAGAAGACGGCCAGCCTCTTGGGTATAGCCTCGGCCGTGGGTGCCCTCTCGGTGGGTGCCTCGCGCGAGGAGGTCGACCGCATGCGCAAGTTTGGCGAGGCTGTGGGCATGGCCTTCCAGATTCAGGACGATATCCTCGACTACAACCGCCAGAACAACACGGGCAAGCCCGCCAATAACGACCTGCGTGAGCATAAGATAACACTGCCTCTGATCGAGGTTATGGAGCGCGCCTCGGCCGAGGAGCGTCAGCGCATGCTCGAGCTGTTGAGGCGTTGTGATGAGGATGAGGCCGCTGTTGACGAGCTGCACGACATCGTCTGCCGTGGTCGCGGTGCCGAGCTGGCTGCCCAGACCATGCAGGCCTACATCGCGAGGGCTCTGCACCTGGTGTCGAAGTACGACGACACGCCCTACCGCCGTGCCATGATAGACCTCTGTACCTATATTGCAGAGCGTGACAGATAGAGCTAAAAATCAATTAACTAAATATTAGCGTTATGAGTACACAAAAGAAAAATTACACGTTGGCCATCATCGTGATGATCCTGCTCTTCGGCATGATCTCGTTTGTGACCAACCTCGCATCGCCCATGGGTGATGTGCTCAAGAATCAGTTTGGTGTTGCCAACTGGATGGGTACACTCGGTGTATTTGCCAACTTCATCGCCTACGCTTTGATGGGTATTCCTGCGGGTAACCTGTTGCAGAAGCGTGGCTACAAGTTCACGGCTCTTGCAGCTGTTGCTGTGGGCTTTACGGGTGTCGGCGTGCAGACCATCGCCGGCCTGTTGGAGGGTGATGTCGCCTTTGGTGTCTACCTGTTGGGTGCCTTTATCGCCGGTTTCTCGATGTGTATGCTCAACATCGTTGTCAACCCCATGCTCAACAAGCTCGCAGGTGGTGGCAATCGTGGTAATCAGCTCCTGCAGATCGGAGGCTCGTTCAACTCGTTGATGGGTACTGCCGTGATCTTCCTCACGGGTGTCTTTGTTCCCAGCATCGTCAATGCCGAGATCAAGCAGGTCTTCCCGCTTATGTTCATCGCCTTGGCAATCTTTGCCGTTGCCTTCATCGTGATCCTCTTCACCTACATCCCCGAGAATACTTCGGAGGCTGCGCAGAAGAGCGACAACGACTCAAAGGTTGGCCCCATGTCGTTCCGTCACTTCGTGCTGGGTGCTGTGGCCATCTTCATCTATGTAGGTGTTGAGGTGGGTATTCCCAACGTATTGCAGAAGTGGTTGCAGAATGGCGGTCTTGCCGTTGAGACGGGTGCCGAGGGTATCGCTGCAACGGTTGCTGCGACATATTGGTTGCTTATGCTTGTAGGTCGTCTTGCAGGTGCTGCACTTGGTGCCAAGGTGTCGGCCAAGAGCATGCTTACGGCTGTATCTGTTGTGGGCCTCGGTCTGGTGCTGGGTGCCATCTTCCTCAATCCCGCTATCAGCGTTAACCTCCCCGTATTTAAGGGCACAGCGGGCTTCGGCATGGAGAACGTACCCGTAAATGCTGCTCTTCTGGTGCTGTGCGGTCTCTGCACATCGGTAATGTGGGGTGGCATCTTCAACCTCGCTGTTGAGGGTCTGGGCAAGTACACCGAGAAGGCCTCGGGTATCTTCATGGCTCTGGTTTGTGGTGGTGGTATTCTGCCCCTTCTCCAGAACTATGTTGTCGACCTGTCGGGCAGCTACCTGGTAAGCTACTGGGTTATCGTTGCCGGTCTTGCCTACCTGCTCTTCTATGCGCTTGTAGGCTCGAAGAACGTAAATACCGACATCAAGACCGAGTAGAGTAGTGCGGCTTGGATACAATTAGCGGAGGGGATGTTTACAATCGACATCCCCTCCGCTATTCTTATGCCATCACCTCTTAAAACATGTAGTACATCTTGTAGCCCTCGTAGATGGCCGTAATCTTATTTATCGTCTCATCGACCGTTGCCGAGATCTCATCTCTTGTGCCGTAGTACTCGTCGACGCAGAGTATGGTGAACTTGCCACCACGCATCGAGTCACTCGGCCTGTTGAGCGTTATGGGCTTGGTTATCGTCGTGGTTATGGTCAGGGGCTGTGAGGGGCTTTTACGCCTGTCGGTGGTTACGATCTCGCCCTCAAGCTGCATCACAACCTCTATGGGGTCGTCGGATATATGCGTGTTTGTGATGCGCAGGTCGGCCTCTCCGCTGCGCTGCTCGACCGCGAAGCTGCTTATCGTCGCCCTGTACCCCTCAGACGTAGCCTCTATGGTGAGGTCGAAGGGACGATATACCGTGCGGTGTGCACGCCACGACGAGCCCTCCGCGAGGGGGCCGTGCGCACCCTCTATGACTATCACGTTGTCGACGTTGTGGTAGTATCTGTTGCGTAGCGTGTAGCCCGTGTCGTTAGGCTCAATATTGAAGCCGTCGAGGAGGCTCTTGTGTATGGCCTCGCGCTCCTCGTCGCTCTCCGCAGAGAGGTATGCATCGAAGGCGATGATGCTCTGCAGAGCATTGGCCGTGGCCTCGATATCCTGCAATGACTTGGATATAATCAGTTCGCATGCCCGAGTGGGCATAGGCTCCTGTGCCTCGTCTGTGACACATCCTGCCATCAGCAGCGCAGTCGCCGACAGCAGCATTGCTGCGATGTTGTATATTACTCGTCTCATACTCATGACGTTTGATTAGTTAAACCTTAAACCTATGCCGGCGCGGAAGAAGCCCTCCAGTCCGGCACCAAACTCGGCATATCCGTAGAACTTACGACCTACCGACAGACCCACAAAGGTGAAGTCCCACAACATCTTTGCCTGTACGGTGTTGGGACGTATGCGGAGGCTCGAGCCTACACCCACCGAGGAGTACATCTGCACGTTGTTGCGACGTAGCCACTCGGCGCGGAAGTTTAGCAGGATGCCGACACCCAAGTCGTACTTGCGTGCCAAGGCTCTGTTTGTCACCGAGTCGTAGAGTGTGAGCCAGCCACCAGTCACCAACCCCTTACCACCTATCGAGAGCCAATGGTTCAGCGCGTAGCTATACTCGGCATGGAGGCCCAGCACACCGCGCTCGTTACCCTCATATATGCGGGCGTTGAAGAGTTCGTCGCTAAGGTTCGATCTGTTGGTGTCGTAGTCCACCTGGCTGAAGGGCCAGCCATCGAGGAGGCTATCTACCCAAAAACCTGCCGTGCCGATGCCTATGCGGAGGTTGTGGTGCCAGCGTATGTGGTTGATATTTCTGCTGTCGCGCTCGATGATTCTTATCACGGTTGTAGCCCCGTCGGGCGATGCTGCCGTGGGCTGGTGCTGTGTCATCGAGGCGACATACCCCGTTACGGAGTCGGCTATCTGCTGCTTGCTGATGCTGTTTTGTGCCATTGCCGTGCCTGTCATAATGGTCAGGGCCATGGCTACGATGCTAAATACTCTTCTCATAGTCAATCTATTTTTTGTCACCACCCTTGTTGAAGCGGTATCCTACACCTACGTTTAATATACCTCGCGAGCTTGCCGCTATGTCGAAGAAGGCGTACCACTCTCGGCCTACGCTGATGCCTATGAAGGTTATGTCGTAGGGGCCGAATAGGCGTGATGACCGTCTGTTGTCGTAGCTCTTGTTCAGTGTCACGCCCAGGCCGATGCCTGCTGCCGAGTATAGCTGTACGATGCCTCTACGCAGCCATGCCATGCGCACTATGGCCATTGCCGTGAGGGTGTTGGCTGTTCGTGTGCCGAGGCGTTGTGATGTGTTGCGGAGGTCGTATCTCTGAAAGCCTCCTGTCCATGTCGCCACACAGCCTATGCTCAACCACTCGTTAAGCCAGCTGCTGTACTCGCCCGAGAGGCTCACCCACGACTCGTGAGCGTACTCTATGGGGTAGCCGTTGTGGTTGTCGTATATAAATCCGTCGCCCGGTGTCCAGCCGTTACCTGTGCGTGGCCCATACGAGGTCGATAGGCGCAGGTCGTGTCTTTGTCTTATTGCGGGAGCGAGTCCCGCCTTGTGGGGCTGAAACTTTACGGTGTAGGTACCGAGCGAGTCGGTAAATTTGAAGCGTTGCTGCGCCTTGGCGGGTGTTGCTGTGCCAAGAGATAGCATCACCATTAGTAGTGTTGTAAGGGTTGCGCCGAGTGTCATCTTTCTCATATCGCACATTTTTAGTGGTTAACCTTATCACAAAGGTAATATATCGATTGTCGATCACCAAAAATATGGCACTCAATTTTTTCCGCTGCTCGCTTTGTAAGTAGTTGATTGTTAGAGCTATGAATATTTGTAAAAATGCGATTATTTCAAAGCATTGAAAATCAGGTGGTTGTAAACACTAAAAATGAGCGAGTTTGCGTAAACGTATGAAACACAGCACAATAAAAAATTCAGCGGTGGCGAAATTGCAGTATATGTGGCGAAAATGCACTGTGTTTTATGGTGTGCAGCCTCTTCCGCGCATCGGACGAGAGGTCGTTGGAGTGGTATGGCCAAGGCTAATTTGGTCGTTGAGAGCTCTTTGCACACTGACGGCATAGAGCCACGTTTTATAAAATAATTGCTCATAATGAATGGAGAATTGAGAATTGTTTCGTATCTTTGGCCGAATATTTACTTATAAAATAGGTATGACCGAGAAGAAGTTATTGTCAACGCTGTTGCAGAAGTTGCTGCCGTGGGTGGTAGGCGTTGTTGTGTTTTGGTTCGTGAGCGATATGTTCTACGCTCCCCAGCGCGATGGCATGTCCTTAAGCCAGGGCGATATACAGCAGTACGCAGGTATGTCACAGGATATCCGTGAGCACCGCGCCCAGAGGGGTGAGGATCCCCGCTGGACGGGTAATATGTTCTCGGGTATGCCGGCGTGGCTGATCGACGTTGAGTACCCCACACAGAGCGTTAAGAATACTGTTGGTCAGTTGGTTAAGGTCGTTGATGGGCCGATGAACATGACCCTCTTTGCCATGCTGCTGATGATGGTTGCCGTGGTGCTTATGGGCATGAACCCATGGATAGGCATCGTCGCGGGTCTGGCCTATGGCCTGTCGACCTACTTCTTCCTGATTATCGATGCGGGACATATCACCAAGATGTGGGCTTTGGTCTACGCACCACCATTTGTGGCCTCGGTGTGGTATGCGTTGCGTCGCAATATGTGGCTTGGCAGTGCCCTTGCAGCACTCTTCGGCTCGCTGGAGCTTGGTGCCAACCATCCGCAGATAACCTACTACTTTCTTTTGGCGTGTATCGCGCTGTGGTTGAGCGAGCTATGGTTCAAGTTTAGGGATCATCAGCTGCCGGACTTTGCACGTCGCACAGCCCTGCTGGCCGTGGCTGCGCTCTTTGCTGCATGCTCCAACTTCTCGCCACTGTGGTATACCGCCAAGCACCAGAGCTACACGACACGAGGTGTGCAACAGGCTGTGACCCTCGAGGATGACCGCGCCGAGCGCATCGCCTATAATACGGCTTGGAGCTATGGTCGTGAGGAGAGCTTCAATATGTTGGTGCCCAACTATATGGGTGAGTCGTCGATGGCCATATCGGAGGATGCCGTGCGCCTGCTTCAGAGTCGCGGTGTGCAGGAGGCCGTCTTCGAGATGGCTATTGATGACCTCGCTGTGCTGATGCAGAAGGAGATGCCCGAGCTTACGAAAGACGATGTCGAGTATATCTTGGCGCAGGGTGATCCTGCTCTCGAGGAGGATATCTACTACCTCTACGAGAGGCGTTTCAACCAGCTCTTCCAGCTTTCGGGCAAGTATTGGGGTGATCAGCCCTTTACCGCCGGCCCCACATACCTCGGTGCCTCGGTGCTGCTGCTGGCACTTCTCGGACTTATGCTCACTTCAAACCGTAACCGTTGGTGGATTGTGGGCGTGAGCCTCTTTGCCCTGCTGCTGGCGTGGGGTAGCAACCTTATGGGCTTCTATGAGGCTATGTTTGACCTGTTGCCCGGCTATTCGAAGTTTAGAACCGTCTCCATGGCACTCGTAGTGCTGGAGTGGAGCGCGCCGCTTATGGCTGCCGTGGCAATCATGGAGCTGTGGCGACCTAAGATGAGCTTCAAGGCACTGACCATAAGGGTGCTTATGGCTACGGGTGTGACGCTCCTTGTCGTTGTTGTGATGACCTTTACGGCCGACTTTGGTGCCGACGAGATAGATGCTTTAGGTAACTATTGGTGGGTGTCGCAGTTCAAGGAGGCTGTCATCGAGGCGCGTCGTGCCGCCTTTGTGGCCGATGCATGGCGTACTACGCTCTATGTTATTGTCACAGCCCTTATTGTGGTGCTCTACGCCTGGTTCAGAGAGCGTGGCAAGGAGCCGGCAAGGAGTTATGCTGCCTATGCACTCGTGGCGGCTGTTGCCGTGGTCGTGGTTGCCGACATGTCGGGCGTAGGAGCTCGCTATATCAACGATACAAAGTGGAGTGAGGGTCAGCCTACCGAGCTGGAGCCTACGTCCGCCGACCTCGCCATCATGGAGGATGGTGACCTCGGCTTCAGGGTGCTCGACCTTACGACCGACCCCTTCAACTCGGCCCGCGCCTCATACTTCCACCGCTCGGTGGGTGGCTACCATGGTGCGAAGTTGGGTCGCTATCAGGAGGTTATAGACCGCTACTTCGGCTCGATGGCCGATTACGATGGCAATGTGCTGGCGATGCTCAACACACGCTACGTTATCTATGATGGTAGTGCCCTGCCGCTTGCCGATATCTTCGGTGTCGAGCCGCTGGGTGCCGCTTGGTTTGTCGAGGAGGTGCTCTGGCAACCCACACCGCGCCAGGAGCTGGAGGCCATCGGCTATGTCGACCTCGCAAGTGAGGCCGTGGTGGGTGGCGATGTGGCCGTGGCGGGTAGCTATGATGCCTCGGGTGAGATAGCCCTTGTGGAGTATGCTCCCAACCGCCTGAAGTATGAGTATAGTGCTCCGAGCGAGAGCTTTGCCGTCTTCTCGGAGGTCTACTTCCCCGATGGCTGGGAGGTCTATGTCGATGGCGCGAAGGCGGACTATGTGGCCGCAGATTACATCCTGCGCGGTATGCTCTTGCCGGCGGGTGAGCACACCGTGGAGTGGAGGTTTGAGGCTCCGCAGTGGGGTATGACCTCAACCATCATGGGTGTCGCCTCATGGCTGATACTGCTCTCGGTTGTGGTGGCTGTGGCAATGTTGTTTAGAAGAGAAAAATCGAAAAAATAGGATTATGGGACTCAGTAACCGCGACAGACGCCTACGTCGTAAGGTGCGTCGCTCGTATATCATCTCGACGATGAGCATCGCTCTGGTGCTCTTCATGCTCGGCTCGGTGAGCTATGTAACACTCTCGGCACTCACGGCTGCCAACAACCTGCGTAAGAATGTGGTTGTGTCGGTCGAAGTTGCCGACTCGCTCTTCGATGGTGAGCGTCAGGCCATCCTCGATGTCATCACCTCGCGCGAGGAGACCGCCTCGGTGGTGCTGCTTAGCAAGGAGGATAAGGTCAACGATGCGGAGTTCCGTCGCCAGTTTGAGCTGCAGATCGACGAGATCCTTGCCGAGAACCCTCTGCGTGACAGCTACGAGGTTACGCTCCATGCCGAGAGTGCCGACCGCGAAAGTATAAATACCTTCGTCGAGGCCGTAAAGCCCCTTGCGGGTGTTGAGTATGTTGCTACGCCACCTGTCGAGGTTGTCGAGGCTATGCACAATAGCATCAGCAACATAAGCATCTCGTTGCTCATCTTCCTCGGTGTGCTGCTCGTCATCTCGGTGTTGCTGCTCAACAATACCGTGCGTCTGGCCATCTACTCGAAACGCTACCTCATAAACACCATGAAGCTGGTGGGAGCCACCAAGTGGTATATCATGCGCCCGCTACTGGCAAGTGCCCTGAAGCAGGGTGTGTGGGCAGGCGTTATCGCAGCCATAATGGTCTGCCTGGCGGTCTATGGTGCCGAGAGCTTCACGCCGCGCGGCATCATGATGCTCGACCGCATGGAGGTGGCCCTTATCGTAGGCTCGCTGGTGGTACTGGGTGTGGTCATCACGCTGCTCTTCTCGGCCTTTGCCGTAAATAAGTTTGTCAATATGAAGTCCAACAAGATATACCTCTATTAGCGTATGAACAGTAACAACAGGATGCCGCTTACGAAGCGCAACTACCTCTATATGCTCATTGGTGTGGTAATCATCGTCCTCGGCTTTGTGCTTATGTCGGGTGGCGGCGAGCATACCGCTACCGAGTTCGACGAGTCGATATTCTCGTTTAGACGTATCACACTCGCACCCATAGTCGTTGTCGCGGGTTTTGTCTTCGAGATATATGCCATTATGAAGCGTTTTAACCGAGATAACAGCGATAAAGAGTAACTACTATGGAGATATTGGAAGCAATCATCCTGGGAGCGGTCCAGGGTCTTACCGAGTTTCTGCCCGTGTCGAGTAGTGGCCATCTGCAGCTTGCCAAGGAGCTGCTGGGCGTAGAGATCGAGGAGAACCTCACCTTCGACATCACGCTGCATGCAGCTACGGTGTTGAGTACTATTGTGGTGCTGTGGAGCGAGATATGGTGGCTCATCAAGGGCATCTTCTCGCGCGGCATGAACGATGAGAAGAGCTACTTCCTGAAGCTCATGGTGTCGATGATACCCATCGGCATCGTAGGTTTTATGTTCAAGGACCAGATCGATGCCATGCTTGGCTCGGACTACATCATGGTTGTTGTGGGTGCCATGCTGCTGCTCACGGCTCTGCTGTTGAGCTTCGCCTACTATGCCCGTCCTCGCCAGAAGGAGAGCATCTCCTATCGCGATGCCTTTGTTGTGGGTTGTGCGCAGGCCGTAGCCGCCATGCCCGGTCTGTCGCGCTCGGGCTCTACCATTGCCACGGGTATCCTTCTGGGCAACAACAAGGCCGCTGTGGCCACCTTCTCATTTTTGATGGTGCTTGCACCCATCATGGGTCAGGCCCTTCTGGATGTTGTCGATGGCGGTCTTGCCACCTCGTCTATCGGCCTGTGGCCTCTGGTGGCGGGCTTCGTGACCTCGTTTGTGGTGGGCTGTCTGGCCTGCCGCTATATGATAAATATAGTTAAGCGTGGCAAGCTGATATGGTTTGCACTCTACTGCGCTGTGGTGGGTGTTGTGGCCATCGCATCATACTTTGTATAACCAGCACTATATATAAATAATATATGGAGGACTTTACGTTACGCGGTGTCGACTTCCCCGAGGGCTACGTTGCCGTTATTGACAAACCCTATGAGTGGACGTCGGCCGATGTGGTACGCAAGCTCAAGTTCCAGCTGCGCAAGTGCGGCTACCCGAAGATCAAGATCGGCCATGCCGGCACGCTCGACCCTCTGGCCACGGGCGTACTTCTTGTCTGCATAGGTCGCGCTACGAAGCGTGTGGAGAGCCTGCAGGCCGAGCGCAAGGAGTACGTCGCCGAGCTTATGTTGGGTGCCACGACACCCTCGGGCGACATGGAGCATGAGGTGGACCACCACTATGCCACGGAGCATATCACCCGTGAGCTTGTTGAGGAGGCGTTGTGCTCGCTTACGGGCGAGCGCGAGCAGCTGCCACCGCTCTACTCTGCCAAGAAGGTGCAGGGTGTGCGTGCCTATGAGTTTGCCCGTGCGGGCGAGGAGATAGAGCTTAAGCGCGCTCTTATCAACATCTACGCCATGGAGCTTGTGGAGTGTGACCTGCCCCGCATCAAGATCCGTGTGGAGTGTAGCAAGGGTACCTACATTCGCTCGCTCGCCTTCGAGATCGGCGAGGCACTCAACAGCGGTGCCTATCTCACCTCGTTGCGTCGCACGCGCAGTGGCGATTTCAGGGTTGAGGATGCCCACACGCTGGACGATTTTATGGAAAAATTAAGGGAGTGTGAAACAAAATAGCAGATTTTGCGTATACATTTTGATTGTTACACGTTTTAGAAAAACCAATTCACTACTATGAAGTTATCGCAGTATGGTTACGAGTTTTCGCAGGATATGATCGCCAAGTATCCTACCGTTAACCGTGATGATGCCCGACTCATGGTGCTTCACCGTTCTACGGGTGAGATTGAGCACCGCACCTTCAAAGATATTATCGAGTACTTCGACGAGAAGGATATGTTCGTCTTCAACGACACCAAGGTCTTTCCTGCACGCCTTCAGGGATGTAAGGAGAAGACGGGTGCCGACATCGAGATCTTCCTCCTGCGTGAGCTCAATCGTGAGCTGCGCCTGTGGGATGTGCTCGTCGACCCTGCTCGCAAGATTCGTATCGGCAACAAGCTCTACTTCGGTGATGACGAGCTTATGGGTGCCGAGGTTATCGACAACACCACCTCGCGTGGCCGTACCCTGCGCTTCCTGTTCGATGGCTCGTATGAGGAGTTCAAGGAGGCGTTGTACAACCTTGGTGAGACCCCTCTGCCCCGCTGGGTCAGAGAGAAGGTCGAGCCCGAGGATGAGGAGTGGTACCAGACCATCTATGCTAAGAACGAGGGTGCTGTAGCAGCTCCCACGGCAGGTATGCACTTCTCGAAGCACCTGCTTAAGCGCATGGAGATCAAGGGTATAGACAGTGCATTTCTGACCCTTCATGTAGGCCTTGGCAACTTCCGCACGGTCGACGTCGAGGATCTGTCAAAGCATAAGATGGACTCGGAGCAGTTCGTCGTTACGGAGCAGACCGTTGAGGCTGTCAACGCGGCCAAGCGTGGCGGACATAAGGTGCTGGCCGTAGGTACTACCGTGATGCGAGCCATGGAGACCGCAGTGTCGGTGGGTGGCATGCTCAAGCCTATGGAGGGCTGGACCAACAAGTTTATCTTCCACCCCTACCAGTTTACCTCGGCCGATGCGTTGGTTTCGAACTTCCACCTTCCCTACTCGACACAGCTTATGATGGTGGCCGCTTTCGGTGGCTATGACATGGTCATGAATGCCTATAATTTGGCCAAGGATGAGGGTTACCGCTTTGGCACATACGGCGATGCGATGTTGATTTTGTAGAAAATTTTTACTATATTTGCAGTAGCAAATTTCAATACTATGGCAACTAACAAAATATTGTACGTCTGTCAGGAGATTGCCCCCTACCTTCCCGAGAATGAGCTTTCGAAGCTCGGTCTCGAGATGGCTCGCCAGATGCAGGAGCGTGGTGCAGAGGTGCGCACCTTCATGCCTCGCTACGGATGTATCAACGAGCGCAGAAACCAGTTGCACGAGGTTATCCGTCTGTCGGGTATGAACCTCATTATCAACGATAACGACCACCAGCTTATCATCAAGGTGGCCTCTATCCCGTCGGCTCGTATACAGATATACTTCATCGACAATGATGACTACTTTGCCCGCCGTGCCGTGCTGCGCGATGCCGAGGGTAGGTTCTTCGAGGACAACGACGACCGAGCCATCTTTTTTGCCCGTGGCATGCTCGAGACGGTCAAGAAGTTGCGCTGGACACCCACCATTGTTCACTGTCATGGTTGGTTCTCGGCCATCGTGCCCATGTACCTGAAGAAGGTCTTCTACGATGACCCTCTCTTCCGCGATGTTAAGATTGTCTTGTCGCTTGGTGGCGATAAGTTCGACGAGATGCTTGCTGCCGACTTCAAGCAGAAGCTCGAGGGCGAGGGCATCATGGATAGTTCGATGAAAATTTTGGAGGAGCCCTCATACCAAAACCTCTATCGCTTCGTTATAGACTATGCCGATGGCGTTATCGTCACCTCGGCCGATGCCGATGCCTCGCTTGTGGAGTATGCCCACAATGCCGGCAAGAAGGTACTCGACTATGTTGAGGGTGACGATGATAAGGCGGTCTTCGATAATTACAAGCGTTTCTATGATGAACTTTAGCAGAGTATTAAGTGCGGTAGTCTTGGCGGTGCTCACCCTCACTGCGTTTGTCGGCTGTACCACTACTGTCGACCATACGCTGGGTACGGAGTTTGTCCCCTCGAACCAGAATTTGGAGCTTCGTCGCAGGGTCTACCGTGCCGGTGTGATGAGCGAGGGTGATCGTCAGGAGCAGTGCCAGCTCTCTACCACACGTCTATACCTCACCGACTCGATACGCTCGTCAAAGATGGAGTATGCCTATCTGGGCTATGAGCGCAGCGACACCTTTGGTGTGCGCCGTGCCGGCTTCATGACGCAGATGGTCTTCGGCCTCTCGCTCGACGAGGAGCGTGGCTGGGGTTACCGTCCCATCTTCGACTCTATGACCTTGTCGCTGTTTGTTAACGACTACCATGGCGATACGACATATAAGCAGCGTTTCGAGGTCTACGAGATCACCTCTAACGACTACTTCAACCTGCCCGAGGGTCGTGATACGCTCTTCTGCATCAACTTCGATCCGAAGCCCTATATCTCGCAGGAGCCTATCTTCACGTTCACCTACCCCGATCAGGAGCGCGGTGTATATGTGGGTGATATGGAGAGCCCCGGTACCTGCACCATAACCCTTCAGGAGACATCGGCTACGGATGATTATGTCAAGCGTCTTATGTTTATGACCGACGAGGCCATGGCCGAGAATGGTGACTATGCGCTGGACAAGGATGGCATCTACGAGGTGGGCAACGAGAAGGAGTTTGTCGAGCAGGTGCGTGGTGTCTATATCGTACCCGTCGAGGAGCAGAGTGCGGAGCGAGGTGCTATGTTCTCGACAAAGCTGTCGGGTAGCTACCTCTACCTCTATGCGCGTAGCCGCTATGAGGAGGATCCCACCATCATCCGTGATACCACCGAGATGTCATACAACTTCTATATAGACCCCAAGTACGACATCGAAGCAGGTAACGTCTCGTTCACGACCGTTGACCATGACTTCTCGGATGTTACCCTCTATAACCCCTCGCTTATCGAGGCATCGATCCCTACGCTGGAGCGCGAGGAGGTTGCCGTAGGCTTTGTCGATGGCATGGGTGGTGTTGTCACCGAGGTGATGTTCAGCGATGAGTTCATACAGTCGCTTGCCGATGTTGCCCTGAGCCGTCCCGATGCTGTGGTGTCGGTCAATAAGGCGGCGTTGTCGGTATATCTCGATGGCTCGGACTACGACTACATGGTCATCGACCCGATGCTGATGACCCCCATCATGGAGGCTGCTATGGGCCGTTTGGGTCTCTATACCGACTACGACAATCGAATCGCTATCACGGACTACCTCTATACGCAGGAGTCGAGCTCGATGCAGCTCGCCTACGATGGTTATCTCAACCGCTCGTTGGCCTGCTACACGATGGATATGTCGACCTATGTGCAGTCGCTGATGTTGGCTGCTGCGGATAACCTTCTGGAGGATGGCGTAAGTGTCGACCTCGAGAAGTTCTCGCCCGATAACACCTCGGATGAGTCGTTGGTTGATCTCCGCCGTTTCTATATAGGCCCTGCGGCCGATGCTATGTTCGGCTTTAATCGTGAGGCGGTATATGGTGGCGATAACGGCATCGGTACAAACCCCACTCCGATAACACTTGACATCACTTACACTATTGTGTATTAATGAGATAGAGCAACGAGATAGCAATTTACAGTAAACCTAAGTCCATAGCTTAGGTTTTGCTGTTAAATGAAGAATGTGGAATAAAGTAAGATAGTTGAGATATAAAATGCAGGAAAATTTAGTTATTGTAGAGTCTCCGGCCAAGGCCAAGACCATTGAGAAGTTCCTCGGTAAGGACTATATGGTCAAGTCCAGCTTCGGACATATCCGCGACCTGGCGAAGAAGGGACTCGGCATAAATCTCGATGAGGAGTTTGAGCCGATCTACGAGATACCCGAGGATAAGCGTAAGGTTGTTGATGAGTTGAGCCGTCTGTCGCGCAGTGCCAAGACCGTGTGGCTGGCCTCCGATGAGGACCGCGAGGGAGAGGCTATTGCCTGGCACCTCGCCAAGGTTTTGGACCTGCCTATCGACCGCACCAAGCGTATCGTCTTCCACGAGATTACGCAGCGCGCCATCCTCAATGCTATCGAGAACCCTCGTACCATAGATATGAACCTTGTCAACGCCCAGCAGGCACGTCGTGTGCTGGATCGTCTGGTAGGTTTCGAGCTCTCGCCCGTGCTCTGGAAGAAGGTGCGTCCCGCACTCTCGGCCGGCCGTGTGCAGAGTGTTGCCGTAAGACTTATCGTGGAGCGTGAGAGGGAGATTATCGCCTTTCAGTCGGTGGCTGTGTTCCGTGTTGTGGCGCAGTTCTATGCCGAGGGTGACGAGTCGAAGACGCTGTTCAAGGCCTATCTGTCGCACCCCTTCGAGCGCAAGGAGGATGCCGAGCAGTTCCTGCGTGACAGCATAGGTGCCGACTATCGAGTCATCAAGGCCGAGGAGAAGCCCGTACAGCGTTATCCGGCACCTCCGTTTACCACCTCGACGTTGCAGCAGGAGGCAGGTCGTAAGCTCGGCATGAGTGTCTCGCAGACCATGTCCGTAGCGCAGAAGCTTTACGAGCAGGGTCTTATCACCTACATGCGTACCGACTCGGTTAACCTCTCGCAGATGGCCATCACGCAGTGTAAGAACGAGATCACGCGCCTGTTTGGTGCCAAGTACTCATATCCCCATAACTTTAAGACAAAGGCGAAGGGTGCGCAGGAGGCTCACGAGGCCATACGTCCTTCGTATATCGAGCGTCAGACCATCGAGGGTACTGCCACCGAGAAGCGTCTTTACGAGCTTATCTGGAAGCGTACCGTAGCCTCGCAGATGGTCCCCGCCGAGTTGGATCGTACGCAGGTTGTCATCTCGCACAGCCGTCGTTCCGAGCAGTATATGGCCATGGGTGAGGTTGTGCGTTTCGACGGCTTCATGCGCCTCTATTCGGAGGCTGTCGACGAGGATGCATCGCAGGAGGGCGAGGGTGGTATCCTGCCCAAGATGGCTGTTGGCGATAGGCTTGTTGCCGCCTCGGTAAGTGCTACGGAGCGTTATACGCAGGCTCCTGCGCGATACAACGAGGCCGCGCTGGTTAAGCGTCTTGAGGAGCTGGGCATCGGCCGTCCTTCGACCTATGCACCTACCATCACCACAATCATCAACCGTGGCTATGTCGTGAAGCAGAACCGCGATGCGCAGAAGCGTCAACTCCTGCAGCAGACCCTCACGGGCGACAAGCTCACGGAGAAGTATATCACCGAGAGCCATGGCAAGGAGAAGAACCGCCTGGCACCTACCGATATAGGCATGGTCGTCAACGACTATCTCGAGGGTCAGTTCTCCTCGATTATGGACTACAACTTCACGGCCAACGTCGAGAAGGAGTTTGACCGTGTTGCCGAGGGCGATATCACCTGGACCAAGATGATTGCCGACTTCTACGCCCCCTTCCACAAGCTCGTTGATGAGGCCGTAGGCACGCAGGCGGGACGTCAGCAGCAGGCGGTGCGCGAGTTGGGCGTAGACCCCAAGACGGGCTATGTCGTGAAGGCGCGTATCGGCCGCTATGGCCCTATGGTCGAGATGGAGGGCCCTGCCGGTGAGAAGCAGCACTTCGCCTCGCTTAAGAAGGGTCAGCTCATCGAGTCTATCACCCTCGAGGAGGCCTTGGAGCTCTTTGCTCTGCCGCGCAACCTCGGAGATCTGGATGGTGAGCCTCTGATGGTCGGCATCGGTAAGTTCGGCCCCTATGTGCGTCACGGCAAGAGCTTTGCCTCGCTGGCCAAGGGTGACGACCCCTATACCGTTTCGCGCGAGCGTGCCGAGGAGCTGTTGCGCGAGAACAATGCCAAGCAGCGTGCTGCCGCCACACCCCTGCGCACCTTCGACGAGGATGCCGACATGGTCATTAAGAGTGGTATGTACGGCCCCTATATCGCCTATAAGGGCAAGAACTATCGTCTGCCCAAGGGCGCGAAGGTTGACAGCTTGAGCTATACGGAGTGCCAGCGCATCGTAGCCCGCACCAAGAAGTAGAATATTTACCTTAAAACTAATACAATTATGAAGAAAATCTTTGTTTTGGCACTCTGCCTCATCAGCGCGGCAGGTGTTATGGCCCAGGAGGCTGCATCTCCCCAGTTCACCGTTGTGAAGGAGAACCCTATCACAAGCATTAAGAACCAGAACCAGGCAGGTACCTGCTGGTGCTACTCGTCGCTGGCTTTTATCGAGTCGGAGTTGCTGCGTATGGGCAAGGGCGAGTACGATTTCTCGGAGATGTTCCTTGTTCACAACACCTATCTCGACCGTGCCGAGAAGGCTGTTCGCACCCATGGTGACGTTTCGTTTGCACAGGGTGGCTCGTTCTATGATGTTATCTACGGTATGGAGACCTTCGGCCTTGTTCCCGAGGCAGAGATGCGTCCCGGCGTGATGTATGGCAAGGAGCTCAGCGTTCACAACGAGCTATCGGCTGTTAGCGATGCTGTTGTTGCGGCCATTGCCAAGGGCAGACACCGCAGCCTGCAGGTAAGCCCCGACGGTGAGCCTCTGTGGAAGAAGACAATCGAGGCTATTCACGACATCTACCTCGGTGAGCGTCCCGAGAGCTTCACCTACAACGGCAAGGAGTACACTCCCAAGTCGTTCTATGAGTCGTTGGGTCTTAACGCCGATGACTATGTGTCGCTGACCTCTTACACTCACCACCCCTTCTACGAGAGCTTTGCTATCGAGATCCCCGACAACTGGCGTTGGGCTGAGTCTTACAACCTGCCTATCGACGAGCTTATGGAGGTCTTTGACAATGCTATCATGGAGGGCTACACCATTGCATGGGGTAGCGACGTGAGCGAGAAGGGCTTCACTCGTCAGGGTATGGCAGTTCTTCTCGATGATGCAAAGGGCAACGACCTTCAGGGTTCTGATATGGCCAAGTGGCTCAACCTCTCGGAGGAGGAGCGCAAGAACACTCCCAAGCCCGCAACCGAGAAGTGGTGCACACAGCAGGAGCGTCAGATCGCCTACGACAACTGGGAGACTACCGACGACCACGGTATGCAGATCTTCGGTATTGCCAAGGATGAGAATGGCACCGAGTACTACATGGTAAAGAACTCATGGGGCGAGGCCGGTACCTATAAGGGTATCTGGTATGCTTCGAAGGCGTTTGTGCGTTACAAGACCATGAACATCATCGTTCACAAGGACGCTCTTCCCAAGGATATCCGTAAGAAGCTCGGTCTGTAATAAAGAGGAAGTAGTATAAGGGGTGCATACCCTACGCGCGCCCTCAAGATGGTGACACAGCGGTAATCTACCTTACCTCGCCCCGAGGCGAAGGACTTCGAGGTAGACACGAGGTAAACACCACTTTGGGGATCTCGCGCAATTAGGTACTACCATTATATTCAACCTCAAACAAAATCGGGGATGGCTAACTGATTAGCCATCCCCGTTTTTGTTTCCCCCCCCTCGCTTGTTACTTAAACGCGGCCATTTAGGGCTGTTAGAATGGTCGTGTAGTAGCTCTTCGATACGGGTATTCGCTTGATGCTCTCGTCCGAGAGGGTTATGAAGCGCATGCGGTGCTCCTCGCCGAGGAAGGCAATCTTGCGAATGTTCACGATATAGGAGCGGTGGCAGCGCACCATGCCTGTACCCTCGAGGCTCTTCTCCAGTTGGCTTGTGCGGCAGCGCAGCATGTACGATGCGATCTTGTCGTTGTGTTTGTAGTGCACCTTGATGTAGTTATCCTCCGACTCCATGTAGTATAGCGAGTCGAGGTTTATGGTTAGGCGCAGTGTGCCGTTGTTGTCGTGCAGATGTATCATCTTGGGCGCACTCTCCACCGTTGAGCGTGGCAGCGAGGCTGTTATGCGTCGCTCCTGCTCGGATAGCTGTTGCAGGCTACGACACTCCTCCGAGAGGCGTTGCACCTCATACTGCGATGCCTCCAGCTCCTCACACTTCGTGCGGTAGGCGGCGTAGAACATTACCAGGCCGTTGGGTATGGCAAGTATCAGTGTCACGCATCCCAGCGCACGAACTGCTACGTCGGGGATGGATACCCCCTCTATGGGGAATAGCGATACGGTTATCAGGGTGTAGAGCAGCGATATGAGCAGGTTCTCGCTCATCAGCCACCATATATATCGCCACGGCGTGAGCAGTATTCTATCTTGCAGGGCATACATCAGCGAGCGACTCGCAATCAGTATAACGATGGCCGCAACGTAGAAGAGTATCGTGAGGCTGAAGCGCAGCATGTCGTCTGTACTGAACCATACGGCCAGCGAGAAGGGCTGGTAGAGGATCAGAAAGAGTGCCGAGAAGACGACGATGAAGCTAATCATCACCGAGATGTAGCGTCGTGAGACCAGGAATTTTGGTATTTCTCGCTCTGTTGTAACCATAAAATAACTATATGTTTGGCTACAAAGGTATTAAAAATTAGCGGTTGCGCAAAATTTTTACCACATATATTGCACATTCACCACAAAATATGGCTTTTCGCCACAAAATATAGGATAGCCCAATCATAGAGAGTATCTTTGCGACGTTTTAATAATAAATTGGTGTGTATGTACACGCCCGATCCCTAGTGCGTCGCGTTGTTATGGTCGACTGCGTGGCCGATGGGGGATATGTAAACGTAATTTTGTCAAACTAACACAATACTTCGATGAAAATTATTGGAACAGGATCTGCGCATCCCAAATGTGTTGTGACCAACCATATGTTGGAGCAGTTTCTCGAGACCTCTAATGAGTGGATTGTTGAGCGTACCGGTATCACGGAGCGTCGCGTGATCTCTACGGAGAGGCTCGAGGAGTTGGCCTGTGAGGCAGCTATGAAGGCCCTTGAGGATGCCAACCTTACACCTGCAGACATCGATTTTATGATCTGTTCGAATGTGGTGAACGAGTATGTTACCCCCGCCTTGAGTTGTATCATTCAGGGTATGATTGGTGCAACATGCCCCACCGTTGATATTAACGCTGCATGTGCCGGCTTTGTCTATGCCATGGATATTGCCGACGATAAGCTTAAGGCCGGCAAGGCCAAGAACATCCTTATCGTCTGCGCCGAGGAGCCCTCGCGTATGGTGAGCTGGCAGAACCGAAGCACAAGCGTGCTCTTCGGTGATGGTGCAGGTGCTGCGGTAGTGACTGCCGGTGACGAGCTTAAGGCGATACGTCTTACTACGTCGTCGCTTGCCGAGGTGCTCTACTACCAGCGTCGTCTCGAGCCCACGCCCTACATCGACAAGGAGGAGCAGTTCGAGCCTCTGGTGATGCGTGGCCGCGAGGTCTTCAAGCACGCTGTAACAGAGTCAAATAGGGATATTAAGGCCCTGCTCGACGAGGTGGGTCTTAAGCCCGAGGATATCAAGTACTATGTTCTGCACCAGGCCAACAAGCGCATCATCGACTCGATACGCAACTTCCTGGGTGTCGACGAGGAGCGTGTGCCGCACAATGTCGAGCGTTATGGTAACATATCGTCGGCCGCGCTGCCCGCGCTGCTCGATGAGCTGAACCGTGGTGGTAAGCTCCAGAAGGGCGATAAGCTGGTATTCAGTGCCTTCGGAGCAGGATTTACCACAGGAGCCTGCGTAATTGAGTGGGCAAAGT
The DNA here is from genome assembly GCA_937880705.1 of uncultured Alistipes sp. Next base: position 25,962 of record CALGRZ010000030.1, read on the forward strand.
AGCTGTTTAAGTCAAACAATTGATAGTAATCTGACTGCGCGCGGCGTGGTCACAACAAAAATAATTCAGAAATGGAACAGAGAGTAGTTATCACCGGCATCGGTGCAATAACCCCCGTTGGCAACAAGGTGGAGGAGACCTGGAAGAACCTCGTTGAGGGTAACTGTGGTATCGACTTCATCAAGGGCTATGATGAGTATAACCTCCCCGTGAAGGTTGCGGGACAGATCAAGAACTTCGACCAGTCGCAGTATGAGCTCAACGCAGGTCTGGCGCGTCGTAGCGACCGCTTCTGCCTCTACGCTATGGCGGCAGCTTCGGATGCCATGAAGGATGCCGGCCTGAAGAGCGGTGAGAATATCGCCCCCGAGCGTCTTGGCGTCTACATCGGTTCGGGTATCGGAGGTATGGATACCTTCGTGAACCAGACCAAGGTGCTGCTTGAGGAGGGTGTTCACCGTATCTCGCCCTTCTTCGTACCCATGATGATCTCGAATATTGCTTCGGGTAATGTGGCCATCTCGCACAACGCCCAGGGCGTATGTCTGCCCGTGGTTACGGCATGTGCTACGGGTACCCACTCGGCCGGTGAGGCCTTCCGTGCCATCAAGCACGGCTATGCCGATGCCATCATCACCGGTGGTGCCGAGGCCTCGGTACACCCCCTTGCTATCGGTGGCTTCGCCAACAGCAAGGCCCTCTCACGCTCGGAGGATCCCCTCCAGGCGTCGCTGCCCTTCTCGGCTGACCGTCACGGCTTTGTTATTGCCGAGGGTGCAGGTATGATGGTCTTCGAGTCGCTTGAGAGTGCACAGAAGCGTGGTGCCAAGATCTACGCCGAGGTTGTCGGCTATGGCAACAGCTGCGATGCTCACCACTTCACCGCTCCCCACCCCGAGGGCATCCCCGCATCGCGCGCCATTAAGCAGGCTCTGGATGAGGCGCAGTTCGATGCCGAGAAGGATCTGCTCTACATCAACGCCCACGGCACAGGTACCCCTCTGAACGACGCTTCGGAGACCAAGGCTATCAAGATCGCTATGGGTGAGGAGGCTGCCCGCAAGGCTATGATCACCTCTACGAAGTCTATCACGGGTCACATGCTTGGTGCTACGGGTGCTGTCGAGCTTATCGCCTCGGCCCTGTCGCTCTACCACGGCGTGGTAACGCCCACCATCGGCCTTACCAACCCCGACCCCGAGTGCGACCTCGACTACACGCCTTTGAAGGCTCGCAAGGCCGACCTCACGGTGGCCATCTCTAACTCGCTGGGCTTCGGTGGCCACAACGCCTGCGTAGCACTGCGTAAGTGGGAGGGTAAGTAGACATAGTTCAGAACATTAAACCAAATAGAGATATGAAACTTTTGGAAGGAAAAGTAGCACTCGTGACGGGTGCAGGTCGTGGTATTGGCAAGGCTATCGCCCTGCGCTATGCCCAGGAGGGTGCCAACGTGGCATTCACCGATTTGGCTATCACCGACGAGGTGGAGCAGACCGTTAAGGATCTCGAGGCTATGGGTGTCAAGGCCAAGGCTTATGCCTCGAATGCCGCACTCTTCGACGAGACACACGAGGTTGTAAACCAGGTTGTTGCCGACTTCGGCCGTATCGACGTTCTGGTCAACAATGCAGGTATTACCAAGGATGGCCTTATGATGCGTATGTCGGAGGCGCAGTGGGATGCTGTGCTCAACGTCAACCTCAAGTCGGCCTTCAACTTCATCCACGCCGTAGTGCCCGTTATGGCCAAGCAGCGTAGCGGCTCGATTATCAACATGTCGTCGGTCGTAGGTGTCAGCGGTAATGCCGGCCAGTGCAACTACTCGGCTTCGAAGGCGGGTATGATCGGCCTTGCGAAGTCTATCGCCAAGGAGATGGGTCCCCGTGGTATCCGTGCCAACTGCATCGCCCCCGGCTTCATCATCACCGAGATGACCAACCAGCTCTCGCAGGAGATCAAGGATCAGTGGGCTGCGCAGATTCCTCTGCGTCGTGGTGGTACCCCCGAGGATGTTGCCAACGTGGCTCTATTCCTCGCCAGCGACCTCTCGTCGTATGTCAGCGGACAGGTTATCCACTGCTGTGGTGCCATGAACTGCTAATCTATAGTTATAGCGATATACACTAAAGGGGCTGGCTAAAAAATTAGCCAGCCCCTCCTATTTTTATCACGCTGTTAGTACTCCGCCAAAACAAAACCCGTAATGGGAGGCACCGTAACCTTACCCGAGCGGATAGTGTAGGGCACCATACCCTTAGGATGGATAACCTCTCCGTCCGATATCCACTTATAGGTGCCAGCAGGAATATCAAACTCAACGCTCTCTCTTGAGCCATTCATCAAGACGATGATACGCTTCGCCGGGTCGATGCCATCGAGGTTGTCGAGGATAAAGCCAACAGCAGCCTCGTTGTCGTTCTCAATGAAGCGAAGGTGCTCACGCACATCCTCTGCCGTACCTAACGAGAAGGCTGGATGCTCCTTACGCATAGCGATAAGACCCTTAACGTACTCAACAAGGTCGCTATACTGATGCTTTAGTGACCAGTCGATAGCGTTATACTCATCGGGCATATTATAGGTATTCTTCTCGCCACGCTTCGAGCGATACATCTCCTCACCACAGAAGATAAAGGGGATACCCTGCGACGTGAACACACCAAGCTGCGCAAGCTTATCCATCTTTAGGAGTTCCTCCTCGGTTGCCTCTGGCGACAGGTGCTCGAGGCGGTCGCGTAGGTTGTGGTCATC
>CALGRZ010000031.1 GCA_937880705.1 uncultured Alistipes sp.
CGCTCGACTTCTCGATGATCTCCTTTGCAAGGTTTGCAGGAACCTCCTCGAAGTGCGAGAACTCCATTGACGATGTTGCACGACCAGAAGAGATGGTACGGAGAACGGTTACATAACCGAACATCTCTGAGAGGGGCACGCGAGCCTTAACCACGCGAGCTGTACCCTTAGACTCCATACCCTGGATCTGACCACGACGCTTGTTCATATCGCCGATGATATCACCCATGCTCTCCTCAGGAGTAACAACCTCAACATTCATCACGGGCTCCATAATTACCGAACCAGCCTTGGGAGCTGCCTGGCGGAAACCGTTACGAGCACAGATCTCGAATGAGAGCTGGTCAGAGTCAACGGGGTGGAACGAACCGTCCTTCAAGGTAACCTTCATTGAGTCGATGGTGTAACCTGCCAAAGCACCGTTAGCCATAGCTGACTCGAAGCCCTTCTGAACAGCGGGAATGTACTCCTTAGGCACATTACCACCCTTAACCTCGTCAACAAACTGAAGACCTGTAACGCCCTCATCTGCGGGACCAATCTCGAAGATGATATCAGCGAACTTACCACGACCACCAGTCTGCTTCTTGAATACCTCGCGGTGCTGAACAGTCTGAGTAAGAGCCTCCTTGTAGTTAACCTGGGGAGCACCCTGGTTAATCTCTACGCCGAACTCACGCTTGAGACGGTCAACGATGATGTCGAGGTGAAGCTCACCCATACCTGAGATAATGGTCTGGCCACTCTCCTCATCTGTACGAACAGTGAAGGTAGGATCCTCCTCTGCGAGCTTCGCAAGAGCGATACCGAGCTTGTCGAGATCCTTCTGGGTCTTGGGCTCAACAGCCAAGCCGATAACGGGCTCGGGGAATGTCATCTGCTCAAGTACCAGAGGTGCATTCTCGGCGGTGAGGGTATCACCGGTGCGGATCTCCTTGAAGCCGATAGCTGCGCAGATATCACCTGCCTCTACGCGCTCCATAGGATTCTGCTTGTTGGCGTGCATCTGGTAGATACGCGAGATACGCTCACGCTTACCGCTACGCGCATTGTAAACATAAGAACCGGCATCCAGTGCACCCGAGTAGATACGGATGAAGGCCAGACGACCTACGAAGGGGTCGGTAGCGATCTTGAAGGCGAGACCACAGAAGGGATCATTAACTGATGCCTCACGAGTCTCGGTCTCGTCGGTCTTGGGGTTCACACCCTCAACTGCGGGAACATCCAGAGGTGAGGGAAGGAATGCCATGATATAGTCGAGGAGCTTCTGAACGCCCTTGTTGTGGAACGATGAGCCGCACATCATAGGTACCAGCGTCATGTTGATGGTAGCTACGCGGATAGCGGCGATAAGCTCGTCGGGAGTGATCGAATCGGGATCCTCGAAGAACTTCTCCATTAGGGCGTCATCGGTAGCTGCAACCTCCTCGATAAGCTTTGCACGCCACTCGGCAGCCTCCTCCTTCATTGAAGCAGGAATCTCCCTGAGCTCGAAGTTATCGCGTACGGTCTTGTCGTCGAAGTAGTAGATCGCGTTATTATAAATAAGGTCTACCAAACCCTCGAACTTATCCTCCGAACCGATAGGCAATACTACGGGAAGAGCGGTTGCACCGAAGTGCTCCTTAATCTGGGCACATACGGCGAAGAAGTCTGCGCCGGTACGGTCCATCTTGTTAACATAACCGATACGGGGTACGTTGTACTTGTCGGCCTGACGCCATACGGTCTCCGACTGGGGTTCTACACCACCTACGGCGCAGAAGGTTGCCACAGCACCGTCCAGTACGCGGAGCGAACGCTCTACCTCAACGGTAAAGTCAACGTGTCCCGGGGTGTCAATCAGGTTGATCTGATACTGATTGTTTTTGTAGTTCCAAAACGCGGTAGTAGCAGCCGAGGTGATGGTAATACCACGCTCCTGCTCCTGTACCATCCAGTCCATAGTGGCTGCACCCTCGTGCGTCTCACCAATCTTGTGGGTCTTACCCGTGTAGAAAAGGATACGCTCCGAAGTAGTGGTCTTACCGGCATCGATGTGAGCCATGATACCGA
>CALGRZ010000032.1 GCA_937880705.1 uncultured Alistipes sp.
GGTTTTCAAGACCGCCGCAATCGACCACTCTGCCACCTCTCCGGGCACAAAAGTACAATAAGAAATCTAAACCACCAAAAAAAAAGTGAAATATTTTTTGAAAAATACCTCACTCCTTTATTAATGTGTTGATAACGACATTGTTATGGCCGTTGTGCGGTCGATACTTTTTTACTGCCGGGGTATTGATGCCGCCTTCACACGGAAGAAATTTGTCGTCGACGACTCATCCAGTAGGCGGTAGTCGTGGCGGTTGCCCCACGGCGCAGGGCGGTCCTCGATATAGTTATCCTCGTTGGTGTCGTTGACGATATAGTTGCCTATGAGCGAGTGCCAGCCGCGTATGCGGTCAATGGCCGTGCGGTAGTGCATCAGGTTGTTCTCCTCGGCTGTGAGCTCGCGCAGTGCCTCGAGGTAGATGGCGCGGTAGTCATCAAATTGCACTATCTTGCCGATGAGTGGCGAGCGGCCGCTGTCGCCCCACTCGAGTGGCGAGTGGCTGCCTGCATCGCTCTGCACACCGCAGTTGAGCGACGTGCCCAGCGTGTTATCGTAGTCGAAGGGTATGAAGAAAAATTTGTAGTTCTGCTTATCCGACGAGTTGAAGTAGATGTAGAAGTTGTTGGCGTTGTTCCAGTAGTCGTCCCACATGCCCACAGCCACATTCACGGCATAGGTGCGCAGCAGGAGCCTGACGTCGCACACCGAGGCAATCCAGTCGTGGAAGGCATCGCCCTGAAGCTGCGTGAGGTTGCGCGTAAACTCCACAAGCTGGGCGCGGGCTGCGTCGTAGTTCTCGATGTTGCTCTTCAGCTCGTAGGTGTAGTTGTTGCCCGAGTCATCGTCATAGCCTATCCAGGCGTTGTTGATGTCGTTATAGTTGAGCGTAGCACCCCAGCGGCACTTCCACAGGTTGTGCTTATGGTCGCCATAAAGCTCCTTGCGCTTCTTGACATACTTGTCGTCGATAGCCTCCAGCATGGCGTAGACACCGTAGTAGGCGGGCTTGCTGTCGCCCTCGACATGTATCCACAGACGGCAGTATGAGCTGTAGCAGGCTGTCCAGATGCCAAAGCGACGGAACAGGTCGTAGCAGAAGAGCTCACGGCAGTAGGCGGCATCGTCCTTGAACCACTTGAGGTGGAGCTTGCGCACGTTGTGCAGCTCGTGGGCATCGTCCTTCTGATACTTGCGCAGGTTGATCATAAAGTGGCAGTGTCGCCAGTCGGTGTCATCCTTGCGGTGCATCTCGCCACCATTACCCTCGGGGCGACGGCGCGAGGTGTTACCGCGCAGGCGCAGGCCGGCATCCGCAAAGGTGTGCCTCTCGCCCTTCGACTCGAACTCGACGTCGCAGTGGACATAGGCATTGGTCTCCGAGTTACGGTCATACTCCTTGAGCAGCGTGTTCCACTCCTCGAGGGGTACGCTGATGTGTATCTCGGGCAGCACCTCCATGTCGAATACCCAGTCCAGCTCGCCTGCTGCCCACTCTGTCGAGGGGTAGTCGGGGTCGTCGACGGGCTTATCGGGGTCGGGCTTAATCTCGGGGTTGTCGTCGGGCCAGTCGGGGAATATGGGCTTGGTGTCGGGGGTACAGCCGAGGATGGTGCAGAGCGACAGCACCACCACGAAGAGGGTATGGATCGTTCGTTTCATAGCTACAAAGGTAGTAAAAAAATGGGAACAGAGGCTCGGCCGTGGCAAAAAATAGATTAGGGGTATCCCATCGCAGGATACCCCTAATCTGTTATATCGAGGCTCTTGGCCTATCGAAGCTCCAGGCGTGACTGCCACTCTGTTGCAGCCTTCGGGCTCTGGGGCTGGTACTGCTCCATGCGGGCTGTGGTGAGCTTCAGCGCGGGACGCTCCACCGAGAACGTCACACTCTTGGGGCTCTTGACAACCTCCTCGAAGAGGTTGATGTCGGTAACACCATCTCTGCTGAAGCGCAGCTTCTCGCGGTAGAGCGGGCCAAAGTGGCCGTTAGCATCCTCGGCAATGGCCAGAAGCAGGAAGTCGGTGTCGTAGTCCAGACCGGGGTACCAGCGGTCGATGTCGGTGAGGCAGTCCTGCAACAGCAGGTGCATGAGGCTCTCATCGCTCCACTCCTCGTTGTAGTAGTTATCATCGTTGTAGAAGATAGCGTAGTGGTAGTGTGCGGGGTTGTTCTCCAGCACGGGGTAGAAGGGAACGTAGGCAAGGCCGAGGTAGCTGGTGTAGAGACCCTGGCTGGCGTAACGCTCAACAAGGGCATCGCCATCGAAGTACTCGTTGTGGTATATCGTAACCTTGGCATCCGACAGCACAGCCTCCTTGGTGCGGAAGGGGGTGCCAAAGTGTACCTCACCGGCAAAGGTCGCTGTGGCGAGGTCGATAGCCACGGCCACAGGCTTATACTCGGTGTTAGAGTTGAGCTGACCTACGGTGTCGCCATCGTTGCCGCGGCTTACCATGTCGGTCCAGAACTCCTGTGCAGACTCAACGATGCCTTCGGCAATAAAGTCGTTGACATACTGATCCATAAGGGCCTTGAACTGCTCGGCGGTGTAGTCGGCATTGACAACATCCCAGTAGTAGTAAACGCTATTGCCCGAGGGCATTACGGTGATGTCGGCGCTGTACATGCCCACGTTGCTGACGTCGAAGGTAAAGGTGAGGTCGGCGGGGGCGACACCCTTCTCGGTGCGGAAGGTCTTGCGAATCATAGGTGTGGTCATGCCACCAGCCTCGTAGCCGAAGAGCACGGCGGTGTACTCGGTGTCGGGCTCGATCATCTCGGGGCCGAGGTGTATGGTCTTCGCGCCATACTCGACGATCATGTCTACATACTCGCCATAGGCATCCTTAATAAACTGGAGTACCTCCTCGTCGCTCAAGCCGTCGAACCATGAAGCCTCCATTACCTCCCAGATGTAGCCATCCTCCTCGTTGGTAGCACCAATGATGAGGTCAAACTCGACAGTCGAGATGTTGGCGATGTCGAGCGAGAGCTGGTTGGTCGAAACGATAGGCTCGGTGGTGAAGTACTGGCGGGTGATGGGCGTTGTGCGCTGGCCGAGCACGGTGATGCCGTAGGCGTAGGCGCAGTACTCGGTGGCCTGTGACAGGCCTGTCCACTTCATCTGCTGTGAGCCGTTAAGCATTGTCGAGCGGATAACATCCTCGAGTGTTACCTCATAGGCTGTTGCCAGCTCCTGGAAGTACATCAGGTCGGCGAGGAAGAAGGAGTCATCGTCGTCACCATAGATGTCAATATTGGCGCGGGGTACAACCATCGAGATGTAGGGCTTCTGGTCGTCAGAGGGCACCACCGAGTATGTTGCGGTGTCGGCACCTACCTCTTCAACGGTGATGGTGAAGGCCGGGGCATCGCCTTTGATCTGCACAATCTTCATGGTGGCATCCTCGCAGCCGTCGGCCGTGAGGCGCAGGATGGCGGTGCGGCCCATCTCGGTGTTGTTCTTGTCGACGATGAGGCCTACATAGCCCTCGTTGCTAAGGTCGAGGTCGTGCACCCAGTCGTTGTCAACCGAGACGTTGAGGTTCTCGATAGTACCCGTGGTTGTGTAGGCAACAAAGACCTCACCACCTGCGGGCTCTACAATCTTGGTCTCATCCTTGAACGAGATGGCAGACTTTATGGGCTCCTCCTTCTCGCATGCGATAAACATTGTGGCGGCAATGGCGAAGCACAGCAATGTCTTTACAAAGTGAAAAAATCTCATAAAAAGTGGTTTTTGTGTTATTGTCTCTTTTGGGTTAGCTTCCCGCAAGGGAAGATTATCGCACAAAGATATATATTTTTTCTTAAAAGCGTTATGACGATAGTGGTTTTTGCGTCTAAAGCCCAAAAAGTGATGTTATCTTGCGGGGATGCTTTGTCGTTATGCTCGCCCTCGGAAGACCTCACATACGTCAGGTATGCTGCGGTTTTTCGGGCTTCGCAGGCCTAAAGTTAGCACTTGTTATACAACCTCAAGCAAAAAAAACGGGGATGGCTAATTTACTTTTTAGTCATCCCCCTTGTATCTATACCCTTAACTTAAGGCGAGGTTACGCTCGCTAACCATCCTGCGCAGGTTTATCAGCGCGTAGCGCATACGGCCCAGCGCGGTGTTGATGCTCACGTCGGTCTCCTCGGCGATCTCCTGGAACGAGAGCTTCGAGTAGTAGCGCAGACGTACCACCTCCTGCTGCTCCTCGGGCAGTGCCGCGATCATGTCACGCACCATAGCCTCGGTCTCGCTCTGCACGATGCTATCTTCGGCCGTGGGCTCCGAGAAGCGCATGGTGCCGATGATGTCGTAGCCGGCATCCGACTCGTTGGTCATCCTGTTGGACTTGGTGCGACGGAAGTAGTCGAGCACACCATTGTGGGCGATACGCAGTATCCACGACAGGAACTTGCCCGTGTCGGTGTAGCGGCCCTCGTCGATGACCTTCACAGCCTTGATGAATGTCTCCTGGAAGATGTCGTCTGCCACGTCGTCATCCTTGACCATCATGCCGATGTAGTTGCGTACACGTTGGCTGTGACGTTCGATGAGTTCGGAAATGGCGGCTCTATCTCCCGAAAGGTAGCGATTAAGCAATACACGGTCGCTTAATACATTCACATTAGCGTTCATACTCTTTAATTTTTAAGTTGGTTAAGAGCAGAATTTTTCGATAGGCAGTACGTTTTTTATGGTTAGTAAATCTTGTTTTCTGGTTGCAAGATACGATAAAAAACATTCACCGCAAAATCGCGCGTTTGGCTCGAAAGCCCGAAAAACGCTCGAAAAAATCTCTGCCCAACAGCTCAAAAGTCGTGCCAATCAAAGAGTTATGACGATGCTATATATACATTTTTTCCGCTTCGGCCCTCGGGGTGAAACGGAAAAACATGGGGGTGAAATATAGACTAAAAGTTGTACGCGATGCCTGCGCCGATGCTTATGACGGAGCGTTGTGAGCGTTCGCTCATCACCCGTTGCACGAAGCCCGTAGGCAGGAAGTAGCGGTAGGTGACATCGACGACGATGCGAAACCGCTTTATGGGAAACATCAGCCTGCCACCCACGTCGGCCGAGAGTGCGATACCGCCTATCGTGTTGCCATTAGCAAGGCCTCTCTGCCACGAGGGTGTGATGCCACCGTGGAGCTCAAAGATCGATGGCGCGGGCATCAGCATCGAGGCAAGGGCCCAGCCCAAAGACTCGTTCTGCATCACCGGGTCGGTGGGAGGGTAGTACTCGTGGTTGTAGTAGTAGCCTGTGTCGTGTTTGCGCCCCAGCCTGCCCGTGCGCCAGCTGAAGTGCAGCGGAAGGCCAATGCCGTGGGTGAGCCTCTCTCCGGTGATGTAGTACTCGACACCCGTCTTAAAGCCTATGTCGTGGCGGCTGTAACGGATGTAGTCAAGGGCGACCTTATGTTGTGTGGTCTGGTTGGGTCCCGCCACACCTATGTCGATGCCGTAGCGCAGCCCCACCTCGTTGTGTTGCGGAGGTTGGGTGTGATCGACACTCTGCGCGCATAGCGTTGCGGGCAGCAGTAGGATTAGTAGTAGTAGTAGTAGTAGTAGACGTCTCATACTTATAGAAATAATATATATAATATTGAGGAGGAGGGTAGCCCCTCCTCCCCAATTCTTACTCTACGATCATATAGCTCGAGGCTCGACCGTTGGGGTAGATGCCGTCGATAGAGCGTATCTTCTCCGTCAGGCGGTCAAGCTCCTCCACCGAGCCTATGGCGCGGTCGTTGATGTGGGTGATGATGAAGCCCTCCTTGACACGCGCACGCTCCAACAGTCCGCCACCCGCAATCTTGGTAACCTGCACACCACCGCGTATGTCGAGCTCGTTGCAGAGCTTTGCCGAGGCGGTCTGGAACTTGCCACCCAGCACCTCGCTGACATCTACCGTCTCGCGACCCAGCAGCGATGTCTCGCCGGCCTTGTTTTGGAGTGTGGCGGTAAGCGTCAGCTCCTTCTCGCCACGGCGCACGGTGATGGCCACCTTGTCGCCCGGACGACGCTTGGCTATCTCCTCGAGGAAGATGGCGGTGTCGTTAACCTCCTGATTGTCAATCTTTAGTATTACGTCGCCCTTGCGTATGCCCGCCTCCGAGGCAGCACCACCTTCGGCTACCGAGGCGACATACATGCCACCCAGACGGTCGATGCCTGTGGTCTGGCCCATCTCGTCGAGGAAGAGCTGATCCACCTCGCGGAAGCTGACACCCAGCACAGCACGCTGCACCACGCCCGACTCCTTAAGGTCCATGACCACCTTGCGCACGATGGTCTCGGGCACGGCAAACGAGTAGCCCACATAGCTGCCCGTAGATGTCTTGATGATGGTGTTGATGCCCACCAGCTCGCCACGGGTGTTGACCAGCGCACCTCCCGAGTTACCCGGGTTCACGGCAGCGTCGGTCTGTATGAACGACTCGATGCCGTAGCGGTTGTCGATGGCACCCAGACGACGTGCCTTGGCCGACACGATGCCCGCCGTGATTGTCGACTGCAGCTCCATGGGGTAGCCTATGGCCAGCACCCACTCGCCCAGGCGCAGCTCATCCGACGAGCCGAAGGGCAGCGTGGGCAGCCCCGAGGCCTCGATCTTTATCAGTGCTACGTCCGTGGCGGGATCCGAGCCTATGACCTTGCCGTCGAAGACGCGGCCGTCGTGGAGCTTCACGCGCAGCTTGGTGGCATTGTCGATGACATGGTTGTTCGTGACGATATATCCATCCTCGGAGATGATGACACCCGAGCCACCCGCCTTGGCCTCACGCTTCGAGCCCTGACCATAGCCCTGGGGGTAGCCGAAGAACTCGAAGAAGGGGTCCATATATTGGCGCGAGGCGACCTCCATCGTAGACTCGATGTTGACCACAGCCTTCACGGCATTCTCGGCGGCGTATGTGAGGTCGGGGAACTCCGTAGGCACAACCTTCGAGGCGAAGAGTGCATCGGTGGCCGAGTTCTCGCGGAAGGTTGTCGAGGGTCTCTCTGTAGACTCCGCAGCAGTTGCATAGTCGCCACTAAAATAGTTGTTTGCGAGCATCACACTCGCGGCACCCGTTACTGCCGAGAGCAGTACGATGCCAAGCACAGAAAAAATACGTTTCATAACTAACTAATTTAAATTCAGCGGCTATATGCTACATAGGCAAATAGGTTTATGGTGTTGTCATAAATCATTTCGATAGTATAACGCTGCGCAGCGTGACGTTATTGTGCAGGAGTGGAAAATTAAGGGTGGTAGGGGCGCAGTCGATAGGACTAAATAGGAAGAGATAGGACGGGATAGGAAGAGATAGGAAGAAATAGGATATTTAGGGATAGCACACTGCTACCC
>CALGRZ010000033.1 GCA_937880705.1 uncultured Alistipes sp.
CTGATGCAGTTAGTACTGCCGTAGGAATTGTGGATAATATCATAACGCATACCCCCTGTTGGAGGTATGCGTTTTCTTTTTTAGGGACCCCGTTGTAGAACTTTTAATTAACTACGTTATGGAGCTAAAAGTTAACAACAACGAGGGGTGCTCCGACCATCATCCCCGTAACTTAGATCCTCACTCGCGGCGTTACCCCGTCGTGCTATCCATTGCAGGCTCGGACTCGTCGGGTGGTGCCGGCATACAGGCCGACCTGAAGACTCTCTCTGCGCTGGGCGTCTATGGTGCGACGGCCATCACGGCCATCACGGCGCAGAACAGCCGTGGCGTAGATGCCCAGGTGGCCATAGCACCCGAGATGGTCTACAAGCAGATCGTTGCCGTCGTGGAGGACATACAACCGCAAGTGGTTAAGGTCGGCATGCTCGCAAATAGCGACATTGCCAATGTCGTAGCCGATGCCCTTGCGAGGTACGCCATACCTACGATCCTCGACCCCGTGATGGTGTCGAGTAGCGGACATCGTCTGCTATCGGTCGAGGCTCAAGAGGTCGTTAAACAACGACTGATGCCCATGGCGACGTTGATAACGCCCAACATCCCCGAGATGGAGGCTCTCACGGCAATGCCCCTTTCGACCATTGAGCAGCGACACGAGGCGGCGCGCCATCTTATCTCTGTGGGTGCACAGGCAATTCTGCTGAAGGGAGGCCACGACGAGGGTGATACCAAGACCGACATCCTCTACCGACGTAGCGACAACGGCATCACCATCGAGTACTTCACATCCCCGACCATTCCCACTCGAAATATCCACGGCACAGGGTGCACACTATCGTCGGCCATAGCAGCATACATGGCCCGCGGCCTTGCGCTGGTGGAGGCTACAAAGGCGGCCAAGGCCTACCTCTGTGGGGCTATAGCGGCGGGTGCCGACATCGCAATAGGCAGTGGCCACGGCCCTGTGAACCATCTGTTTGACCCACAAAAAATGGTGACCTATGATGAGCGATAACCACCGTCTACAGTTCATAACGCACCACAACGACCGATACTCCTATGCGGACTCTGCGCGGCTGGCTCTGGAGGGTGGCTGTCGTTGGATACAGCTACGCATGAAGGGTGCCGATGAGGCTCTGATGTTCAAAACAGCAACCATCGTACAGGCCATGTGCAAGCGATGTGGGGCGACATTTATCATCGACGACGATGTTATGTTGGCCAGGCGCATAGGTGCCGATGGCGTGCACCTCGGCAAGGAGGATATGCCCATTGCCAAGGCACGCGAGATACTCGGACGAGGGTATATGCCCGTGGCAGAGGCACGTGCGATACTTGGCGCGGAGACGATTATCGGTGCTACGGTCAACTCGTTTGAGGATATTGCAGGGGTAGTGAGTGGTGCCGATCCCGACTACTTCGGCTGCGGGCCACTGCGCTTCACCACAACGAAGCAACGCTTGGCACCCATCCTCGGCATAGAGGGATATAGGGATATTATGTGCCGCATGCGTGCTGCCGGGATTGCAATACCGCTTGTGGCCATCGGTGGGGTCACCAAGGAGGATATCCCCTCACTGCTGCGTTGTGGTGTCGCGGGCATTGCCCTGAGTGGCAGTATCCTCCAGGCCGACGACCCGATAGCCGAGATGCAAGGGGTGTCGGATGCGATACACGAGCACAGTAAATAACCATCAATATCCATCCAATAAGTATGAAACGTGATTTGAAGATAACCTATCCCGGCTCGGAGAGGGTCTATATGAGTGGTTCGATACATCCGAGCGTGAAGGTAGCGATGCGCATGGTGAGGCAGATGCCCACGGTTACTATCAGGGGCGAAGAGCGGGTTGAGTGCCCCAATCCGCCCGTATATATCTATGACACCTCGGGGCCCTATGGTGATGCCGACATCGCCATCGACCTCGACAGAGGCCTGCCCAACTTGCGAGGCGAGTGGATAGCGGCGCGTGCCAAGGCCGATGCCAAGCATGTGGGCCAGATGTACTATGCCAAGCAGGGTATCATCACCCCCGAGATGGAGTATGTGGCCATACGCGAGAATATGAACTGTCAGATGCTCGGCATCGAGTCGCACATCACCCCCGAGTTTGTCTGTCGTGAGGTTGCCGAGGGGCGAGCCGTCATCCCCGCAAACGTCAACCACCCGGAGGCAGAGCCTATGATTATTGGCCGTAACTTCTTGACCAAGATAAATGCCAACATCGGCAACTCTGCGACCACATCGAGCATCGACGAGGAGGTTGAGAAGGCTATATGGAGCTGCAAGTGGGGTGCAGATACGATTATGGACCTCTCTACAGGCCCAAACATACACGAGACGCGAGAGTGGATACTGCGCAACAGTCCGGTGCCCATCGGCACGGTGCCTATATATCAGGCCATGGAGCGAGTTAATGGCAAGGCCGAGGAGCTTAGCTGGGAGATATACCGTGATGTGCTTATCGAGCAGTGCGAGCAGGGTGTCGACTACTTCACAATACATTGCGGTATTCGCCTTAAGAATGTTATGCTTGCTGCCGACCGTCTCACCGGAGTTGTCAGCCGTGGCGGAAGCATCATCTCGAAGTGGTGTCAGACACACCAGCGGGAGAGCTTCCTCTATGAGCATTTCGACGATATATGCGACATAGCAGCCCGATACGATGTGGCCCTGTCGCTGGGCGACGGCCTTCGACCGGGTAGCATCTACGATGCCAACGACCGTGCGCAGTTTGCCGAGCTGGATACCATGGGCGAGCTTGTGGAGCGTGCCTGGGCCAAGAGCGTTCAGGTCTTTATCGAGGGGCCGGGACATGTGCCCATGCATAAGATCAAGGAGAACATGGAGCGACAGATCGAGAAGTGCCACAACGCACCCTTCTACACGTTAGGCCCGCTGGTTACGGACATAGCCCCGGGCTACGACCATATCACCGCCGCCATAGGTGCTGCGCAGATTGGCTGGTATGGTACGGCGATGCTCTGCTATGTCACCACCAAGGAGCACCTTGCGCTTCCGAATAAGGATGATGTCAGAGAGGGTGTCGTAGCCTTCAAGCTGGCTGCCCACGCTGCCGACCTTGCCAAGCAGCATCCGGGGGCTATGGTGCGTGATAACGCCTTGAGCAAGGCGCGATACGAGTTCCGCTGGAGAGATCAGTTCAACCTCAGCCTCGACCCCGAGAGGGCGTTGGAGTACTACAAGACCTCGAACACGGTGGGTGGTAGATACTGCACCATGTGTGGGCCGAACTTTTGCGCCATGAAGATCAGCCATACGCTCTGTGATGAGTAATTATTAACCTATAAACCAAAAAAATAGAATTATGATTGAAAGCAAAGTTTCTCACGGAATTATCTCGACCTATTGCGAGAAGTTGGAGAAGAATTTGGAGTTGGACGTAGCCATCGTCGGTGGTGGCCCTTCGGGTATCGTGGCAGCCTACTACCTCGCAAAGGCCGGCTACCGAGTGGCACTCTTCGATAGAAAGCTCTCGCCGGGTGGCGGCATGTGGGGCGGTGCCATGATGTTTAACCAGATTGTCGTACAGCAGGAGGCACTGCACATCGTCGAGGAGTTCGGCATCAACCACCAGAGATATGACGACAACCTCTATGTCATGGACTCGGTGGAGAGCACCTCGGCACTGCTCTATAAGGCTGTGCACGAGGGTGCCACCATCTTCAACTGCTACTCTGTTGAGGATGTGATATTTAAGAACAACGTGGTCAGCGGCGTGGTTGTCAACTGGACCCCCGTGCTGCGCGAGGGCCTGCATGTCGACCCGCTGAATATCTTGGCTCGTTGCGTGGTTGATGGCACGGGCCACGATAGCGAGATGTGCTGCACGGTGGCGCGCAAGAATGGCATTAAGCTCGCAACAGATACGGGCGATGTCATCGGCGAACGCTCGTTGGATGTCGTCTCGGGCGAGCAGGAGGTCGTCAATGGCACAAAGGAGATATACCCCGGTCTATATGTCTGCGGCATGGCCGCCTCGGCCGTGAGTGGCACACCCCGCATGGGCCCCATCTTTGGCGGTATGCTGCTCTCGGGTAGGCGCGTGGCCGACCTCATCATCGAGCGTCTTAAGGGGTAATAGTGATGCTTAAGATCGCCATCACACCACCCTATGCCATCGACGGGGAGGTCGCCACAATAAGGCACCTCCTCGCCCATGGCTTCGATGTTGTCCACCTGCGCAAGGGTGAGGCCGGCATCGACTATTGCAGGGGTCTGCTCGGGCAGCTGTCGGCGGCCGAGCGAGCCAAGATAGTTGTTCACGACTACGCCACACTCTACGAGGAGTTCTCGCTGCGCGGCATACATCTGAATAGGGTCATCACCCACCTTCCGGAGGGTTACAGTGGTTCGCGCACACGCTCGTGCCATACGCTCGAGGAGGTGATACGCTATAAGGCGGAGTGCGACTACCTCTTCTTAAGCCCCATTTTTGACAGTATCTCGAAGCGCGGTTACCGCTCATCGTTCAGCCACGAAGATCTGCAACGTGCCGCCAGCGAGGGTATCATCGACCACAGGGTCATCGCCCTCGGGGGTGTTACGCCTAATAGGATACCATATCTCGAGGCGTTGGGCTTCGGAGGTGTCGCCATGATGGGTGCGCTAAACAGCTACTATACTTGCGGTTAGCAGCCCGCAAGTCACTCTCGGAATATTTCGTGCCGGATGTTTATGGCTAAAAGAGGTTTAAGCCTCATGCTTTATACTATATTTTCGCTATCTTTGCCGCCCGAAAGTGCGATCTACTCCTCCTTGAGGAGGATGGTGAGAGCGAAGCTTATACCCCCAAATAGGCATAAAACAGATGAAACGACACCTTTTGCTGCTGTTGACAGCAGTGATATTTACAAACGTGGCCTTTGCCTCAAAGCCCAAGCAGTTTGAGAAGAGCGGCAACGACCGCTTCGCAATCAAGGTAGAGCCCTTCATGGGTGCATACCTCATGAAGAGTAGCAACATGGAGGAGATAGACCCCAATCCCCCCTCGGGCATACACTTCGGCATAGAGTTTCCCTCGACGCAGCAGCGTCCCTGGCAGCAGTACCTGAACAGCCCCACGGTGGGTCTTGGTATCTCGTATATCGACCTGGGCGACAAGGTTATGGGCAAGGCCATCTCGATCTACCCCTACATACTCATTAACGGTGTGCGCTCCGAGCACTTCAACCTCAAGGTGAAGATAGGCTCGGGCCTTGCTGCCGTGAGCGAACACTTCTACACCACGGAGGATGAGCCCACTCCGAACAGAACCTTCTCGACGACGATAAATGCCTATCTCACAGCGGGTCTTAACCTCGAGTTCCCCATTACCCGCAACTTTGCGATAAATGGCGAGCTGGGCTTCTTCCACATGAGCAACGGCCGTATGATGGAGCCTAACAAGGGCGCAAATGTCCTCTATGGCGGCGTGGGCCTGGTGGCTACGATCAACCCCATGGAGGGTGACGAGCGTGAGCCTATCAACTTCCCCGACCTGCCCTATAGGTGGAGTCTTAATCTCACAGCATCGTCGGGTGTGCATGCGGCCGATGAGTCTGACCCTCACCGCTTTGCGATCTTCTCGCTGCACGCAGGAGCCATATACAGCACCTGCAACTGGCATGGCATAGGTCTCGGTGCCGACCTCTTCTATAACGACGCTATCGGCAACCCCGATACCAATCGAGGCATGTATGTGACGACCACCGAGCGTTGGAGGCGTATGCGTGGCGGTATCTCGATAAACAACGAGTTTAAGTTCGGTAACTTCACCGCCATGGTCGACTGGGGTGTCTATCTGTTCAACCCCGTGCGCAACCTCTACGACAACGACCATCCCATATATGGCCGTGGTCCACGACCCCTCTTCTACAAGTCGACAGAGGTGGGCGTTAACGAGGCCTTCCACTACATACGCTTTGGCCTTAAGTACCGCGTATTCGACAATATCTATTTGCAGGCCTTGGCCAAGACACACCTCCACATCTGCGAGCTTATCGAGTTTGGCATCAGCTACCAGATACCCTTTATCAAGAGGGGACGTCGCCACGACGACAAGGTTGTCTTCCACCACCGCAAGGGCTGGTGGAAGAGGTATTAGACCTCACATGGTAAATACATATTAGCAGTTGTCTAACAAGGTCGCTTTGTTGTAGTGCCCCCCTCCTTTATAGAGCGATATTTCGTCGGCGATTTGTTAGTTAAACTCATATTTTGTATCTTTGTTCATACTAACCAACAAACCTAACTTTAAGATGAAAGGCATTAAGATGGCTCTCGGAGCACTACTACTCGCTGCTGCGGTGGTCATGGTGGGATGCACCACCGAGCAGGAACAACTCTTTAAGGCGAGCGTCAAATACTCGATCGAGGATGGTGTTATCATCCTCGCGGAGCCCGAGCGCAGTGCCAACCAGCAGTCGATGATAGAGTTTCGATGTGCACCCCTCGATGTTGTGCGTGTGGGCTTTGTCGGTCTGGGCATGCGAGGCCCGGGTGCTGTCGAGCGGTTTACACATATCGAGGGCGTGGCTATCAACGCCCTGTGCGACAAGTACCCCGAGCGCGCCGAGCGTTGCCAGACATATCTCACGAATGCCGGCATGCCCGAGGCTGCGATATACTCGGGTGAGGAGGGCTACAAGGCCCTCGCGGAGCGTGATGACATAGACCTTGTCTACATCGCCACACCCTGGCAGCTACACGTCGAGGTCGCGGAGTATGCCATGAACCATGGCAAGCATGTGGCCATTGAGGTGCCGTGTGCCAACACCATCGAGGAGTGCTGGAGGCTTGTCGACGCTGCCGAGCGCAACCGCGTGCACTGCACCATACTGGAGAACTGCTGCTATGACCACTTCGAGCTGACCACGCTCAACATGGCACAGCACGGACTCTTTGGTGAGATCATACACACCGAGGGTGCCTATATCCACAACCTCGAGCCCTACTGGAGGCACTATGCCGACAATTGGCGTTTAGAGTACAACCAGGCACACAATGGCGACATATACGCCACACACGGTATAGGCCCCAACTGCCAAGCCCTCAACATACATCGTGGCGACAGGCTCGACTACCTGGTAGCCATGTCAACCAAGTCGATAAATGGCGCGAAGCTCACGCAGGAGCTTATGGGTGAGGAGGAGTGCCGACAGGGTGACCAGATAAACACCCTGATACGCACGGTGAACGGCCGCACGATAGATATGCAGCACAACGTGATGACGCCGCGCCCTTATAGCCGTATGTATCAGCTTGTTGGCACCGAGGGTTATGCCAACAAGTACCCCGTGCAGGGCTACACCTTCAAACTCGACCAGATACGCAGTGTGGCAGACGATGAGGATCAGCTGCCCGACATCGAGGCTCTCGACCACCACACCTTTGCCCCTGCCGACGTGGTGGCACAGCTGACGGCACAATACCGCCACCCCGTGCAGCTTCAGATGGTCGATGGCGTGCCCCTGCAGGAGTACTCCATGGGTGTGGGAGGTCATGGTGGCATGGACTTTATCATGGACTACCGCCTGGTCTACTGCCTGCGGAACGGCCTGCCCCTCGACATGGATGTCTACGATGCTGCCGAGTGGAGCAGCATGGGTGAGCTTACCCGCATATCTATCGAAAATGGCAGCCGACCCGTCAAGGTCCCCGACTTCACCCGTGGTGACTGGAACAAGGTCGATGGCCTTACGTTCTACTTTGCCGAATAATTGTTTAGCGTATGACCCACCGCGAGCTTTACCATATCGCCCAACACTTCGCCTTTGATGCCCCGATAGTCGACATTAAGAGTCTGGGACAGGGCTTTATCAACGATACATACATCGTCACCACAGAGCTGTCGCGCTACATCCTGCAGCGCAAGAACCACAACATCTTCCCCGATGTCGGGGCTATGATGGATAATATATGGCGTGTCACCCGTCACCTCAAGGCGAAGGTCGAGGCGGCAGGTGGCGACCCCTTGCGCGAGGTGCTCACCGTCGTACCCACACGCGAGGGAGCTCTATATCACCGCGAGGGCGAGAACTTCTGGGCCGCCTCACTCTATATTGAGGGCTCTGTCACGCACGATGTGGCCGACAGCGAGCACCTCGCCTTTATGGGTGGCCGTGGCATAGGTCGCTTTCAAGCTATGCTGGCCGACTTCACAGAGCCTCTGGCCGAGGTCATCAAGGGCTTTCACAACATGCGCTGGCGTCTCGAGCAGTGGGATAGGAGTCTGGTGGAGGATCGCGCAGGGCGCAAGGCCTCGGTAGCCGACGAGATAGCGTGGATAGAGAGCCGCCGTGGGCAGATGCTCGCCTTCTGGGAGCTTGTCGAGAGCGGTAAGCTACCCATGCGTGTCACTCATAACGACACGAAGCTGAGCAATATACTCTTCGATGATAAGGATGATGTGTTGTGTGTCATCGACCTCGACACGGTGATGAGCAGCACCTCGCTGAACGACTTTGGCGATGCCATACGCTCCTACACCAATACGGGGGCCGAGGATGATGCCGACCTGGGTCGTGTGTCGATGAATATCGAGATCTTCCGCCACTATGCACGGGGCTACCTCTCGGAGCGAGGCTCTACGATGACCGATAGCGAGCGCGAGTGGCTGGCCTTCTCGGCACTATATATCACCTTCGAGCAGGTGCTGCGCTTCCTGATGGATTATATCGACGGCGATACCTACTATAAGACGGCCTACCCCACACATAACCTTGTGCGTGCTCGCGCCCAGCATAAGCTCCTCGAGAGCATGGAGCAGCAGTATGCCGAGATGCAGGCGATAGTTCGCGCTCTTCTCTAACGTGGTTGGTGATGTGGCTCCGTGCAGGGGTCACCGCACCGCTCTGCGGCTAACAGCCTGCGCTTACGCTCCACCTCGGCACCCGCACGCTGACCATTGTAGCCACCCAGCGAGCCGTCGGCAGCTACCACACGGTGACATGGCACGTCGGGGGCAAAGGGGTTGCGCTTGAGGGCCTGACCCACAGCCTGCGCACTGCGACAGCCTATGCGCCGTGCCAGCTCGCCATAGGTGATGGTCGTACCCGCAGGGATGGTGAGCAGCTCGAGGTACACCCTCCGCTGAAATGCAGTCAGATGCTCGGCACCCAAAATCTTACTGCGCAGGTCGTTCATGATGCTCTACGAGTTGCTCTCCTTGAGGCGGTACTGCACACCCGCCTCGATGATGTAGTTCAACGCCTCACCGAAGATATACTCCACCTCCGAGGGTGTGCCATCGCTCGCGGTGCCGCACTCCTCGTTGAGCCTCGCAGGCAGCTCCTCGACGCTGATGTGAAGCCTCCGGGCCATCGTCAGTGTGTCGTCACGGTCGACCGTAGCACGCTTTGTAAAGTTGCGTCGGGGCTCATCGTCATCCTCCAGACGGTACTCCACGACGAGCTCTCCGCTATGGTTGACGAGGGCAAAGACGGATGCTACTACGGGTAGGTCTACATCGGTAATTATCAAACACTTATCCACGCTATCGCTCATATCTTGTATGCTTTTGCCTATCTGTTAATCACTCTATAGCCTCTATGTAGAAGCTCACGGGGCGGAAGCCGTCGTTGCACGACAGCATCGCCGAGTGCGGGTTGCGCATCCAGCCGTCGAAGAAGTTGCCTCCGCCCTCTGTAAGCTCCTTGACAAAGGGGTACAACGTCTCCCAGGCACTCTGACACATTGCCGCAGGCTTTACGCAGTGCTCAACAATAAAGCTCTGTCCGAGCTGCATGTCACAGGTGTGCTCAATGGGGTTTTCGTACTCGGCCATAAGGTCGGGGTAGTGGGTGATGCGCATCACCGTAATCCTTACTCGTCGCATATCTCTATCTTCTCTTTTGCAGGTGCCACATATGGTGTCCGAGGAATCGTTTTGTGCCCACACGCTCAAAGCCCAGCGAGTTGTAGAGCCTCTCGGCCTCGGGGTTGTCGACATCGACAATAAGCCCTGCACAGCGGTGACCCTCCTCGAAGGCCTTGTTGCACAGCGCGTTGACGAGTGCCCGCCCCACGCCATGACCGCGGTACTTCGCCAGCACGCCGAGCGAGTCGAGGTAGTACTCACCGGCCTCGGTCTCATCCTCGATATGGGGCACTGTGCCGAGGTGCTGCTCGAGTAGCGGATATATTGGTCGTCGCAGCTGCTCCAGCAGTGCGCCATCATATCCCACTATGGCTCCGGCGGCTACGCCATCGACCTCACCGATAAGGCCATTTAGGTAGCTGTATTGTGTCTGCTCGCGCTGGGCCAGCTGCAGGAAGACGGGGTATAGCGGTGAGGAGCTGTCGTAGCCCACAGCCATGCATACCGCCTCGGCAATCAGCTCTGCATCGTCGCGCCTTGCCGGGCGCACGCTAATCTTCGAATTATCCATAGCACAAAGTTAGTAAAAATTGTAATGTCACATCCAATTTTATTTGCGCGTAGTGTCCATTTTAGGTAAATTTGTAGACAAAACCACCGTCTATGTCAGCCATTGCCCGCTTCCACTCCGCCCTACGGCCCACCCATCCGCTCTTTCAATCGCTCAAGGATGATGCCTCAAATAGATGAAGGGTAACATGTGCTCTTCTGTAATAAGCTCCAGTTTAACTCTATCTTTACCATATAAGTTTGACATATATCCAGGATATTAAAAGTAGTAATCTTTGTCAAGACGGCTCCGGCCGTCTTTTTTTCTGTTTGCGTATGGCATAGTTACAATTCTATTCTTCCCTTGTATTTATAAGATTGTCTACAAACTTTTTAGCATGGAAGCCACACTCTGGTAATTTTTTATTATTTTTGTAGCATGGAGGTGTTATCGACCTCATTAATTGGAATTACATTGATATGAGAACATATATAAGTTTATTTAGTAGTGCTGGTGTAGGCTGTTACGGATTCCGTAATAGATTCCAATGTATTGCTACAAATGAATTAATAAGAGATAGGATTGATGTCCAACGAGCAAACGGCAAGTGTAAATACGAGAGCGGTTATATATGTGGAGACATCACATCACCTATAATCCAACAAAATATATATGACCAAATAGCTCTATGGCGAGATTTTGAGGGCGTAAAACAGGTTGATATTGTTTTTGCAACACCCCCATGCCAAGGAATGTCTACTGCGAATTACAAAAAAAATGACAAAGAACAGGTTCGTAATTCTCTAGTAGTTGAAGCAATTAAATTAATAAAACAAGTACAGCCCAAAATATTTATATTTGAGAATGTACGCGCATTTATGAATACTATCTGTACAGATGTATCGGGCATTGATATGCCAATAAAAGATAGTATATTAAATAACCTGTCTGAGAATTACCACATATCCTGGAAGGTTATTAATTTTAAGGACTATGGTGTGCCATCAAGCCGTCCTCGTACCATTGTTATAGGAACTCACAAATCACTTAGAAATGTTAGTCCCTTAAACTTATTTCCTACGCGAAAACCTGAGATTACACTCAGACATGCAATTGGTAATTTACCGTCCTTGGAGTATGGAGAGAAAGATAGTAAAGATTTCTTGCATTTTGCACGAAAATTCCCAGAGTATCAATTACCGTGGATTAAAGATTTGAAAGAGGGCGAAAGCGCCTTCCAAAACCCTATTGAGACTCAACCATACAAGATCAATTCGGATGGAGAACGAGTTGGTCTAAAAGGTGCATATATGGGTAATAAATATAGAAGATTGACTTGGGATAAACCGTGTTCATGTATTGCTACCCGTAATGACCAGTTAGCAAGTCAGGACACAATACACCCCGTTGATAATAGAGTACTCAGCATTAGAGAATTAATGAAATTGATGTCTATACCTGATTCATTCAAATGGACATCAGATGACCATCTTATCACTCCAGATAATGCTGATGAGTATTTAAAACGCAACGAGTTAAACATAAGGAGGTGTATTGGCGAAGCTGTTCCAACGCATATTATAGAAGACATAGCTAGTAAAGTAGCCATAATGCTTGATTTTGAGGAGTTTGTCAACAATTATAACGAGAGACTTGTTGATGAATATTTAAAAGACAAGCAACTAACTAATAATTTCTATATATACACTTTCTTAAAAGAGCAACAGATTGAGAATGCAAAGCAATCGGGAGCTTTTTACACCCCTCAATGTGTTGTTTATGACGCATTGAAAGATGTGAAAGTTCAAAAGGATGTTGTACACATTCTCGAGCCAGCAGTTGGACTCGGTGCTTTTCTCCCTCAGTTAAATGGACTACTTTCAGAGTGCTCGAAGGTTTATATTGATGCAGTTGAAATTAACCAAGACACCATTAAAATTCTAAAATCTGCACTGAAAAAGATTACGCTTGGATCAAATATTCATGTCAATTTTATTTGTGCAGATTTCTTAACATGGAAACCATCTCGTCACTATGATCTTGTTGCCATGAATCCACCTTATGCAACTACGACAACAAAGTACGAGAATATTGTCAAGAAGGAGCACAAAACAAAAAACCTTTTTGCTCTGTTTCTTATTAAATTATACAATCTTGCTGATGATGTAGCGTGTGTTATACCTAAAAATTTCATCATGGCTGATGAGTTTGCATCGATTAGAAGATTGTACGAGGAATACTCTATAGTGAGCATATGTGATTTTGGTGTAAAGTTCTTCAAAAAGGTATTTGTTGAGATAATTACCATTCATTTTACAAAGAATCATACACCAATTCTTGTCGTCAAGGATTATGTTAATGATGTTACATACAATCACAAGCAAGGGTATATTTTCCACGATAAAGTTTGGTTGATATATCGCAATTCGTTCTTTGATTCCTTTGTTAAAAAGATGCACCTTGATATTTTCGATTCTTTTAGAGATCGCCAGATAACCAACTCCAAGCTAAAAGCAGAAGGTAAAATTTGGGTGTTAAGGTCGAAAAATATATTAGATGATGGATCAATTGTACATAAAGAGGGTTATGATAGATTCCTAGATTCTGTAGCTGGATTTTCCGTTGGAGAGTATTTGAATTCGGGAGTAATCATAATGCCAAATTTTACATACAACACACGTGCGACCATTTTACCTAATGGCACTATACCTAATGGAAGTATTGCTATATTAAAGCTGAAAGATAATAAGATACAACTTGACTTATCGTTTTACTCAACTGATGAATTCCGTGAGTATTACGCAATTGTAAAGAGTCGCTCTCGCTTTACACTTAATATTGACAAATGTTCGTTGTATTATATAGGAACCCTTAAATAAATGTTGCTATGAATCGAGAAATTACACAAATGTTGATAAATAAATTGTCATCATTGACATTGTCAACAGATAACGGAAAATTTTTGGCTGATAAGTCGTATGGTTTTGATACGATGTTCTTTGCTTGTAGGTTTATTCAAAGATTTAGATTTGGCAATATTTATAAAAAGTTAGAGCTACAAGAAAAATCTAATGCATATATTAAAGATTTGTTTTGCTTGAGAACAGCATCGCAAATTCAGAACTACTTTACTGAAGCAGTTGCATTATTGGTATTCTGCGGAGTTTTAAGGAAAACAGGTAAACGAGGCATTTATGAAATTATTGATGATGAACTTTTGGACTTTATAAGTTCTAGTTTTGAAAATGCATACATCTTCCAGTATATGTTATGCTATTGTGTGTTTAAGCATGATGGTATGTGGGATAAATATGTAAAATTCTGCAAGGCAACCACACTCACGCAAAAGCAAGATATATATTTACAAATTAGAGAAGATTTTATAGAAAAAGATTTCAGAGTTAAGGACCCAACAAAACTGTGGGCAAATTTTGTCCCTAAATACCCAATGATGGTTTTAAACTATGCTAATAGGCAAAATTCCATTGCTCGTACAGTTAATGTAAAATCAAGCATTGTAGAAATAAAGGATGTTTCATTAAATACGGGAGGTACAAGAGCAAATATGGATCTACCCAAGAAAAATGCATATCTTCATGATTTCTCAGATTCATATGTTACTGAAACATTAAGGCCATATCTTGTAACTCCCGTACCAAAGTATGACAAGATATCATATTCTGACTCATTCTCAATAGATGTTGCAGACACTAAACTGGATATGCTTGATGATGATGGCAGAACGGCTGATATGAGAGAGAAAATCCAAAAAGGTAAATATAAAATATCAGCCAGAGGAGTGCAAACAAGAACTGTTCAGGGAGAGTTTAGATCGGCGCTTTTTGTTAAAACTCCGCATAAATGTCCAGTTTGCGGTTTCGACTTTAAGGATTTATTGATCGCAAGCCACATTAAGCCATATTCCAAATGTGAGGATACATATGATGCCATGAATCCTAATAACGGTCTTCTCATGTGTCCTATTTGTGACAAGCTTTTTGAGCAGGCTAATTACATCACTATAGACTACAAGACTGGTGATGTAATTTACGATACAAATATAGAAGATGAAAAGTCTTTACAGTATCTGCATGATTGTACTGTGCCATATGATTATATAGATTGTGAGAGACGGCATTACCTTAAATGGCACAATGAGGCTTTTTATGAGAAGCATGCTCATATAACAAAAGAGTATTAATGTGCGTCAACCAAATAACTTTATGACCAAAATATCCATTCGATTTTATAATGACCGTGAGGTGCGAGCTGTTTGGGATGAGGAGAATTCCAAATGGTGGTTCTCTGTGCTCGATATCGTCGGGGTGCTGAACGACCAAGACGACTATCAGAAAAACCGCAATTACTGGAAATATCTCAAAACAAAGCTCAAAGGCGAGAATAGTGAAGTGGTTAGTGGTACTAACCAGTTGGATAAAGCAGTCAGTTGGTTAGTCTCACTAACCGACTGCAAATATCTTCAAGATGACTACAACTTGTAGCCATCTGCACTCTCCCAAATAGAAATTAAACAAATGCCTCAATGATCAATAATGCCTCAAATGAGGGCATCATTATTTATACACCATTTAACGCATTTTTATATGAGTATAAATGAAGTGTGTTAGCATTTTGCGAGCGAGTGAGGCACCAAAATAGAAAAACTAAACAAAGAGTAAGCGTTTTGGCGGGATTGGCTACTCCGCAGACAAAGTCTGCTCCGCTTAACGCCTTTCCCTTGGAGTCCTCGGCATAGAGAGCGCAAACATTACTTACAATGTGATTGACTTCGCTACGCTCGTCTTTCACTGCGTCGGCTCGGCAATAACAAAACAAGGTAATTGTGCTACGCGCACGGCAAAAACAAAAGAGAGATGACTTTCAAATAAACTTGAAGTCACCTCTCTTTTGTTTTTGGACTCTACGAGTAACACCTTGTTTGTTATTGCTCTCGCTCTCCTTGTGATTCCGGCGGTAAAGATGGATGGAGTTATTTGCTTCAAGCATTCAATGCGTTATGCCAATTTAGCAATGTGCACTCACACGACACTCTCAACCCAACACTCCCTGCACAATACGCCTGACGCGCAGTATGCATGACCATACACGCTAACTACTTCTCTACCGCGCCTTTCCACGACAGAATGCCGTCCGTTAGTTCCGTAACCTCCAAACCGCAACTCACCATATGCTTGGCAGCCTCCTTGCTTCTGCGACCACCACGACAATATACCGCTACGGGGCGTGACTTATCCAATTCGGCAATCTTTGCTGCAAACTCCTCGCCATCAATGTCGATGTTTACTGCACCCGGAATGTGTCCCTCGCTGAACTCTGCAGGTGTTCGCGTGTCAATTATTTGTACCTGCTCGTTCTCAATCACCTCGGCAAAGCGTGTTGCATCTACCGAATCAAAAGAGTTCGTTGCCTTTGAATTATTGCATCCAGCCATCATTATTGCTGCAAATAGAATATACAAAATAGTCTTCATAGTTTTATCTTTTATTGGTTTTACTCTCCGCAAAGATAATATTACACTATCGGGCTACCAAATTTTATAAACGGAATTTATATCGAAAGTTTTTATGCAACTATTTTTATATCTTATAATACATCTCTACACGGTAGGATTTGTCATACTACTACCTATTTCGAGTAAATATCTTGCAAATTTCGCTTGACACGGGTACGCCAATTGACAGTTCGATAACTGTCCGCCACTGTGCCATTTTTTATGGCAACCTTAAAATAGTTGTATCTATTCTATTGAGCAACGATAAGACAAAAAATCGGGAAGTGTAACCTATGAACTTTTATAATAAAATAGTTTTCAGTTATTTGTGTGGCGGGATTGCGCAGTCGCTTCGCTTAACGCCTTTCCCTTGGAGTCCTTGGCAAAGAGAGCGCAAACATTGCTGGTGGCGGGATTGACGCAGCCGCTTCGCTTTACTGCGTCTTTCCCTTGGAGTCCTCGGCAAAGAGAGCGCAAACATTGCTGGTGGCGGGATTGACGCAGCCGCTTCGCTTTACTGCGTCTTTCCCTTGGAGTCCTCGGCAA
>CALGRZ010000034.1 GCA_937880705.1 uncultured Alistipes sp.
TGGCCTCGAGGATCATAACCTCCTGACCCATGGTAACCTTGTCACCCACCTTAACCTTCAGCTCGATAACACGGCCGGGCAGCGGTGCGCAGATGGTCTTGCCGGTTACGGGACGCTTTGCAGCCGATGCGGCACCGGCCTTTGCGTTCTCCACCTCGATGATGATGCCCTCGGCCTGTACGGTGTCGCCCTCCTTAACGAGGATCTGCTTAACCTTACCTGCAAAGTCCGAGGTGATAGAGTTCTCCATCTTCATGGCCTCGAGTACGGCAACCTCCTGACCTACTGCAACGGTGTCGCCCACCTTAACCTTCAGCTCGATCACGCGACCGGGCAGCGGAGCAACGATGGTATCGCCCGTGATAGGCTGTATCTCGAGCTTCTCCTCCCTCTTCAGTGAGGGGTCGGCAGCAACCTTCTCGGCATAGGCAGCCTTCTTAATGCCCGTGAGGTATGCCTTGGCTACCAGCGGGAAGAGCTCGAGCAGCAGCTCCTCCTTCTCGTTCTCGGCCAGCAGTACGCCACCGGCCTCCTCCAGTGCGGGGTTAGGCTGCTTCTGATACTTTGATGTGTCGTAGGGACGCTCCTCGCGGAAGCCACAGATCTTCTCGCGGAAGTCCTCGTCGATCTTCACGGGGGTACGACCGTAGTCACCCTTTACCAGACCTACGAACTGTGCACTCTTGTTGGTGTACATGGCGCGACCCGCCTTCTCGTCCATAGCGCAGTTTACGGCCTGTGCGCCTACGATCTGCGATGTGGGAGTTACCAACGGGGGAAGACCTGCTGCCAGACGCACGGGAGGAATGAGCTCCATGGCGCGAGGCAGGATATCCTCGGCACCCAGCTGCTTGAGCTGTGCCACCATGTTAGAGTACATACCGCCAGGGATCTCGGCATCCTGAACGAGCTTGTTGGGTGCGGGGAAGCCGAACCATGCCTCGATAGCCTGTGAAGCCTCGAGAAGCTCATCCCACTGCTCGGCCTTGGCAGCCTCTACGCAGCGGTCGAGCATAGCATCAACCTCGGCAGGAGTCTCGTCGGTGAGGGGGTTGAAGGGCTTGGGCAGAGGCTTCTCCTGACCAAATACCGAGAGCTCGAGCTCCTTGCGGATATCCTTGAGCTGCTCGTTGATCTTGGCAACAGCCTCCATGTTGGCACCCAGCTCGATGCCGAGCTTCTTGCAGAAGAGGTATACAAGCTCCACTGCGGGGGCACCGGTACCACCACCAAACCACCAGCAGTTGGTATCTACGATGTCGACACCGGCTACGATAGCGGCATATACCGAACCCAGACCATAGCCCGGAGTACAGTGTGTGTGGAAGTCAACGGTTACGCCAAGCTCCTTCTTGAGCAACTTGATAAGGCCTGCTACGCGGGCAGGGGGAATAAGACCCGACATATCCTTGATGGTGATCATGTCGGCACCCAGCTCGGCCATCTGGCGAGCCTTGTCGAGGAAGTACTCGTCGGTGAATACCTTCTCGTGCTCCTGGCCGTCGTTATACTTGGGATCTACGGTGTAGCATACAGCGCAGTCGGCAATACCGCCATACTGCTTGATATACTTGATAGTAGACTTCACGTTGTCCACATCGTTGAGTGCGTCGAAGATACGCATGATGCCCAGACCGCTCTCGATGGCATTGCGTGAGAAGCCGTCGATGATCTCGTCGGTGTAGGGAGCATAGCCAAAGAGGTTACGGCCACGCGACAGAGCGGTGAGCTTCGATACATCGCCCACGGCCTTCTTGATGGTCTCCAGACGAGTCCAAGGGTTCTCGTTGAGGTAACGCATTACCGAGTCGGGCACTGCACCACCCCATACCTCCATAGCGTAGAAACCTGCATCCTTGTAGAAGGGGAGGCAACGGTCTACCTGGTTCTGGGTCATTCGTGTTGCGAAAGACGACTGCTGTCCGTCACGCAACGTAAGATCGCGAATTTTAAGGATCTTTGTCATAGCTTTCAAAAAAAGGTTTATTTAGTTAGTTTTGGTTGTTTCGTTTACACTCTCGCAGCCTATGGCTGTTATTCGAATAACAAATATAACGAATATTTTCTAAAAATCCAAATATTTCGCCATAAAATTGTTTATAAAAATAGAGGTAACCCCTCGGCTACCTCTATTCTGTGCTATATTGCTACTCTGCCTGGTGGAGAATGACCCTCTCCAGTGCTCGTTGGCATACGGGGCAGAACCTGTCGGCGGTATTGTTGCGCATGCGACACACATCCGCAGGGCGGTAGATGCCCTTTGAGCGATAGCCGCCACCCTCATAGACACCTACGGTGTAGTTTGCGCTACGCTCTGCGGTCACGGCGGTGGGTATCTCCACATCCTTGTCGACCATATCGGCCCACTTCGACTCGAAGTCTACAAGGGTGGTGATGTTGGGCTCCCACGGCTCATGCTTAAGCGAGTGCATCTCGTCGTTCTGGTCGCCACCGGCGTAGAAGTACTCGTCGCCCAGACCGCCAAACGAGTGTCCGAACTCGTGTACCACCACGGGCTTGAAGGCGGGGTGGTGGGCTGTGGTAAGGGTGTATGAGTTGTAGATGCCACCGCCACCATAAGTATCCGTGTTGGCGAGGATGATGAGGTGCTCGCACGGGATGTTGGTCACGATGTCGTACATACTGTAGACTGCATCCGAGGTCAGATAACGCTCCATGTAGAAGGTCATGAAGTTGGACTTTACGGCCGTCACTCTCCACGCCTCATCCTGCGGTACGCTCACGTTGCTGTGCTTCGATGCGCTCTCCACGGCGATGAAGTTGAACTTGTCGCGGTGCTCATTGAAGGGCTCATAGTGAAGTATCTCGTCGGTGGCCGTCTGTGCATCCTTCAGGAAGAGCTCCATCTCCTCGGCCGTATAGCCCTCGGCAAGAAACACCACGTCGATGCAGTTGCGCGAGTCGCCACCGCGGTGCAGGTAGTGGTGTGGCAGAGGCTCCACGTCGGCACGATCGCGGATGAGTACGTCGTCCGGGTTCAGGTTGTGGCGCAGGGTGCAGGCCACCTCACCGTGGTTGTTGCGCAGCGTAACCTCCATGGTAGCCGCCTCGCGCGGCATGGGGCAGAGCAGCGTAAACTCGAAGCTGCGCACCGACGTGGCGGCCTCGGGTGTTGTGATCCACTCCTGGAAGAGCGACGAGAAGGAGGTCATGTATATCACCTCACCCTGGGCATTGCGCAGTGTAAGGTCGCCATTACCCCTCATGGGCACGGTGTCGAGGTTGATGCGACGGCCCCACCAGTGGGGTGTCGATGATAGCTCCTTGAGGGCTACAAACTGCTCATCGGCCGAACCTGCGAAGGTGAGGTCTACACGCAGTGTGGCATCCTCGAAGTGGTTGTCATAGGTCTGCGCATTGACCACAAAGCAGGTAATCAGCGCAAGGATTGTCGTAAGTGTGTACTTCATCTGGCGTTAGGTTTTCTAAATTCTCGATACTATTAACATCTTTGGATGTCAAAGATACGAAAAAAAGTTTAGTATCGCACAATTTTTCGTATCTTTACGCTCTAAAACCGATATAATGCGATACCTTAAATATACCATACTACTCATCAGCCTCTTGTGCTGCACCAATCTCTATGGACAGAGTGCCTTGGAGCGCAATGTTCGCGATACGCTGACCGCAGTGCTGCGTCGCATAACGCTTAAGGAGGTAGCCGGCAGCTACGTCAAGGTTGAGAGTACGCGCATCCGTGAGCGAGGCTCGGAGCGTGTCATCGAGATACGGGCCTCGAAGGAGCTGGCCTACTATCCTATGCGCCGTGAGAGCGTGCGCGCGATCTACGATGCTGTGCGCGAGCGTCTGCCCGAGAAGTATCGTCGTCATACGTTGCTCATATATACCGAGGGCCGACTCATCGATGCCCTCATACCGCACTACTACTCGTCGCGGCGTGATGAGGCGCGTTTTCGCAATACGTCGTCCCGCCCGCTTATCACGCGCACGAGCGACATCTCGCAGCCCAGCCACGGCCTCAAAGGTCGACATATAGCCCTCTGGCAGAGCCACGGTCGCTACTTCGACAACCAGATGGGTATGTGGCGTTGGCAGCGTTCGAGGCTTTGGGAGACGGTCGAGGATCTCTATACGCAGGGGTATGTCATACCCTTCCTTGTGCCTATGTTGGAGCGTGCCGGAGCTACGGTGTTGCTGCCACGCGAGCGCAGCATGCGCCGTGAGGAGCTTATCATAGATAACGATCGAGGCATTGATACCACCACATATAGCGAGAGTGGTGGCTGGCAGAGTGGCGGTGTGGGCTTTGCGCACCTAAAGCGCAGCTACCCCACGGGGCATAATCCCTTCACCGATGGAAGCTACCGTCAGATCTCAACCACGCGTTCAACACAGCGACAGGCAGTGGCGACATGGAGCGGATATATACCCCGCGATGGTGTATATACGGTCTATGTGTCGTACGCCACGCTGGAGAACTCCACCAGCGATGCCCGCTACACCGTTCATGCAACTGGCGGTGACCGCCTCTTGAGCATCAACCAGCGTATGGGTGGTGGCATGTGGGTCGCTCTGGGTGAGTTCTACTTCGAGGAGGGCGAGAGGGCTCTGGTCACACTTACCAACCTCTCCTCGGTGGAGGGTGTCGTAACGGCCGATGCCGTCAAGGTAGGTGGCGGAGTGGGCAACATACGTCGTGAGGTACATCCCGACCTGCGCAAGGGCTCCAGAGAGTATGAGTCGCGCACGAGTGGCTATCCCCGCTTCACGGAGGGTGCTCGCTACTGGTTGCAGTGGTCGGGCTTCAGCCCCGAGGTATACGCCCCC
>CALGRZ010000035.1 GCA_937880705.1 uncultured Alistipes sp.
CAGTCTCATAAATCTGACCTAGGTTCATTCGTGAAGGCACACCAAGTGGGTTCAAACAGATATCCACGATTGTTCCATCCTCCAGGAATGGCATATCCTCATCGCGAACGACCTTCGCTACGATACCCTTGTTACCGTGGCGACCTGCCATCTTATCACCCACCTTCAGCTTACGCTTCTTAGCAATGTAAACCTTAGCCATCTGGATAACGCCCGATGTAGGAATCTCATCACCATTCGAGAGGTTGAACTTCTCACGCTTGATACGTGCATCGACCTTCTTCCACTCGATAGTATAGTTATTAATAGTAGTTGCAATCAACTCATCGAGGTGTGCATCGCCTGTCCAGCCTGCACTACCCAGATTGAGGTAACCCGACACAACACCTGTCTTCTCATCGGTTGTACGAGATGAAATCTCCTCCAACATCTTCTGAGTAAACTTGGTGCCTGGAGCATAAAGCTCTACGCCAAAGTAATCGCTCACATTGGCAACGACCTTACCCTCAACCAACTGCCACAACTTACCAATCAAAATCTTCGTAAGTCCTGCAATCTCGGCTGCGAATCGCTGGTCGATTTGCTCCAACTGAGCTCGCTCAGAAGCCTTACCCTTCTTTCCCTCCTTCTGTGCATGACTGTAAAGCTTAGTATCAATAACAACACCATGCAATGAAGGCTGAGCCTTTGTAGAAGCATCCTTCACATCACCAGCTTTATCACCGAAGATAGCACGCAAGAGTTTCTCCTCTGGAGATGGATCACTCTCACCCTTAGGGGTAATCTTACCTATAAGAATGTCACCTGGATGAACATTAGCACCAACGCGAATGATACCATTTGCATCCAAATCTTTTGTAGCATCCTCGCTCACATTTGGAATATCCGAAGTGAGTTCCTCGACACCGCGCTTCGTATCGCGCACCTCTGCGATATACTCTGTAACGTGTACCGAAGTGAAGATATCCTCACGCTGAATACGCTCAGATATAACAATCGCATCCTCGAAGTTGTAACCCTTCCAAGGCATGAATGCCACCTTCAAGTTACGGCCCAAAGCCAACTCTCCGGCCTGAGTTGAGTAACCCTCAGTAATCACCTGACCCTTAGTTACATGGTCACCAGTAAGTACAGTCGGTTTCAGCGTCACTGTAGTCTCCTGGTTGGTACGACGATAACGTGGTAGTTCATATGTTGTAATCTCTGGTGCAAATGAGCAGATAATCTCCTCCTTTGTACGCTCATAACGAATCTGGATCTTCGTAGCATCAACAAATACAACCTCACCGTCACCCTCAGCTACAATCTGAATGCGACTATCAGAAATCATATCCTTCTCAATACCAGTACCTACAATAGGAGACTCACATGTTACCAAAGGCACAGCCTGACGCATCATGTTCGATCCCATCAAAGCACGGTTCGCATCATCATGCTCCAAGAATGGAATCAAACTTGCAGCAATCGAAGCAATCTGGTTAGGAGCGACATCCATCAGTGTAACATCCTTATCTGTCACTACTGGGAAATCAGCACCCTCACGAGCCTTAATACGATCTGGATTGAGGAAATGTCCCTGCTCATCCATTGGCTCGTTTGACTGAGCTACGATATGTCCATCCTCAGCCTCTGCTGAGTAATATTTGATGTGAGAGTTATCCAAATCCACCTTACCATTCTCTACTGAACGGTATGGAGTCTCGATAAATCCCATATCCGAAATCTTCGCATATACACACAATGACGAAATCAAACCGATGTTAGGTCCCTCAGGAGACTCAATAGGACACAAACGACCATAGTGAGTGTAGTGTACGTCACGAACCTCGAAACCTGCACGATCACGCGACAGACCTCCGGGGCCCAACGCCGAGAGACGACGCTTATGCGTAATCTCGGCAAGGGGGTTGATCTGATCCATGAACTGCGACAACTGGCTGGTACCGAAGAACGAGTTAACCACCGATGCCAAAGTCTTAGCGTTGATCAAATCCTCAGGGGTGAAGACCTCATTGTCGCGAACGTTCATACGCTCACGGATAGTACGTGCGATGCGCACCAAACCTACCGAGAACTGGTTGGCAAGCTGCTCACCTACGGTACGCACACGACGGTTCGACAAGTGGTCGATATCGTCGACGTCGGCCTTCGAGTTGATAAGCTGGATGAGGTACTTGATGATCTCGATGATATCCTCACGCGTAAGGGTGCGGATAGCGGGATCGATCGACAAATCCAGCTTCTTGTTGATACGGAAACGACCCACGTCGCCCAAGTCGTAACGCTTGTCCGAGAAGAAGAGCTTCTCGATAACGTCACGAGCCGTAGCCTCATCAGGTGGCTCCGACGCGCGCAACTGCCTGTAGATATATACTACGGCCTCCTTCTCGGAGTTACATGGATCCTTATGCAGAGTGTTGTAGATGATCGAGAAGTCGATACCCGAGGGGTTATCGTTGTGCAAGAGGATAGTCTTGGCACCCGACTCGATGATGAGGTCGATGTGCTCCTCCTGAAGCTCTACCTCACGGTCTACAACCACATTATGACGGTCGATAGATACAACCTCACCGGTATCCTCATCGACGAAGTCCTCGACCCACGTCGACAGAACACGAGCGGCAAGCTTGCGACCTACGTTCTTCTTAAGGTTGGCCTTCGTAACCTTAACCTCGTCGGCAAGGTCGAAGATCTCCAATATCTGTTGATCTGTCTCGTAACCAATAGCACGCAACAGAGTGGTCACCGGCAACTTCTTCTTACGGTCGATGTAGGCATACATCACGTTGTTGATGTCGGTAGCGAACTCAATCCACGAGCCCTTGAAGGGGATGATACGAGCCGAGTAGAGCTTCGTGCCGTTGGTGTGCATGCTCTGTCCGAAGAAGACACCCGGCGAACGATGAAGCTGCGATACTACCACACGCTCGGCACCGTTGAAGATGAACGTACCACGCTCGGTCATATAGGGGATAAGGCCGAAGTATACATCCTGAACGATCTCCTCAAAGTCCTCATGCTCGGTGTCGGTACAGTAGAGACGAAGCTTGGCTTTCAGGGGTACACTATATGTCAAACCACGCTCCAGACACTCCTCGATGGTGTAGCGGGGCTGGTCGATATAGTAGTCGATGAACTCCAGAACGAAGTTGTTTCTGGTATCTGTGATCGGGAAATTCTCGTTGAACACCTTATAGAGGCCCTCGTTCTTGCGATTCTCGGCGGTGGTGTCCAGCTGGAAGAAATCTCGGAATGACTTAAGCTGAATCTCCAACAAGTCAGGATAGGGAACCCTGTTCTTGATGGTAGAGAAGCTTATACGTTGTTGTTGTAAGGTGGACATAAATCCAATGTTTTAGTTGAAGCAAATTACTCGTTAGACCGCAGAGCCTGTCGGCAACAGCACCGAACAAAGGTCTCATCTCGGCTTACTATTTTTTCAGCTTTCGAAGCACTCATCTGCTAATAGCAGCCGCTGCCTTCACCCCCACGCCCCTCGATACCGCGAGAGAAGCACAACTATGCGACGCAACCCCAAAAAAGAGACTCCTATGGAGCTCTTCACCTGATGAGCACCGCCACAAACCTTCGACGGCCACTCCTGGGCTATACGCCACACGGGGATGGGCAATGAGCTTTGGCCCCGGGCTAAAAAGCGGGCTTTGATTATCCCGCTAATGCCCTCAGTGTCACATAAGTACACTCTGAGAGCATCAACATTTCCAACATTCGGGCACAGCTCAACCAGGCACTCCCGAATATTAGACCACAAAAGGCATAGAGCTAACTTAAGCGTTAGCCCTACACCTTATAGGCTGTGAGAAACTCAAGTCTCCTTGCGGATTACTTAAGCTCAACCTCTGCACCTGCCTCCTCAAGGCTACCCTTGATAGACTCGGCCTCCTCCTTAGAGATACCCTCCTTAACGGCCTTGGGTGCACCGTCAACCAATGCCTTAGCATCGCCCAACGACAAACCAGCAACCTCCTTAACAACCTTGATAACCTGGAGCTTTGCCTGACCAGCGCTCTTCAAGATTACGTCGAAAGTTGACTTCTCAGCAACTGCAGCCTCGCCAGCGCCAGCTGCGGGAGCTGCAACTGCAACAGCTGCAGCAGCAGGCTCAATACCATACTCCTCCTTGAGGATAGTAGCCAATTCGTTTACCTCCTTAACAGTCAAGTTAACCAACTCTTCTGCCAATACCTTTACATCTGCCATAGTTGTGTAATTTTATTAAATTTTGTTTTTGTTTCGTTTGATTAGTTATTTCTCTCCTCGAGGGTCTTAACCAGACCCGCGATCTTCTGGCCTGCATTTGACTGCAGAGCAGAAATGACATTCTTAGCAGGCGACTGCAAGAGCATAACGATATCGCCAATAAGCTCCTCGCGGCTCTTGATGTTGCACAGAGTGTCAAGCTGGTTGTCACCTACATACAGGCAACCCTCAACATAAGCAGCCTTCAAAACGGGCTTCTCGCACTTCTTGCGGAACTCCTTGATAAGCTGTGCAGGGGCCTTGCCGGTCTCGGTGAACATGATTGAAGTAGAGCCCTTCAATACAGCTACCAATTCGTCATCAGCCTTGTTAACATTCTCCAAAGCCTTGCCAAGCAGGGTGTTCTTAACAACAACCAACTTGATCTTCTTCTCGAAGCACTGGCGACGCAATGCTGCAGTCTGCTCAGCGTTCAAGGCCTCGATGTCGGCCAAATAGAAGTGAGGGTAGGCATTGAGCTGCTCGGTAAGACCGTTGATAACGGCCAACTTTTCTTGCTTTGTCATAGTCTTCTATCCTCCTTCTTTACTTGGTTTCTACTGTTTTGGGATCAACCTCAACACCGGGGCTCATAGTTGTAGAGAGGAAGATGCTCTTTACATATGTACCCTTGGCAGCTGACGGCTTGAGCTTGATGATGGTGCTCATAACCTCGTTGGCATTGTCAACAATCTGCTCGGGGGTAAACGAAACCTTACCGATTGAAGTGTGGATAATACCGTACTTGTCAACCTTGAAGTCAATCTTACCGGCCTTAACCTCCTGAACGGCCTTTGCTACATCCATAGTAACAGTACCGGTCTTGGGGTTAGGCATCAAGCCACGGGGACCCAGAATACGACCCAGAGCACCAACCTTACCCATTACGTTGGGAGTAGTGATGATAACGTCAACGTCGGTCCAACCGCCCTTGATCTTCTCTACATACTCGTCAAGACCTACGAAATCAGCGCCAGCAGCAGTTGCCTCTGCCTCCTTGTCGGGAGTACAAAGCACCAACACACGAACAGTCTTACCTGTACCGTGGGGCAGTGTAACAACGCCACGAACCATCTGATTGGCCTTACGAGGGTCAACGCCCAGACGCACGTCAATATCTACTGAAGCATCAAATTTCGTAAAGGTAATTTCCTTTA
>CALGRZ010000036.1 GCA_937880705.1 uncultured Alistipes sp.
ATGCAAGCTCCAAGCCGTAAGACTCGGTCTCCTGACGCAACAGACGGAAGAGCACCTTGTTGGCGTTGGCGCGCTGTGTGCCAATCTGGATACCAGAGTGACCACCCTTGAGGCCCTTCACCGTCACGCGGTAACCTGCGAACTTACCCTCCAGGGGCTGCTCACGGTACTTGAACACCACGTTGACATCCAGACCACCTGCGCAGCCAACATAGAGCTCGCCCTCGGTCTCCGAGTCGAGGTTGAGGAGGATATCACCCTTCAGAAGGCCGCTCTTAAGGCCAAAGGCACCATCCATGCCTGTCTCCTCGGTTGCGGTGAAGAGGCACTCCAGCGGGCCGTGTACCAGCTCGGCATCCTCCATAGCTGCCATAGCGGCTGCCAGACCGATACCGTTGTCGGCACCCAGCGTAGTGCCGTTGGCCGTTACCCACTCACCATCGATATATGCCTCGATAGGGTCCTTCTCGAAGTCGAACTCCTTGTCGTTGTTCTTCTGGGGCACCATGTCGGTGTGAGCCTGCATGATGATACCCTTGCGATCCTCCATGCCGGGGGTTGCGGGCTTGTAAACATATACGTTCTGTGCCTCATCCACCTTGTGCTCCAGACCGAGCTCCTCGGCCCACTTCACGATATATGCGCGAATGGCATCCTCGTGGTATGAGGGGTGGGGGATGTTGCAGATCTCGGCAAAGTGCTTCCACACCAGTGCCGGCTTAAGTCCTTTCAGATTCTTGTCCATACTCTTTTGGTTTATTAATGATTATTATGTTATATGTATCTTATTCGTTGTTTGAGTGCTCCGTGTGGCGGAGGCTGTTCTCCAACTCGGCGCGCTTCTCGAAGGCCTCGACGATATACTTCACCAGCCTGTGGCGCACGATGTCGCGCTTGTCAAACTCCACGATGCCTATGTCATCTATGTTGCGGAGTGTCTCCATAGCCTTGGTCAGTCCGCTATCCGAGCGGCGGGGCAGGTCTATCTGTGTCACGTCGCCCGTAACCACGAACTTGGCATTGCGTCCCATGCGTGTTAGGAACATCTTTATCTGCGACATTGTCGTGTTCTGCGCCTCATCGAGGATGACAAAGGCGTTGTCGAGCGTACGGCCACGCATATAGGCCAGGGGTGCAATCTGCACGGTGCCCTCCTCGATATACTTTTGCAGCTTTGCGGCAGGTATCATGTCGTTGAGCGCATCGTAGAGGGGCTGCAGATAGGGGTCGAGCTTCTCCTTCATGTCGCCGGGCAGGAAGCCGAGCTTCTCACCGGCCTCCACAGCGGGGCGGGTGAGGATTATGCGTCTTACCTCGCGCTCCTTCAGGGCGCGCACTGCCAGGGCTATGGCCGTATAGGTCTTACCCGATCCTGCGGGGCCCACGGCAAAGAGCAGGTCGTTCTTCTCGGCGAGTTTGACCAGACGCTGCTGGTTGATGGTGCGGGCACGGATGATATTGCCGTTGTTGCCGTAGACGATCACATCCTTGTCCATGGCGGGGGGCTCGGCCGATAGCTCGGTGAGGCTCGATGAGAAGGCCTGTGACACCACCTCGGATGATATGTGGCCATACTTGATGTAGTAGTCCACCAAGGCGTTCATCCTGCGCTCGAAGGCTGCCACATCGCTGCGTGAGCCCAGCACCTTGACCTTGTCGCCGCGTGCCACGACCTTCAGCTTGGGTGACAGCTCGCGTATCTGCTCCAGATAGACGTTCTGTGCACCATACAGTTCGCGGGCGTCTACACCCTCAATCAAAATCTCCTTTACACTCTCTTCGCTCATATAATGCGTTTAGCTTCTTCATTAAAAAATCACCGCAAAGCCCACCGTGATGCGGTGTCCACGGGTTGTAAACTCTTCGCCCTGGTATTGGTTCAGGGTCTCTTTCAGCTCGTGTATGTAGCGCGCCTCGACCTGGAAGTGGCCACCCAGACATACTGCGACACCTCCTGCGAGGCTCACCGTGGGGTGGAGGTTGCCAAACTCCATTGTCGTGTTGTCGGCCATGTATTGAGCCTTGCTCATCAGCGTGAACATCGGGCCGAGGTTCAGCCGAAGCCTCGAGCCGAGCATGCGTAGCGAGAAGAGCAGCGGCAGATCCATCGTCGTGGTCTTGACCTTGTGTTCGCTATTGCCCAGCTTCGCCATAAGCGACCCCTTCTGGTAGCCCACCTCGGCCTCAATGGCGAAGTTGCGGCCAATGCATACAGCCATGTCGAAGTGGCCGCCAAAGCCTATGCGTGGCGAGAGGCTGATGGCGGGGTTGCTCACCTCGCGGATGCCGGTTATGGCAGCATCGAGGCCCACGCCCATCTCCATACGCACCTTGCGCTCGGGCTCACCGGTGTGGCCAAAAGGCTGTGCCGAAACGGTGACAGCCATGAGGAGTGCCACTGCCAGAGCTATATATCTTGCGCCTTTCATACTACGTTACGTTGCTCGTCGGTCGGCTGTTGCATGGGTTTGTGCGCAACTACACCGCCCGATCATCTTTCAAAGGTACGATTTTTTATAAAAAAAACCAAAATGTGGACCATTTATTTTGTTATGCTTTTAATTTTGCGGTAATTCGCTTATCTTTGTGGCGCGATATTGCGTTAAGGTCACAGATGTGATATCTGGGATAACGTAGTACAGGTGATAATTTTATAACGCAACAAACTATGAGTTTAGTAGCTATTGTAGGTCGCCCCAACGTGGGTAAGTCGACGCTCTTCAACCGCCTTGTGGGCCAGCGTCAGGCTATTGTTGATGAGACCGCGGGTACCACCCGTGACCGTCACTATGGTAAGACCGATTGGAATGGTAAGGAGTTTTCGGTGATCGACACCGGAGGATATACGGTCAACTCGGAGGATATCTTCGAGGACGAGATTCGCCGTCAGGTGATGTTGGCTATCGACGAGGCCGACCTCATCCTCTTCCTCGTTGAGGTGCGCACGGGCATCACCGATCTGGATATGATGATGGCCGACATCCTGCGCCGCTCGGGTAAGAAGGTTATGTTGGTCTGCAACAAGGTAGATACCTACGACCTTATATACTTCTCGCACGAGTTCCACGCGCTGGGTCTTGGCGAGCCCTTCTGCATCAGCTCGATGTCGGGTAGCGGTACGGGCGATATGATGGATGCCATCCTTGCCAACCTGCCCGAG
Source organism: uncultured Alistipes sp. (assembly GCA_937880705.1). The sequence continues at coordinate 3,161 of CALGRZ010000036.1, forward strand.
GATACCTCGGCCGAGTACGATGCCACGCTGCCCCGCATTGCCATTGTGGGTCGCCCCAACGTGGGTAAGTCGTCAATGACCAATGCCCTGCTGGGTCAGGAGCGTAACATTGTGACCAACGTGGCCGGCACCACGCGAGACTCGATACACACCCGCTACAATATGTACGGCATGGACTTCTACCTTATCGACACGGCCGGTATGCGTAAGAAGGGTAAGGTGACCGAGGATCTGGAGTTCTACTCTGTGATGCGCTCTATCCGCGCTATCGAGAATTCGGATGTGTGTGTGCTTATGCTTGATGCCGAGCAGGGTATCGAGTCACAGGATTTGAACATCCACAACCTTATCGTGCGCAACCGCAAGGGTTGTGTCATCGTAGTCAACAAGTGGGATCTGGTCGAGAAGGATAGCAACACCATGAAGGTGTGGCGCGAGTTCCTGGAGAAGAAGCTCGCTCCGTTCAGCGACATTCCGATCATCTTCACCTCGGTGATCAACAAGCAGCGTATCCTCGATGTGTTGCAGAATGCCATTCGCGTCTATCAGTCGCGCAAGCGTCGTATCTCTACCTCGGAGCTTAACGACTTCTTCCTGCCGCTTATCGAGAACTATCCTCCCGCAGCTACCAAGGGTAAGTACATCAAGATTAAGTACGTCACGCAGCTGCCTACGCCCACGCCGCAGTTTGCCTTCTTTGTCAACCTGCCCCAGTACATCAAGGAGTCGTACCGACGTTTCCTCGAGAATAAGATGCGCGAGCAGTGGGACTTCTCGGGCGTGCCCATCCAGATATACTTCCGTCAGAAGTAGTATTAGGCCATACTGCGCATATATGCGCGTTGCCGCAATGCAAGACCCCGCGGGTAGCACCAGTGCCTTCCGCGGGGTCTTGTATCTTTTGCTCTATGTCGCTACTTATCTGCCTTGCCTATTATCCACGAGCGGATACGTCGCCAGCCCTCGACACCAACTATGGCGAGTCCGGCATATTGGGTGGTCTTGGCCATGCCGAAGAGCACAAACCATAGTACGCCCTTTGCTGCGGCCGAGATGGGCAGAGCCATCTGCGCAAACGACAGGATGTAGAACACCACGCACGATACTAACACGATGACTCCCGTGCGGAATGACAACCTGCGCAGAAAGTTCTGAATATGCTCCAATACTATTTTAAATCTCCGCTTCACTACTTCTTTATGTTGTATTGTGTTCGCAGAGCACTCTTCTGCTCCTCGTTCAGTGAGTTAAAGTATGCTTTCCAGCCTGGGCAGAAGCCAATATGCCAGTGCCAGAAACGTCCCATGAGTGATGATGGGTTTTTATCATACTTCGCACGGATGGGACAGCTCGAACATTTGTGGTTTGCCATAGTTAAGTTAATCTTTAAGTGTTTGTAAAAGTTTGTGCAGCAGTCGATGTAGTTCAATAGCCTCGCTGCTGTCGAGTGTTACACATTGACGCATCTTTACGGGTACTTGCGCAACCGTGTCGTGAAGCTCCTCGCCACTTGTGGTGAGCGATACGGTTACCTTGCGCTCGTCGATGTCATTGCGCTCGCGGCGTATCCACCCCTTTGTCTCCATCTTCTTAAGTAGTGGTGTGAGAGTGCCCGAGTCGAGCAGTAGTAGTTCGCCAAGCTCCTTTACGGTAAGTCGCTTATGCTCCCACATCGCCATCATGGTTATGTACTGCGTATATGTCAGCCCGATAGGGTCAAGAAGTGGGCGATAGCGACGTACCACCTCCTTGGCTGCGGCGTATAGCGGGAAGCAGAGTTGTTTCTCAAGTTTTAGGCCTTCGTTCATAGTCGTTTATAGTAGTTTTTCTATGTAGGGTGCAATCTTTTCGGGCGGTGTTGTCGGCGAGAAACGCTCTATGACTTTGCCACTGCGCGAGATGAGAAACTTTGTGAAGTTCCATTTGATGGCCGAGAAGAGTACTCCGCCACGCTCCTGCTTCAGATAGGTGTATAATGGTTCAGCACTCTTGCCGTTGACATCAACCTTGGCCATCAACCTGAATGAGGTCTTGTACTTCAGCTCACAAAAGCTCTTTATCCCGGCCTCGTCGAGAGGCGACTGCTTCAGAAATTGGTTGCAGGGGAAGTCCAATATTTCGAAACCTTTAGCCTTGTACTTGTCGTATAGAGCCTGCAGACCCTTATATTGTGGTGTAAAGCCACACTCGGTAGCAGAGTTGACTATGAGAAGTACTTTGCCGCGATACTCCTCCATGCATACCTCATTGCCGGCAGCGTCCTTGACCGTGAAATCGTATATAGAGCCCATACTTATGTGTACGTTGTGTAAAATTAAATTGTACACAACAAAGATAAACAAAAATTCTGCTACAACAAAATATCTGTTGAACTATTTCTGTGATGGGCGGGTAGCTCTCTTTATGTTCGATGCCAAAAAGTTGGTTTCACATTGTCGTTTAACATATTTTTTCGTACCTTTGAAGAGTTAAAACCAAAGATATTATGGCTTTCCCAATAGAGAATAAACTTGTCGTTGCCGTGTCATCCTCGGCTCTGTTCGATCTGTCGGAGTCCGACAAGGTCTATAACGAGTCGGGCCTGCAGGAGTACCGTCGCTACCAAGAGGAGAACATAGATGTGCCTCTGGCCAAGGGTGTTGCCTTTCCCTTTGTAAAGCGATTGTTGAGCTTCAATGAGATCTTTCCGGAGGAGCAGCCCGTTGAGGTTGTGCTACTCTCGCGTAACTCGCCCGAGACGGGCTTAAGGGTCTTTCGCACCATCAACCACTACGGCCTTAACATCACGCGCGCCTCGTTCTTCTCGGGGGAGTCGCCCTATAAGTATCTGCCGGCGTTCAATGCGTCGCTCTTCCTCTCGGCCTCGGAGCGCGATGTTAAGTGCGCCTGTGATGCGGGCTATGCCGCCGGTAGGGTGCTGGATAGCGAGGTTATGGACGATGCCTCGGATAACGAGCTGCGCATCGCCTTTGACTTCGACGGTGTGATTGCCGACGACGAGTCCGAGAAGATATACAAGGAGCAGGGCCTCTCGGCCTTCCACAAGCATGAGGCTGCCACCAAGCGACCTCTCGACCCGGGGCCACTGGCCGACCTGCTGATGAAGATATCCAACCTGCAGAAGCTCGAGACGCAGCGCATGGCGCACAACCCCGACTACCGTCGCTGGCTGAAGATATCGATAGTCACGGCTCGCAACGCCCCTGCCCACGAGCGTGTGGTTAACACGCTGAAGAGCTGGGGTGTGGAGGTTACGGAGGCATTCTTCATGGGTGGCATATCGAAGGATAGGGTGTTGGAGATTATGCGTCCCCACATCTTCTTCGATGACCAGATGTCGCACTTGGTGCATCTGCGTAACGTGCCTGCGGTACATATCCCGATGGGTATTCGCAACGAGTAATCGGTGACTCTTACCGAGTTGTGGTGATAAGAGTGGCCTAAAATAGCAACCGTGCAGCTCTAATATTGGATTAAAATTTTGCTAAATGAAAACTTTACACTATCTTTGCCGTGCTTACGAGCATTGATTGAGCTATGGTGTAATGGTAACACAGCAGATTTTGGTTCTGTTATTCTGAGTTCGAATCTCGGTAGCTCAACCACAAAGCCTATCAAGGCGATAAAAAGATCCGATAAGTCGTTTACTTATCGGATTTTTTTTATACCTTTGGGTCGATAAAAAATATAGTATGGCATTTCCTATAGAGAATAAGTTGGTTGTTGCGGTATCATCGTCTGCTCTTTTCGACCTAACAGAGTCAGATAGAGTCTACAATGAGTGTGGTCTTGAAGAGTATCGCAAATATCAAGAAGAGAATATTGATAATCCTTTGGATAAGGGTGTTGCATTTCCTTTTGTAAAGCGATTGTTAAGCTTTAACAATATGTTTCCTGAGGAGCAACCTGTGGAGGTGGTGCTACTATCACGCAACTCCCCAGAGACAGGTCTTCGCGTATTTCGCACAATCAAGCATTACGACCTCAACATATCGCGTGCTTCGTTTTTTTCGGGCGAGTCGCCATATAAGTACCTCCCAGCGTTTAATGCTTCGTTGTTTCTATCAGCTTCGGAGCGTGATGTGAAGCGCGCGTGTGATGCAGGTTATGCTGCTGGTCGTGTGCTTAAAAGCGAGGTTATGGACGATGTTATGGATGACGAACTACGCATAGCCTTCGATTTCGACGGTGTCATCGCGGATGATGATAGCGAGAAGATATATCAGGAGCATGGTCTCTCGGCATTTCATCGCCATGAGGCTGCAAATAAGGCTCCTCTTGACCCGGGACCTTTAGCCGATTTGCTCATCAAGATATCAAACCTCCAAAAGCTTGAAATGGCACGCTTAGAGGAGGATTCGGAGTATCGCCGTAGACTGAAGATTTCCATCGTTACGGCTCGCAATGCACCTGCGCATGAGCGCGTTGTGAATACGCTTAAGAGTTGGGGCGTGGAGGTTACTGAGGCCTTTTTCCTCGGTGGAATATCTAAGGATAGAGTGCTTGAAATCATGCGGCCACACATCTTTTTCGATGACCAGATGTCGCATCTGGACCACCTCAAAAATGTCCCAGCAGTACACATTCCAATGGGTATCACAAATGAGTAGCTTAAAGGAGAGAATTAAAAGTTTCTTAGGACGGCTTTCGTTCCGCACAGGCGTTATAATACTTGCGCTATGTGTACCGTTCTATATACTCTCATTTGCGCAGATGGCTCTACCTATATCCGCCACAGCAAAGGGGGTATTATGGTTTATACTCTTTGGGCTTGCAAAGACAACCCAATATGCGGGATTAACGATAATCGGAGTGGAGGGTTGGCGAAAGCTGAAATCGAAGTTTATGAAGAGTAAAGAGAATAATAACAACTAAATTCAATATTATGAAGCGTTTTTCATTAATTCTTAGAGTATCAGTTATTGCAGCCATGATGGCTATTTGCTGTGCTTGCACCGATAAAGAGGAGGACAATGATAAGGGAAAATACCCTTGGAGTCCAAATGACAAGGAGGAGATTCGTGACGATAGCCAAAATCCCGACGATAAGGAGTAGCAAACGCTCTAAGCATCCATTAAGAGTTGTAGCGCATGAAACATACAAGCCTTTTCATTAGAGTGTGGGTTATTACTCTCTCCTCACTCCTCATCTGTTCATGTATAACAAACTCTGAGAATGATAACTCTCAGCAGCTACCTCAGCAGCAACCCAACAATCCTGATAATGAGGAAAACGACGAAGAGAGTCCAATACAGATACCCGACAACCCTGAGATACCGGACGGCGATATGACAATAGCTCGCTGGGAGGGTCTTTGGGCAGATGATATGGCCGATGATAAGGTAGGTGACAACAGTGACTTCTATCACGAACTAAATAACTTTGGTACACAGGTATTTGTAACCTACAACAACGATGTTGCAACTGTTGAATGCACAAATAAGAGCATTAAATGTTACATCGACGGAGCGCATGTTGCGTTGGATATGACCGCAGTAAGTGGCGTAGAGGTTATAGCTATGGGTAAGAGTGCAGACGGTAGTCTTAAACTCTATAGTGATAATAAGTATAAACTGACACTCAACGGCTTAGATCTAACATCGCAGCGTGGTCCTGCAATCAACTCACAATCCAAAAAGCGCGTCTATGTTCATCTGGGTGAGGATACAACCAATAGACTTACTGACTCTCCTAACTATATTGATGACCACTATACAATCGCTGGTGCTGTGAACGAGGATAGAAAGGGTGCGCTCTTTGCAGAGGGTAATATCATCTTAAGTGGTCATGGAGCCTTGGTTGTTGCAGGTAAGCAAAAGCACGCCATTGTAACTGATGGATGCTATTATCAGCGTTCAGGCGTTACGGTGGTAGTTACCGAGAGCTTAAAAAATGGTATCCATGTTAAGGGTGATAGCGATGACAATACGGGTGCTGTTTTCGAGGGAGGTGCCATTTTGGTAGACATAGCCTCTACGGCTGGTAAGGCTGTCAAGTGTGATATGGATATCGTAGTAAATGGTGGAAAGTTTGATATTAAGACCTCTGGTAACGCCACCTACGATAGTGAGGAGCAAGATACCTCTGCCGCATCTTGTCTAAAGAGCAATACAAATATCTATATCAATGGTGGCGTTTTTAACCTCAGTTCAAGCGGTACAGGTGGTAAGGGTATAAGTGCCGATGGAAATTTGGAGGTAAACAGTGGCGCTGTAAGTATCACCACAACGGGTGGTCAGTACAGATATTCTAATTCGCTGACATCCTCGCCAAAGGGTATTCGTGCCGATGGCGACATCACAATCAATGGTGGTAGCTTAAATATCTCGGTAACAGGCGTAAGCGAGGGTTCGGAGGGTATGGAGAGCAAGGCCATATTGACCTTCAATGGTGGTGATACTATCATCAAAGCTTATGATG
>CALGRZ010000037.1 GCA_937880705.1 uncultured Alistipes sp.
CCGCTCGGTGCTGGTGCGTGTGCCTCTGGGCTGGGCTGCCAAGAGCGATATGTGCCGTATAGCCAACCCTCTGGAGGGCGAAAGCAACTACGACACCTCGATGAAGCAGACCGTGGAGATGCGCTCACCCGACGGCTCGGCCGACCTCTACCAGCTTATTGCGGGTCTGGCTGTGGCATGTCGCTATGGCTTCGAGCTGGATAACGCTCTGCAAATTGCCGAGCGCACCTATGTCAATGTCAATATCCACAAGAAGGAGAATGAGGATAAGTTGAAGACTCTGGCCCAGTTGCCCGACAGCTGTGCCGCCTCGGCCGACTGCCTGGAGAGCCAGCGCGCCATCTTCGAGAGTCGCGGTGTCTTCAGTCCCGCCATGATTGACGGCATATTGAAGCATCTGCGTTCGTACGACGACAGAACCCTGCGTCAGGATCTCGAGGGCAAGCCCGAAGAGATGATTCAGCTCGTGTACCGCTATATCCACTGCGGTTAGTGCTATACAGCATACAATAAATAGGGCGTGTCCACTCTGGACACGCCCTATTTATCGTTTGTTTGGCTCCTTATGCCTTGTTGTCCGAGCCGAGAACCTCCTTAATCTTGTGGATGTAGAGCTTCTTCATGTTGTCACGAGCGGGACCCAGGTACTTGCGGGGGTCAAACTCTGCGGGCTTCTGGGCAAATACCTCGCGCACAGCAGCCGTCATCGCCAGACGTGAGTCCGAGTCGATATTGATCTTGCATACCGCGCTCTTGGCAGCCTTGCGCAGCTGCTCCTCGGGGATACCTACTGCGGCCTTCAGTGCGCCACCATACTTGTTGATGGTGTCGACCTCGTCCTGGGGTACTGACGATGAGCCGTGCAGCACGATGGGGAAGCCGGGAAGCTGCTTCTCGATAGCGGCCAATACGTCAAATGCCAAGGGAGGGGGCACCAGACGGCCGGTCTGGGGATCGAGTGTGCACTGCTCGGGGGTGAACTTGAAGGCACCGTGTGAGGTACCAATCGAGATTGCCAGTGAGTCGCAGCCGGTCTTGGTTACGAAGTCAACAACCTCCTCGGGCTTTGTGTAGTGGCTCTCGGCAGCAGATACCTCATCCTCTACGCCGGCCAATACGCCGAGCTCACCCTCTACGGTAACGTCAAACTGGTGTGCATACTCCACAACGCGCTTCGTCAGAGCTACGTTCTCCTCATAGGGCAGGTGCGAGCCGTCGATCATCACCGACGAGAAGCCCATGTCGATGCAGCTCTTGCAGGTCTCAAAGCTGTCGCCGTGGTCGAGGTGAAGCACGATCTGGGGGTTCTCCCAGCCAAGCTCCTTGGCATACTCAACAGCACCCTCGGCCATGTAGCGCAAGAGAGTCTGGTTGGCGTACTGACGTGCACCCTTCGACACCTGAAGAATCACGGGTGACTTGGTCTCTGCCGAGGCCATGATGATAGCCTGCAGCTGCTCCATGTTGTTGAAGTTGAAGGCGGGAATAGCGTAGCCGCCGTCTACTGCCTTGCGGAACATCTCACGAGTGTTCACCAGGCCCAAATCCTTGTAATTAATCATATTACAAATGTTTATTTAGTTATAAGAATTTCGTGTTTCGCTCTTTGCAGTACAAATTCTTTGCAAAGATACAAAAAAATATGATGCGATATAATAAAAAAATTAAAGAATTGTAAACATTTATTAAAAATAGCCGAGATCGAAGCGTGTCGGGCTTAGTCCCGGCTATGGTATCAGGAGTTATATCCTCGCCCGAAGGAGCCTAAATAAATATGTATTTAAGCACAAAGAGCGTGGCAAGTATATACATCGGTATGCTGATCTTCTTGAACTTACCGCAGATGAGGTTGAGCGCGACGTAGCTGATCATACCCAGCAGTATACCATCCGATATAGAGTATGCAAAGGGCATGGCTATGATACATACGAAGGCGGGTATCGACTCCGTAAAGTCGCTAAAGTCGATCTTGAGGATTGGCTCCAGCATCAGCAGACCCACGATAATGAGCACAGGCGCGGTGGCCGAGGCCGGTATCGAGAGGAAGAGGGGCGAGAAGAAGAGTGTGATGACGAAGCAGCAGCCGATGATAAAGGCCGTAAGACCCGAGCGGCCGCCCTGCGATACGCCCGAAGCACTCTCCACATAGGTCGTCGTGGTCGACGTGCCGAGGAGAGCACCCAAGGTGGTGGCGATGGCATCGGCCATAAATGCCTGCTTGAGGCGGGGTATGCGGCCGTTGCTATCGACCATGTTGGCCTTGGTGCAGACGCCGATAAGCGTACCCACCGTGTCGAACATGTCGATAAAGAGGAAGGTGAATACCACCACCAGCATATCTAACGATAGGATTTTATCCCACTCGAACTGGCAGAAGATGGGGGCTATGCCTTCGGGGGTGGATACCACGCCACGGAACTCGGTGATGTGCATGGGTATACCGATGAGGGTGGTCAGCAGGATACCTATGAGCAGTGCTCCACGCACGTTGCGGGCGTAGAGAAATCCGGTGATGAGCAGGCCTACAAGCGAGAGCAGTGCCGGCCCCTCGGTGATCTCGCCCAGGGTGATCAGCGTGGCCTCGTCGTTGACAATGACACTGCCGTTCTGCAATCCGATAAAGGCGATAAACAGACCGATACCCGCACCGATGGCGTAGCGCAGGTTGATGGGTATGGCATTTACGATGGCCTCACGGATATTGGTTATGGTCATCAGTATGAAGAGCAGACCCTCGATGAATACTGCTGTCAGGGCAAACTGCCACGAGTAGCCCATGCCGAGGCAGACGGTATAGACGAAGAAGGCATTAAGACCCATGCCCGGAGCGAGGCCGAAGGGTAGTTTACCCCAGAAGGCCATCACCATACAGCCCACTATGGCAGCCAGAGCTGTCGCGGTGAAGACGGCACCCTCGGGCATGCCCTCCAGCTGTGAGAACATGGCGGGGTTTACGGCGAGGATGTAGGACATCGTGAGGAAGGTGGTGATACCGGCAAGGATCTCGGTGCGCAGGGTAGTCTGCTTGGGGTCAAATCCAAAAAGTTTGGTCAGCATAGTTTGAGTTATGAATTATTTAGACAAAAGTAGTAAAAAAAACGGAATTATAAAAACCCTGCATCACCCCCCCCTCCTGATATAGAGAAAGGGATACCCGACACCGTGGTCGAATATCCCTTTGTAGCTCGATGTCTAACTCCTACTTCGTTCTTACGAAACGCAGCGAGTGGGGTGTAGCCTGCTTGATTATTATGCGCTTGTCGAAGGCGTAGCGGTGGTACAGCTCCTCGGTGTAGTAGCGTATGGTCACCATCTCCACATCGTCGCGCTTATCCACATCGAAGCCCATGCTCTCCAGCTCGCTCACAGCGTCGTCGATATGCCACGACGAGTCGACCGACATGTAGAGGTCTACGGCCGAGTTGTGGACGAGGTTGCACTTGATGCGGTGGCTCTCGAAGGTGGCAAAGACGGCTGCAAATCGCTCCTCGAGCACAAACGACAGGTCGCGTGAGTGGAGCGTGAGCAGCACCTGGTTGCTCTTCTGTATCATTATGGGCTCATAGGCGCGCTCCACATCGCCGGTGATCACCGAGCCCGAGGCGTGCTTGTTGCCAAAGGGTCGAACATAGAGCGGTATGTTCTTCTGCTGCAAGGGCTTGATGGTCTTGGGGTGTATGATCTGCGCACCGCTGTATGCCATCTCGATGGTGTCCATATAGTTCAGACGCTCAATCTTGCGGGCATCGGGGAAGATCTTGGGGTCGGCGTTGAGTATGCCGTCGACATCCTTCCACACGCTCATCGACTCGGCATCGAGGACATTGGCGACGATAGCTGCCGAGTAGTCGGAGCCCTCACGGCCAAGGGTTGTGGTTGTGCCATCGGGGGCACCGCCGATAAAGCCCTGACCTACGAATACACTCACCGTGCTACCTGCAATCTCGCGCTTTAGGCGCACCTCGGTGGCCTCCAAGTTTACATTTGCATCCTTGTGGCGCTGCTCGGTGAGGAATGCACGGCGCATATCCACCCAGCGGTTCTCCACGCCGTGGCCACGCAGGTAGTTCGAGATGATGGTTGTCGAGATTAGCTCGCCAAAGGCAACGATGGTGTCGTACCATAGTTCGGCATCCGAGGGTCGGTAGATGGTGTTGCGCACGGTGTTGCGTAGCTGCTCGAAGAGGGTGTCTACCTGCTCGATGGTGATATCGGCACCCATAAGGTCATCGATAATGCCACGATGATAGGCATACGAAGCGTCGATACGCTCCATCGCCAACTTTTCGTCCGAGAGCTGCATCGCCTGAAATACTCCCTCAAGCGCATTTGTTGTCTTGCCCATCGCCGAGACGATGATAAAAAGCTCCTTTTCGTCCTTTACAATATCGAGTAGATTGCGTACGCCCGCAGCATCTTTGACCGAGGCACCGCCAAACTTATAGACTTTCATAGTTTGCGTTGTTTAGTTTTCACTCACAAAGTTATTAAAAATTCTTCAAAACTCACTACACTCTACGCCCATAATTTCGCAGAGAGCATAAAAAAACTGACCAAGAGTGCTCTTGGTCAGCATATTAATAATTATGGCGAGTGGGTCTATTTCAGCGTCTCTGCTTCTTCGCGTAGTGTCTTAGCGTCTATCTCCTGAAGTCGCTGCACCTCTCTCACGGCAAAGCCCTTCTCGTTGTCAGGCAGAGTCGTAAACCAATCGCTATACTCCTTCTGTTTGGCAATGACCTCCTCCTGCTCACCACGCGCTGCGTGGAAACCTATCTCATAGTAGAACTTTGCAACAACCTCACGAAGCTCCTTGGCTCTATCCTCGGCAACCTCGCCCGAATATCGTGCTGCGGTAATCTCGTTGATATACTCATAGAAGTGTTCTACATCGTTCAAACTAAGAGTATTCACCCACTCGGTGTAGCTCTGCTGAACACGCTCAAAGGTCGCCTTGTCGCCTCTCTGTTGAGCATCATATAGCTGCTCCAAGAACATATTCACCATCTGGCGCACACCATCACGGCCCAACGACTCACGCTCGTTAATCGAGGCGTAATATGCCATAAGTTGATCAGTGTACTCGTTAAGGTAGTCAAGTTCTTCCTCGCTAAGCGACATAGTCCACTCGATATGTTGAGCCACTGACTTCTCGAAAAGCGCCGTATCACCCTTAGCCTCAGCTGTAGCCAGCTCATCGCAATATTCATTAAAGCGCTTCTCAATCTCCGCCTTGCGCTTCTCGCCGAGACCCTCGCTCTGCTCAACCTTCGCACGCTTGCCTCTCTTGGGCTTAGCCGCCTCGGCACTCATAGGCGCCAAAATCGCCAACGCCAAAATTACGCATATAAATCTTCTCATTGTAGAAATATTTGAATTTTCAACTTAGTTAATTTTGCTGTCTCCTTATTTTAGAAATTTTAAGCGGTAGCCAGCCTCTTAAATTTTAGTGTGCATCGAGCCAAGTCGGGGCGTTGTTGACCTCGGCAATTAGCGGAACGCGAAGTGTGGCTACCGACTCCATTGACTCCTTGACGATGCGTTTTACCTTGTCAAGCTCCGAATTTAGGGTGTCGATAACGACCTCATCGTGTACCTGCATAATCATCTTTGAGCGGATGCCCTCGGCACGGAAGCGGCGGAATATCTCGACCATCGCCAATTTCATAATATCGGCAGCAGAGCCCTGTATTGGCGCATTTATGGCGTTGCGCTCGGCAAGACCACGCACCGTGCGATTCGATGAGTTGATGTCGTGCAAGATGCGACGACGGCCAAACATCGTCTCGACATATCCCGCTTCGGTGGCGTGTGCCACGGCATTGTCCATATAGGCCTTAACCTCAGGATACGACTCGAAGTAGTTGGTAATTAGCTCCTTTGCCTCTCTATTTGCGATGTCGAGGCGTTGTGCAAGGCCGAATGCCGAGATGCCATAGATGATGCCGAAGTTGGCGGTCTTTGCCTGTCGGCGCTCTGCGGATGTTACCTCGCTTGCGCCTTTGTGGAAGAGTCGGGCAGCGGTGGCAGAGTGAATATCCTCGCCCGCGTGGAATGCCTCGATTAGCGCCTTATCGCCACTCAGGTGCGCCATCAGTCGCAACTCTATCTGCGAGTAGTCGGCAGCAACGAGCGTATGGTGCTCATCTGCAGCAACAAAGGCGGCACGAATAGGCTTGCCCAAGTCATCGCGGATAGGTATATTTTGCAAGTTAGGGTTGGTCGATGATAGGCGACCTGTTGCTGTAACTGCCTGATTATACGATGTGTGTATGCGACCAGTAACTGAATTTACCAGTTCGGGCAGAGCCTCGACATAGGTCGAAAGGAGCTTCTTCACGCCACGATACTCCAAGATTTTGCTTACTATCGGGTAGTCGTGGGCGAAGGTTTGCAGATACTCCTCCTCGGTCGAGAACTGCTTGGTCTTGGTCATCTTCGGCTTGTCGGTGATGCGCAACTTGGCAAATAGCACCTCGCCCAATTGGCGCGAAGAGTTGATGTTAAGGTCGGGCTCACCAGCAAGCTCACGCACCTCATTTTCAAGGCGTTGCAGCATCTCGCGAAGCTCCACAGCATAGCGGTCGAGGGCTCGGGTGTCGATATGCACACCCTCCAACTCCATCGCTGCAAGCACATCAATCATAGGCTCTTCGATGCGGTGGTAGAGGTCGGTCATCGAGAGCTTCTCGACTTCGCGATAGAGCACCTCTTTAAGGCGTAGCGTTACATCTGCATCCTCGGCGGCATACTCCGCAACTCGCTCAATATTAACCATATCCATCGTGAGTTGCTTCGCTCCCTTGCCGATTAGCGACTCGATAGCGATAGGCTCGTAACTAAGGTAGCGCTCAGCGAGGAAGTTCATATTATGGCGCGACTCGGAGTCGATAAGGTAGTGGAGCAACATCGTGTCAATCTTACGGCCACGCACCTCGATGCCGAGGCGGTTGAGCACCATAATATCGAACTTTATGTTCTGACCTATCTTGGTGATTGCGGCGTTCTCAAAGAGCGATTTAAGCACTGCGCAATACTCCGCCTTAGCCTCCACGGAGAGCGAGGTAAAGGGCACATACCACGCCTTGAATGGCTCGGCAGCAAACGACATACCCACTACGGCACTCGTTATGGGGTCGAGGCCTGTGGTCTCGGTGTCGAAGCAGAACTCCGCAAAGCGACTAAGATGGTCGCACAACTCGCGTAACTCGCTAATATCCTTTATGATGCGGTAGTCGTGAGGGGTGTTGCCAATGTTGCGGATACCGATAATCTCCTCCACCTCCTCTGCTACGATTTCGGGCTCGGTGGTAGGCTCAGGCGCTGTTGTGGGGGCATCGAACATTGCAAATAGGTCGCCTTGACCCTCAAGCCTTGCACGGCGCTTTGCCTCCGACTTTGCGCGTGCCACCTCTTGCAGTTGAATCTGTGGTGCTTGGCGTGGTATATCCTTCGCAACGGGCTCTTCGGGTGCGAGGTTTTCGATGTCGCGCAGAAACGATGAGAAGTTTAGCTCGGCATACAATCCTCTGAGTAGCGTATAGTTGGGGCAACACATCGTGAGCGATGCTTCGTCAAACTCAATAGGTGCATCTAAGCGTATGGTTGTCAGCTCTTTGGCCAAGCGGAGCTTATCGCCCCACTCAGCGATATTTTTACCCGTTTTGCCACCAATCTTATCGGTGTTGGCGAGGATATTCTCTACCGTGCCCCACTCCCTGACGAGCTTGCACGCCCCCTTTTCGCCAATGCCCGGAACACCGGGGATATTATCCGAGGCATCGCCCCACAAGGCGAGCATATCACGCACCAAGACGGGGTCGCTAAAGCCATATTTTGCCTCGATACCAGCCTTGTCAATCTTGATGATGTCATCGCCTTTCTGATTGTATATTAGGCAGTTGTCATCGACAAGCTGACCGTAGTCCTTATCGGGTGTAACCATAAAGACGCTATACCCCTTTGCAGCACCCTTCTTTGCCAATGTGCCGATAACATCGTCTGCCTCGAAGCCAGCAACCTCCAAAACGGGTATGCACATAGCCTCAAGCAGTCGCTTGACATAGGGCACCGAGAGGATAATATCCTCAGGCGTGGGTGGGCGGTTTGCCTTATATTCGGCAAACATCTCGCGGCGAAACGAGCCACCGGGAGGGTCGAATGCCACACCTATAAGGTCGGGCTTCTCACGCTTTAGCAAGTCGCGCAGGAACTTCGTGAAGCCGAAAACAACCGAGGTGTTCAGGCCATCGCGATTACGCATCGGGCGCCCCATAAAGGCGTAGTAATACTTGAATATCAACGCATAAGCATCGATAAGATATAGTGTCTTCATTGTCGAAACGCTTTGTAGGTGTGTTCTAAAAATTATCCGAAGCAAACCACTCGGCGTATGATGTTGCGGTCTCGTGAAGGCGCAACGAGCATAGCTCAATCTCCTCTGGCAGAGCACCCAAAAGACGCTCGGCAAAGTCGGCAAGCATATTTTCGCAAGTGGGCTGATAATCGGTTAGCACAACCTTCGAGAAGCGATAGCCGAGCTGTGATGCCACCTCCTCGGCAGCAAGCGTGTTGCGCATCATAAATGAGTGGTCGAGGCGCTCTACAATCTGCTCATTTACAATGCGTTTGAGTAGGCCGAAGTCCATCACCATACCCAACTTTGGCGAGTCGGGGTCGCCGATAGGTTCGCCCTTGATGGTTACGAACAATCGGTATGAGTGGCCGTGAATCTCGCGGCAGAGGCCATCGTAGCCCTCAAGCATATGTGCTGCCTCGAAGCTAAACTCTTTGGTTAACCTAATAACTGACATATAATAGACTCTTTTGAATTTTTATTCCACATTCTCCATATTATATATGTACAAAGATAGGGAAAATCCTATATTTGGCTTAACTCCAAGCCGATTTTTCGAATCTCGGCTTTGATTAGTTCTAATCGCTCCTCCGATGGCTTTTTCTTGGCGGTTAGATAGTCCGAAAAGAGTGGCTGAGAAATTCCCAATCTTGCGGCAATAGCCGTTGGCTTTATCTCGGGATGCTCTTTGAATATCCGCGCCAAGCCCGTTGGCTCAGGGTCTTCGTACGAAAAGCTCTCAAACGACATATCCTCGTCGATGGCATCCCAGCGAATACCATCTACGGTAAATCTATAATCGTTGCGCTCGGCATCTGTGGCAGCCTTTAGTCGTGGATACCAGAGCAACGACTGCCAGAGGGTCTTGCCCTCATCTAACAAGATGTGTATCCTATCATCTGCAAACCACAATTTCGTTACTTTCATAACTTCTACATATTAAAGGTTTTGTTCCACTCATTGATAAAGTTCACTCTGTTCTCCTCGAGGATAGACTCGGCAAGACGGAGAGTTGCGGGTTTAAGTCCTTTGTTCTCTACGAGTGCTACACGGTCATCGAGGAGGTTGTATTTCGCTACGCCATCAGCGTGCTCAATATGCACATGAATAGGCTCGTGCTCGCGGGTGTAGAAAAAGAATCTCAACCCAAAGATTGATAATATTGTCGGCATATCTTCATCTATTAGTTATGCAAATATAGGTTATATTTTTATAACCCGCAAATAAAATGCCGCAAAAAATGGTAATGATGTGAAAAAACAGATTATTCGCATCAAGATATGACGCGAATAATCTGTTTAATCGGGATAAAATCGAGGCTGTTATTTCTTAATACTATCTAACTCTTCGTAGAACTCCTGATTTTCGCCAACGAGGCTGACTAAATCTATTTTTAGCCAGCCTCTTAATATTGATGTAACCTGTTAGTCGATAACCTTCAGTAGCTCAACGAGGAGTTTCCAGAACTTATCAACGGTCGAGATCTCAAGACGCTCGTCGGGAGAGTGTACACCACGGAGTGTGGGGCCGAACGACACCATCTCCAAGTGGGGGTACTTCTCAAGGAACAAGCCACACTCCAAGCCTGCGTGGATAGCACGCACCTTAGGCTCGGTAGCGAAGAGGTTGCGGTAGCACTCAACGGTGGTAGCAAGGAGCTTAGAATCGGGGTTAGGCGACCAGCCGGGATAGCCATCTGAGTGCTCTACATCGAAGCCTGCGAGGAAGAATACCGACTCGATAGTCTGCGCTGCATAGAGCTTGGCACTCTCAACCGATGAACGCTGCGATGTGGTAATCGTAACCTTGCCCTCCTCGGTGTTGAACTTAACCGATGCGAGGTTCGACGAGGTCTCAACAAGGCCCGGAACGGCAAACGACATAGCCAAAACGCCATTGGGCAAGCCTACGATGGTGATAAGCAGTGCGCACATATCATCGTTAGACATAACCTCCGTAACCTTATCCTCAACATCGTTTACCGTAAAGCGCATACGGGGTTCGGTGTGCTTGAACTCCTCCATAAGCTCCTGACCAAACTCCAAGAAGCGCTCCTCGAAGTCCTCCTTAGCCTCGGCAGGAACACCCACGATAGCGTATGCCTCACGAGGAATAGCGTTGCGCAAGTTACCGCCATCGAACTTTGCCAAAGCAATCTGGAAGGTGTCGGCAGCGTTGTAGAGGAAGCGAGCAAGGAGCTTGTTTGAGTTGGCACGGCCCTTGTCGATATCATCGCCTGAGTGGCCACCAAGAAGGTCGCCAACCTCCAAGCGAACAAAGGCGTAGCCCTCAGGAGCCTCCTCCTTGTCGTAATCCATAGTTGCAACGGTGTCGATACCGCCCGCACAACCGATAAACAGCTCGCCCTCGTCCTCCGAGTCGAGGTTTACAAGATACTTGCCCGTAAGCATACCCTCACCAAGGCCGAAAGCACCAGTAAGACCTGTCTCCTCATCAACGGTGAAGAGCGCCTCGATAGCGGGGTGTTCAAGGCTATCATCGAGCAATACTGCCAATGCAGCAGCCATACCGATACCGCAGTCAGCACCAAGTGTGGTGCCCTTAGCCTTAACCCACTCGCCATCAATCCAGGGCTGGATAGGGTCGTTCTCGAAGTCGAACTCTACATCTGAGTTCTTCTCGCATACCATATCCATATGCGACTGGAGAATCACTGCGGGGCGACCCTCAAAGCCCTTTGTTGCAGCCTTGCGGATAACAACATTGCCTGTCTCATCGGTCTGGTAGTCGAAGTTGTGCTTCTTAGCCCACTCCTGAAGCCAAGCGATAATCTTGCCCTCCTTCTTCGAGGGGCGAGGCACCTGACAGATGTCATCAAACTGCTCCCAGATAAGCTGGGGCTTCAAATCTCTAATGCTCATAATCCTATAATTATTAATTAGTTAGTAGTTATCTCTCTCCTTCAAAAAGTTTCACGCCACGAAGCATCGGGTTACGGCGCGAGAGCACCACAGCCTCGATAGCGAGGAGTAGGATTGCCACGCCCAAGAACCACTGATACTGCTCCTCGTACTCATCGAAGATGCGCTCGGTAAACTCCTCGGCCTCAATCTCGTCGAGCTTCTGAACGATGCCCTGAAGGCCGAAATCCTCGTTGCGCGAGCGTGTGTAGATGCCCTCGGTGGCGGCAGCAACCTGTTGTAGAAGCTCCTCGTTGAGCTTCGTAACGACCATATTGCCCTCCTCGTCCTCGATATAGCGACCACCAATCTTGAGGGTCTCGCCCTCAGGTGTGCCGATGCCGATAGCGCAGATGGTGATGCCCTCCTTGGCTGCCATCTCGGCGGCAGCAATAGCGCCCTCGTCGTGAGCCTCGCCATCGGTGATAAGGATAATGACGCGGTTGCTCTTGCTCGATGCTGTGAACGAGAGCGTTGCAAGCTCCAATGCTGCGCCAATATCGGTGCCTTGGTTACGGATAATCGAGGGTGATAGGCTTCTGACCTTCGACTCGGCCATCTTATAGTCCGAGGTGATAGGGAGAAGCACTTCGGCCTCGCCAGCAAAAGCCACAACGCCCACTCTATCCTCCTTCATACTCTCTACCAAGCGCGATATAGCGTAGCGTGTGCGCTCCATACGGCTCGGCTCGATATCCTCGGCAAGCATCGAGTTCGAGACATCGACAACGAGCATTATCTCTCTTCCCTCAGTCTCTACGGTACGCAACTTCGAGCCTGTGCGTGGGCGGGCAGCGGCGAGCGTGAGAAAGATGGCGGCAACGGCCAACAGCGAAATCTTTATCCAGCCACGAGCCACCGACCTTTCGGGCATAAGCTCCGCCAAGGTTGCCTTGTCGCCAAAGCGCTTAAGGCGACGACGGCGCATAGCCACCACAGCCCAATAGACCAAAAATAGGGCGGGCACAACGGCTAAGTAGATAAGTCGTTCGGGGTATGCAAATTCAAAAATATCCATCTCTAAAACTATGGTAATCGGTTAAGTATCAGGTAGCTGAGAGCAAATTCAGCAACCAAAACAAGTATTGCTAAGATTAGCCAGCGAAGGAATAGCTCCTCGTAGAGCAGGTGTTCGGTAACCTGCACCTCGCTACGCTCCATTAGGTTGATTTCATCGTAAATCTCGGCCAAGGCGTTGTTGTTCTCGGCACGGAAATATTTACCGCCTGTCATCGTGGCGATCTCTGTAAGTAGCTTCTCGTCAATCTCGACATCGGCCATTACCATCGTCTGGTTGCCAAACATATCGACCGCAGGATAGGGTGCTTGACCCTTGCGACCTACGCCGATGGTGTAGACCTTGATACCCATATCCTTGGCTATCTCGGCAGCCATAAGTGGCGATATTTGTCCGCGGTTGTTGACACCATCGGTGAGCAGTACGACAACCTTAGATTTTGCGCTACTCTCCCTTAGGCGGTTTATTGCTGTTACAAGGCCGTTACCGATGGCCGTACCATCCTCGATAACACCGCTACGCAGACGAGCGAGGAGTGTCTGCACGGTAGATTGGTCGGTGGTAAGCGGACACTGCGTGAACGACTCGCCAGCGAATGCCACGACAGCAAGCCTGTCGCCGTGGCGCTCACCTACAAACTCCGATGCAATCTGCTTGGCGGCTGTTAGGCGGTCGGGCTGAAAGTCGCGTGCAAGCATCGACGACGATATATCCATCGACAAGACGATGTCGATACCCTCGGTTGTTACCTCCTGCTCGCTATGCTCCTCTACGGGGCGGGCAAGGGCAATGATAAGGAGTGCTAAGGCAGTGAGTCGCAGCACGATAGGCAGATGGCGCAGATAGTAGCGCAGGGTGCGTGGAGCACGGCCACGAATGGTCGTAACATTGAGCGCAGCGCCCTTTCTGCCCTGCCAGATATAGTGGGCGGCGATAAGCGGAATTATCAGCGCCAACCACAATATGTTGGGGTGTAAAAAGTTCATAATTACCAATTTTTCTTACCGGGAATGATATAGGCCTTCTCGCCCTCTTTCAGCTTCTCGTTGGTCTTATCCTCCTGAGCCTGAATAGCATCAAGCATTCGCTCCTGCTCGTCGCGACTTATGCCACTTGGCGGTGGAGCTTCGCCCTCTTGCTCCTCTTCATCACCCTTCTGGTCGCCATTATCGTTCTCCTCCTCAGGCTTCTCGTTTTGGTCGTTGTCGCCCTCGTTGTTTTGGTTGTCGTTCTTATCTTGGTTGTTCTCGTTGTTCTCGGGCTGGTTTTGGTCCTGATTTTGGTCGTTGTTGCCCTCGTTATTTTGGTTTTGGTCTTGGTTCTGCTGCTGGTCCTGATTTTGGTTATTCTGCTGATTCTGTTGCTGTTGCTGACGCTTCTGGTCTACAATGCGCTTGGTGAGGATATAGTTGTGCTTAACCTCTCTATCAGCGGGATTTAGCTTCAGCGACTCGCGGAACGAGTTGAGCGCAGCTTCGTAGTTTTGTTGCAAAAATAGCCCCTCGCCCAAGTTGCGCAACACCTCGGCACGCCTCTCCTTTGTGAGTAGCTCATCTGCTGCAATCTGCTCAAAGAGGGTGTTTGCCACCTCGCCCTTAAGGGTGGTGTCGGCAGGGTTCGCAAGCATATTTCGAAGGTAGGCGTTAGCGCGGTTGTACAACGACTCATACTTTGTCGTGTCGTGCTCCAAGGCCTCGTTGTAGCGGTTGAGGGCGTTGCGGTAGTTAAGGCGCTCAAACTGCTCGTTACCCTCGCGCACCAAGCGGCGTTCGGGGTAGTATTGCGCCATTGCAACACCCGCTGTAAAAAGCATCAACGCGGTGGTAACCAATATGTTAATAAACACTCTCATTACTCTCCAATTTTTGTTTCTACCGTGATCTCCTCCTTGCCCTCCTCGACCTCTTCACGCTTGGTGTTCTCCACGAAGTAGTAGGCACGGCGATAGTTCTCCTCGTTCTCCTCGGCATCGGGCTCCGCCTTGGCAAATTTCACCATATCGGCAGTGCGCAAGATTGCCACAAGGTCCATACGGCTGTCGCGCGGAATATCCTTGTCGCTGAGCGCCTCGATAATCTCGTCTGTGGTCATCTCCAATGCGCCAACCTCCCACATTTCAGCGATATACAGGCGCAAAATGTCGGTGAGTGAGGTATAGTACAATTTGAACTTGCCATTCTGCCATAGCTTGCGGTGCGAGAGCTCGACAAGTGCCATATTCGCCACGATATGGGGCGGTAGGCGGTGCTCAGGCTTCGTGGCAGTGATACGATTTTTAAGGTATTTGTTCCACACAACGATGCCTGCCCAGATGAGCAATGCCAAGATAATCAGCGATATAACGCCATATATGGTGTAGTCGCGAATCTCGGCAAAGATAAAGGGCAGAGGCTTCTGCGTGGTGATGCCCTCCTTAATCAGAAGCTCGGCGGCACGCAACGAGTCGACCTTGACGCCCTGCTGAGGGTCGGAAACAAGGAAACTCAGCGTGTCGAGGTGCTCATAGCGTGGCACGATTAGCGTTAGCTCCTCATCGGTGCGCAGGGTGTCGGGCACATCGCGGTTCTTCTCGAAGTAGAGAATCGTGGGGTGCAGGTGCATCGTGCCTGTCTCCATTACTGCCAAGCGGTAGCGCTTGCGGATATGGAGTGTGCGGTTGTCTACCGATATGGTGTCGATAGGAAAGCTCTCTACCAACTCGAAAATATCCTCATCGTAGTCGGTAAATGTCGACATCTTGATTTTGCGCTTCGCCAACTCCTCACGCTCCTTCTGCGATAGCCTATCGCCAAAGTCGGGTATGCCAATCTCCGTAGCACGGTCCTTCGTAATATCGAGGATGTAGTCGAAGTGGTCGCCCACCTCCACCGTGTCGCGCGAGAACGAGCCACTTAGCGTGGGTCGCTGAGCTTCGGCATAAGGTAGGGCAACAACGAGCGCCACCACCACAAGGAGTGAGCGGAAAATATTGCTAATTATGTTGTTACGCTCCGTCATCGTTGCTTAAACATCTTGATAAGTTCTTTGACATAGTCGCCATCGGTTGCCACCTCGGCGATGTCTATGCGGTTGTGGCTCAGACGACTACGCACCTCGTCCATCGCCCTATCGTAGCTCTGCTGCCAGTAGTCGCGCACACGGCGTGATGAGGTGTCGAGCCACTCACGGCGACCCGTTTCTAAGTCGGCAACCTCCACGATGCCCACATTGGGCAGCGTGCGGTCGCGCTCGTCGTAGATGCGCACAGCCATAATATCGTGCTTCGATGATGCAATCTTCAGCGCATCATCAAAATGCTCGTTGTCCGCCTCGGCATTTACCAAGTCCGAAAGAAGGAACGAGGTGGTGCGCTTCTTGTTCACACCCACCAAGTAGCGTAGGGGCACCGACAGTGCGGTGCTCTCGCCCGATGGCTCAAAGCCCACCAACTCGCGGATAATCATCAAGATATGGCTACGACCCTTCTTTGGCGGGATAAACTTCTCGATGCGGTCCGAGAAGAGTATGCAGCCCACCTTGTCGTTGTTCTTCGCTGCCGAGAATGCGAGTGTGGCGGCAACCTCGGTGATTACATTCTTCTTGGTAAGCTCCTTCGAGCCGAACATACGCGATGGCGAGACATCGACCAAGAGCATCATCGTCAGCTCACGCTCCTCCTCGTAGACCTTGATATGGGCACGGTCGGAGCGGGCAGTGACATTCCAGTCGATATCGCGGACATCGTCGCCCACGCGGTACTCCCTCACCTCGGCGAACGACATACCACGGCCACGAAATGCCGTGTGGTACTTGCCCGCAAAGATTTCGTCCGAAAGACCGCGCGTCTTGATTTCGACCTTGCGTACTCGGCGTAAAATATCGTTCTCGGTGAGCGTCATTAGGGAACAATTACATTGTTGAGAATATCGGTGATAATCTGCTCGGTGGTGATGTTCTCGGCCTCTGCCTCGTAGCTAAGGCCGATGCGGTGGCGCAATACATCGTGCGACACGGCACGCACATCCTCCGGAATTACATAGCCACGGCGCTGGATAAAGGCGTAGGCACGCGCAGCCTTTGCCAAGGCGATGCTTGCACGGGGCGAGCCACCATAGGCGATAAGGGGCTGAAGGTGCTGCAATGCTTTGTACTCGCCAGGCTCGCGCGTAGCGAAGATGATGTCGATGATATACTTCTCGATCTTCTCGTCCATATATACCATATTTACCACCTTGCGTGCGCGCATAATATCCTCAGGCGAAATCACCTTGTTTACCTCAGGCATACCCTCGCCTGAGAGGTTCATACGGATAATGTCGAGCTCCTCCATACGCTTGGGGTACGAAATCTTCGCCTTAAGCATAAAACGGTCCACCTGTGCCTCAGGTAGGGGGTATGTACCCTCCTGCTCCAAGGGGTTCTGCGTTGCCAACACGAGGAATGGTGCAGGGAGCGGGTATGTGGTATCGCCGATTGTCACCTGCTTCTCCTGCATCGCCTCCAAGAGTGCCGACTGCACCTTGGCTGGCGAGCGGTTAATCTCGTCGGCAAGGATAAAGTTGGCGAAGATGGGGCCTCGCTTGACGGTAAACTCCTCGTTGCGCTGCGAGTAGATCAGCGTACCGATAAGGTCGGCAGGAAGCAGGTCGGGAGTAAACTGTATACGGGCAAACTTGGCATCTACGGCCTTTGATAGTGTTGTGATTGCCAAGGTCTTAGCCAAGCCGGGGACACCCTCAAGGAGAATGTGTCCATCAGAGAGAAGACCGATAAGGAGGGTGTCGATAAGGTGCTGCTGACCCACAATCACACGCGCCATCTCCTTGCGCAGGGTATCGACAAAAATCGACTCCTGCTCGATATGAGCGTTAAGCTCTTTGATATTTACAACTTCGTTCATTGAGATAATAGGTATGTTCTATATTTTTAATTTTTTACGCTCTACGATTGTATTCGCCTAATGGCGAAACGCATAAATAGCTATATTATTGCAAAGATAGTAAAAAGAAATTAGCTTTCATCACTTGATGTGGATATTTGTTGCAAGAGATGGTTGCTAAAGGTGCATCATTATGATGCAAAATGTGGGGAATTTTCCGATTTTATTTGTATATTTGTAGGTGAATAGTTCAACCTAACAAGGTCAAAGATATGAAGATAGCGATTATTGGAGCAGGAAATATGGGTGGTGCGCTGGCGCGTGGTTTGGCAAAAGGCACGCTTATCTCCACCTCGGATATATATGTGGCAAATCCCTCGACAGCAAAGCTCGATGCACTAAAGGCGGAGTTTCCCACCATCAACACCACGACCTCGAACACTGAGGCTGTGGCGGCTGCCGATATGGTTGTGCTCGCCGTTAAGCCGTGGAAGGTGGTCGAGGTGCTTGGCGAGATTAAGCCCTCGTTAGACTATGAGCGTCAGGCTGTTGCCTCTATGGTTGGTGGCTTAAATATTGCTCAGCTCTCGGCGTGGCTCGACAAGGGCGATAGTAGGTTGCCCGCCACCTATCTTATTATCCCCAACACCGCCATTGCCACGCTTAGCAGTATGACATTTATCGCCTCGGCACGCTCGACAAGGGAGCAAGATGCACGATTGGTCGATATCTTCAACGAGTTGGGCGAGGCTATGTTGGTCGATGAGGGGCTTATCCCTGCGGGCACATCGCTCGCCTCGTGCGGTATCGCCTACGCCCTGCGCTATATCCGTGCCGCTATGGAGGGTGGCGTGGAGCTTGGTTTCAGGGCCGATGATGCCAAACGCATCGTGATGCAGACACTGCGTGGCGCTGCCGATATTCTCGCTGCCAACAACTCACACCCCGAAGCCGAAATCGACCGTGTAACAACCCCCGGAGGCCTCACCATCAAGGGCCTTAATGCAATGGAGGCCTCAGGCTTCACCCACAGCGTTATCGAGGGCCTCAGAGCCTCGACAAAGAGGTAGAGCAATTTATTGCCTTTTATTGACTACTAAAACATCTGTAATAATATGAGATATACCGACCTACTGCAAGATAAAGATGCCGATTTAAGGGATTATCAGCAACAACACAAAGAGGAAGTTTATGAAGCGTGGGATGCAGGACATCGGAGTGTTATGTTGCAGATGCCAACTGGTACTGGCAAGACTCGTGTTTTCGTTTCCATAATTAAGGATCTTCAAAAGCATTTTGACGGAAAGTATCGTGTTTTAGTTTTGGCTCATAGGGAGGAGATATTGAGTCAGATTTCTGATACGCTTTATTCTAAATACCATGTGTCTTGTGGGAAAATTGACAGCAAAAATCGCTCGGTACATCATAATAAGGTCTTGGTTGCTTCAGTTCAAACAATGGTCAATCGCCTCGCTCAATACAAAGATGGTTTTGACTTAATTGTCGTTGATGAAGCACATCATACTAAAGCAGAGAGTTATAAAGATATAATAAGGGCTTATCCTACCGCAATCATTCTGGGAGTAACCGCAACGCCTTACCGTTTAAGCGGAGAAGGTTTTGAAGATGAGTATGATAAACTTATACTCTCATCGACAATTGAGGCGTATATTAATCGCGGTGTTTTAAGTGAGATTGAATATCTACCTACTGATATAGTAATAGAGAATTGTGATAGAATCAGAATCGGCGCTGACGGAGATTATATGAAGGAGGTATTATTTGAGCACATGGATAATCCTATGATATACAGTGCTATTACAGATGCCTATAAGAAATTTGCGAATAATAAGAAAGGAATAGTATACACAATCAATCAAGACCATAATACTGAATTAAAAAAATGGTTTGAAGATATTGGTGTGCCGACTGAAGCAATAGACTCGAAAACACCTGCGAATAAGCGCAAAGATATTATCGATAGCTTCAAAAGAGGCGAAATAAAGGTTTTATGCAATGTAGATATATTTGGAGAGGGATTCGATTGTCCAGATGTTGATTTTATACTTTTGGCTCGACCTACAAAATCCTTATCTCTTTATCTTCAACAAGTTGGTAGAGGATTACGAAAAGCCGATAATAAAGAGAGAGTGCAAATAATTGATTGCGTTGGCTCGTATACTCGTTTTGGTCTACCTACCAAAGAGCGAAATTGGCAGAAACATTTTGATGGCGAAGGAAAAGAAATAGATTACTCTCCCACCACCAGTGAAAAACAAAGAATCGGTAAAATTAGAGAAGAGTATGGATTGTCTGTAGAAATCAAGGAAATCCAACAGAGTGAAGATTTAAGACACCTTAAAGATTTATTTTCTATTTGCAATGCCAAATGCTCTCATAAAGAGGAATTTAGAAATTATGGAGAGATAGATTGGGGATATAGTAAAAGCACCGTCAGAGAGTGGATAAATTGCATCAATAAGATTGATGAATTTATTATTGAAAACATCAATGGTAGTTTCACTAGTATATTTAACACCATAGATGATGAATTGTTAAGGAGGTGGGAATCTGCGCTACAAAAATCAGTTCTGTTTATTCGTTTCAACAATACTCATAGAAATCGTTTGCTCAAACCGTTGGCAGAATATATCAACTTTGCATATAACATAGAGCAAGAGCAAGAGCAAAAGCAAAAGAGACTAACTATAGTTCAAATTCAACAAGAAAACGAGAGTCTTCTGAGCGATATTTTAGCCAAACGAAGTGATGAAATCACAAAAGAGGATATTGAGGTAACACTCGCTACTATGCAGAAATTAAAATTGTTTACAATTTTTGATCAGAAGATCGAATCAATGAAAGCGATTCTACTATCTCGTTACAAGAAAATGTAAGGAATAGCTTTTTTGTGGCAATAGAATAAATTATTAACCAAAACAATAGAATTATGAAGAGTGTAAAATGGCTAATTTGCGTGATGGCTGTCTTAGCGACAGCGTGTAGCGCGCCTAAGGTAAAGCCTGCAATCGAGCGAGATAGCGAGGTTGAGCGACAAGTGGAGGAGATACTCAAGGGTATGACACTTGAGCAGAAGGTAGGTCAGATGGCGGAGCTCGGCATCGATATGTTTGGCAATAGCGTTACGGGCGTTGCCGACGACAAGAAATTTGAGCTTAAGGAGGATGTCTTGGAGGAGGTTGCCGAGAAGTATAAGTTTGGCTCGGTGCTAAATGCTCCGGGCAAGGCGCAGACCGCCGAGGAGTGGAACAAGATTGTAGAGAAGATTAACGAGGTGTCAATCAAGCATACCGGCCTTCCCACCCTCTACGGCATTGATGCCATTCACGGCGCTACCTACACTTGGGCATCGCCACTCTTCCCGCAGGAGGTGAATGCCGCGGCATCGTTCAACCGCCAGTTGGTGCGCCAGATGGCAGAGATGACTGCCTACGAGGTGCGTGCAAGCAATATTCCGTGGACCTACTCGCCCACGCTCGACCTCGGCCGTAAGGCATCGTGGCCCCGCCAGTGGGAGAGTTTCTCGGAGGATGCCTACCTCACCGCAGAGATGGCACGCGAGATGGTGCTCGGCTATCAGGGTGACGACCCCAACCACATCGATAAGTATCATATCGCCTCGTGCCCCAAGCACTATATGGCCTACGGTATGACCAATTCGGGTCAGGATCGCACCCCCGCCTATGTATCTATTGCGGAGCTTCGCGAGAAGCATTTTGCACCCTTCAAGGCGGCTATCGAGGCTGGTGCGCTGTCGATTATGGTAAACTCGGCATCGGTAAATGGCATACCCACACACGCTGACTATGAGCTACTTACCGTATGGCTCAAGGAGGGCCTTAACTGGGACGGTATGGTCGTTACGGACTGGTCGGACATCGTAAACCTCTACACCCGCGAGAAGATTGCCGTAGACTACAAAGATGCTATCCGCCTCGCTATCAATGCGGGTGTCGATATGTCGATGATTCCCTACGATGTGAACTTCTGCCCACTGCTTATCGAGCTTGTCAATGAGGGCAAGGTGTCGATGGAGCGTATCGACGATGCTGCACGCCGTATTATCCGTATGAAGATTCGCCTCGGCCTGCTTGAGACGCCCAACACCTACCTTGCGGACTATCCCAAGTTCCAGGGCGAGGAGATTCTTAAGGCGTGCTATGAGGCTGCTGCCGAGTCGATTACGCTACTTAAGAACGAGGCAAACATCCTGCCTCTTTCGCCCTCTACACGCATCCTTGTGGCAGGCCCTAATGCCGACCGTATGCGCCCCTTGTGTGGTGGCTGGAGCTACTCTTGGCAGGGCGATATAGTGGATAAGGTGTTGCCCAATGGCACTACCTTTGTAGATGCTATACGCGCTATCGGTGGCGATAATGTGAGCTATGTGGCTGGCGTGGAGTACGCCAAGGAGGGTCACTTTGCTGCGGAGTGCAATATCGACATCGAGGCTGCTGTCGGGGCTGCCAAGGGCGTAGATGTCGTGGTGCTCTGCATTGGCGAGAACTCATACTGCGAGACCCCCGGCAATATCAACGAGATTGCCCTCTCGGAGAATCAGCAGCAGCTTGCCAAGGCGCTTATCGCTACGGGCAAGCCTGTGGTGCTTGTACTAAACGAGGGCCGTGGTCGCCTTATCTCGTCGTTTGTTGATGACACAAAGGCCGTTGTTCACACCTATCTTCCTGGCACAGAGGGTGCTCGCGCACTTGCCGACATACTCTATGGCAAGGTAAATCCTTCGGGTAAGTTGCCCTACACCTATCAGAAGTACTCTAACGCAATGACCACCTACGACCATAAGGTGTCGGAGAGCGTGGGCACTATGGAGGGTGCTTACGACTACAACGCTGTGGTCTCTGTGCAGTGGGCATTTGGCTATGGCCTGTCGTATACCGAGTGGGAGTATAGCAACCTGCGCATCTTGGAGGGTCAGGAGTTTAAGGCGGGCGACACAATCCGTATCGCTGTCGATATCAAGAATATAGGCCAACGCGATGGCAAGGAGAGCGTTCTACTCTTTATCAACGACGATGTGGCATCTGTTGTTCCCGACGCACGCCGCTTGCGCGACTTCGATAAGGTGGAGATTGCTGCGGGCGAGAGCCGCACCGTAGAGTTCGAGGTCAAGGCCGAGGAGCTCGCCTTGGTGGGCAACGATGGCAAGTGGCACTTGGAGGAGGGCACCTTCACGGTACAGTGTGGCAACCTCACCGAGCGCCTCACCTGCACCGCAACCACCCACTTCGGCGAGAACATCCGCTAATTAGAATTGCACTGCGTGATATATATTAAGCAAGAGGCTGACCAAAAAGTGCATAATGGCTTTTGGTCAGCCTCAGTTGTGTTTAATTGCGAGTAAATTTGCGGCTTATTGGTCAAAATTAAGCGCTCTCTGCAAATTGTTCTATTTTTCCTATCTGATATTTGAGGTTAGGGAGTACAGAGGTTGATCCTTTCTCTGTCGATGGTCGTTGCTATTGGTTATTGTTTATTTGCTAATGGTTTCGTTATTACAATAA
>CALGRZ010000038.1 GCA_937880705.1 uncultured Alistipes sp.
ATTTGTTTATTAACTCGATGCTTATCGAGAATATGGTGTTCGCCTTCTTCTTCGGCATGTGTTCCTACATCGCCGTATCGAAGAGCGTAAAGACTGCTTTGGGCCTTGGTGCTGCCGTTACGTTTGTGATGGTTATGACCGTGCCCCTCAACTACCTCTTGAACCAGTATGTGTTGGCACCCAATGCTTTGGGTGAGGGTATCGACCTCAGCTTCTTGTCGTTCATCCTCTTCATCGCCGTTATCGCCGCCTTTGTGCAGCTCGTGGAGATGATCGTCGAGAAGTTCTCGCCTTCGCTCTACAACCAGCTTGGTATCTTCCTGCCGCTTATCGCTGTGAACTGCGCCATCATGGGTGGCTCGCTGTTCATGCAGCAGATGGTTGGCACCGAGATCAACAATGTTGGCGACTCTATCGTCTACGGCCTTGGCTCGGGTATCGGTTGGTGGTTGGCTATCGTTATGATGGCAGCTATCCGCGAGAAGATCGAGTACTCGCATGTTCCTGCCGCGTTGAAGGGCCCCGGTATCGCCTTCATCATCACAGGTCTGATGGGTATCGCCTTTATGATTTTCTCGGGTATTCAGTTGTAACCTTTAATAAAGAGTAAGGTATGAATTTTACTATTATTTTATATGCAATAGTTGCCTTTATGGTGGTGACACTCGTTCTGGTGGCACTGCTGCTCTTTGCAAAGGCAAAGCTGACATCGTCGGGTGCCGTAAAGATCGACATCAACGATGGTAATAAAGTTCTGGAGGTTGAGTCTGGCTCGACACTTCTGAACACCCTCTCGGAGCAGGGTATCTTCCTGCCTTCGGCATGTGGTGGTAAGGGTGCTTGTGGTCAGTGCAAGTGCCAGGTGCTCGCGGGTGGTGGCGAGATCTTGCCCACCGAGCGTGGCTTCTTCAACCGTCGTCAGATCAACGATGGCTGGCGTCTGGGTTGCCAGGTTAAGGTCAAGGAGGATATGAAGATCGCCGTTCCCGCCTCGGTGCTCTCTATCAAGAAGTGGGAGTGCGAGGTTGTGTCGAACCACAATGTGGCTACCTTCATCAAGGAGTTTGTTGTTAAGCTCCCCGAGGGTGAGCATCTGAACTTCCGCTCGGGTGGTTACATCCAGATCGACGTTCCTGCAATCACCGTTGACTACAAGGATATCGACGTTGATCCCGAGTACCGCGAGGATTGGGAGAAGATGGGTGTCTTCAACCTCAAGATGGTTAACCCCGAGCCCCAGGTGCGTGCCTACTCGTGCGCAACCTATCCTGCCGAGGGTGATATCATCAAGCTCAACGTGCGTATCGCAACGCCTCCGTTTGATCGTCAGAAGGGTGGCTTCATGAATGTCAACCCGGGTGTATGCTCGTCGTACATCTACTCGTTGAAGCCCGGTGATAAGATCATAATGTCAGGTCCGTTTGGTGAGTTCTTCCTGCCCGACAACCTGCCCGACGATCAGGAGCTGGTATTCATCGGTGGTGGTGCCGGTATGGCCCCCATGCGTTCACACATCATGCACCTGTTCAAGACCGTTAAGACGGGCCGCAAGGTTAACTTCTTCTATGGTGCACGCTCATTGAAGGAGGCCTTCTACCTCGACGACTACTACCAGATTGAGAAGGAGTTCCCCAACTTCAAGTTCCACTTGGCTCTGGACCGTCCCGATCCCGAGGCAGACAAGGCTGGTGTACCCTACGTTGCAGGCTTCGTGCACAACGTGCTCTACGAGACATACCTCAAGCAGCACGACGAGCCCGAGGGCATCATCTACCTGATGTGTGGTCCTCCGATGATGGCACAGTCGGTTGTCAACCTGCTTGACAGCCTTGGTGTACCCGAGGAGAATATCCTCTTCGATAACTTCGGTGCATAATACCGAGGGTTGACCCAAGCCTTTTGGTCGACCCATCCTTAAGATGAGGCACCGGCATGGTACTATGAAGTACCTGCCGTCGGTGCCTCATCTTTTTGTTGGGCGCGCAGTCAATAGGACTTAATAGGATTTGATAGGACTTGATGGGATTAAGCGCGGCCGACGTTTATTGGGCAGCCTTGTGCTGTCCCTATCTCTTCCTATCTCTTCCTATCTCTTCCTATCTCTTCCTATCTCTTCCTATCTCTTC
>CALGRZ010000039.1 GCA_937880705.1 uncultured Alistipes sp.
CATTGGTTGACGGTGCACCCAAGGCCGTTAAGGAGGGTATCTCTAAGGAGGAGGCTGAGTCAATCAAGGCTTCACTCGAGGAGGCTGGTGCAGAGGTTGAGCTTAAGTAATTCTTAGGAATATTTAAGTTTCCAACACCCAAGGTGTAGGGCTTACGACTAAAAGTAAGCTCTATGCCTTTTGTGGTCTAATATTCGGGAGTGCAAATTGAGGCTGTGCCCGGTAGTTAGACAAGTTGATGCTCTCAGAGTGTAATGCGTTTACACTGAGGGCATTAGCGGGATAAAAAAGTCCCGATTATTTAGGCTTATGCCCATATCGTTGCTCTTTGGTGCTAGCGAGACGGATGTTGTGTCGTCTTGCCGTAATGTTAGAAGGGTGCAGGTATTCGATGGCGGTGCCTTGTGAGGGTTTGCGTTGAGTTTAGCTTGATGTTTGACTGCTGAGGCGTTTGCTAACGGAGTATTGAACGATCAGTGCCGTATATCTAGCGGCCGGTGATAGGTCAGAAATTTTGAATTTCACTTTATTAAACTTGGATTATATGTCCACTACACAACAACAACGAATAAGCTTTTCTACCATCAAGAACAGGGTTCCTTACCCCGACTTGTTGGAGATTCAGCTTAAGTCTTTCCGTGATTTCTTCCAGCTTGACACCACAGCCGAGAATCGTAAGAACGAGGGCTTGTATAAGGTGTTCAACGAGAACTTCCCAATCACAGACACAAGAAATAACTTCGTATTGGAGTTTATCGACTACTATATCGATCAGCCCCGCTACACCATCGAGGAGTGCTTGGAGCGTGGTCTGACATATAGTGTACCCCTCAAGGCAAAGCTTAAGCTCTACTGCACAGACACCGAGCACGAGGACTTCGATGAGGTCGTTCAGGATGTCTACTTCGGTCTTATCCCTTATATGACCGAGCGCGGTACCTTCATCTTCAACGGTGCCGAGCGTGTAGTAGTGTCGCAGTTGCACCGTTCACCCGGTGTATTCTTCGGTCAGAGCATGCACACCAACGGTACGAAGCTCTACTCAGCGCGTATCATTCCTTTCAAGGGTTCGTGGATTGAGTTTGCTACCGACATCAACAATGTGATGTATGCTTACATCGACCGTAAGAAGAAGTTGCCCGTAACGACCTTGTTGCGTGCTATCGGCTACGAGACCGATCAGCAGATTTTGGAGATTTTCGACCTTGCCGACGAGATTAAGGTTACGAAGTCTAACCTCCAGAAGAATTTGGGTCGTAAGCTTGCAGCGCGTGTCCTCTCTACTTGGGTTGAGGACTTCGTTGACGAGGATACCGGTGAGGTAGTATCTATCGAGCGTAACAATGTCATCGTTGACCGCGAGGTAGAGTTGCAGGAGGAGCATATCGACGCTATTATCGAGTCGGGTGCTAAGACTATCCTTTTGCACAACGACAACCCCTCAGGTATCGACTTCTCGATTATCTACAACACTCTTCATAAGGATCCCTGTAACTCAGAGAAGGAGGCCGTTGTCTACATCTATAGGCAGTTGCGCGCCTCGGAGCCACCCGATGAGGCTACCGCACGCGATGTCATCGAGAAGCTCTTCTTCTCGGACAAGCGTTACGACTTGGGTGATGTAGGTCGTTTCCGTATCAATAAGAAGTTGGATTTGTCGATTGATCCCGCTATCCGCACCCTAACCCGTGAGGATATCATCGAGATTATCAAGTACCTCATCCAGCTTATCAACTCGAAGGCCGATGTTGACGATATTGACCACTTGTCAAACCGTCGTGTTCGTACCGTAGGTGAGCAGCTTGCCAACCAGTTCTCTGTTGGTTTGGTGCGTATCGCCCGTACCATCCGCGAGCGTATGAATGTTCGCGACAACGAGGTCTTCACCCCCGAGGATCTGATCAATGCCAAGACTCTGGCCAGCGTGGTTAACTCGTTCTTCGGAACCAGCCAGCTGTCACAGTTTATGGATCAGATCAACCCCCTTGCCGAGATCACGCACAAGCGTCGTCTGTCGGCACTGGGTCCCGGCGGTCTGTCGCGTGACCGTGCAGGTTTCGAGGTTCGAGATGTGCACTATACACACTACGGCCGTCTCTGTCCTATCGAGTCGCCCGAGGGTCCGAACATTGGTCTTATTTCGTCGTTGTGCGTATATGCCAAGATTTCGGATATGGGCTTCATCGAGACTCCCTATCGTTCAGTAAACGATGGCGTTGTCGATCTCAACCCCGACAACATCCGCTACTACTCGGCCGAGGAGGAGGAGGGCAAGATCGTGGCACAGTCTAACGAGCCTCTCTCGGATGACGGCCACTTCCTCAACACCGATCGTATCAAGGCTCGTCTGGGTGCCGACTTCCCCGTTGTTCACGACACGGAGGTTGACCTTATCGACGTTGCACCTAACCAGGTTGCATCTATCGCTGCGAGCTTGATTCCCTTCTTGGAGCACGACGATGCTAACCGTGCGCTGATGGGTTCGAACATGATGCGCCAGGCAGTGCCTCTGGTAACATGTGAGGCTCCCACCGTAGGTACGGGTATCGAGAAGGATATGATTGTTGACAGCCGTATTCAGGTTGTTGCCACGGGTAACGGTGAGGTTGTCTTTGCCGACGCTACACGCATCGAGGTGCGTTACGAGCGCGACGAGGATGAGCAGATCGCATCGTTCGCACCCGAGGTTACCGTCTACGAGCTGCCTCGCTACCGCCGCACCAACCAGAATACCACCGTTACGCTGAAGCCCGCAGTGCTCACCGGCGACAAGGTGGTTAAGGGTCAGATACTTACCGAGGGCTATTCAACCGAGAAGGGCGAGTTGGCACTGGGTCGTAACCTCAAGGTGGCGTTCATGCCCTGGAAGGGTTACAACTTCGAGGATGCTATCGTTATCTCGGAGCGTATCCAGCGTGAGGATATCTTCACCTCGGTGCACGTTGACGAGTATATCATGGAGGTACGCGACACCAAGCGTGGTGTCGAGGAGCTCACCTCGGATATTCCCAACGTGTCGGAGGATGCCACCAAGGATCTGGATGCCAACGGTATTATCCGCGTAGGTGCGAAGGTAACACCCGGTGATATTCTTATCGGTAAGATTACCCCCAAGGGTGAGAGTGATCCCTCGCCCGAGGAGAAGCTGCTCCGCGCCATCTTCGGCGATAAGGCCGGTGATGTTAAGGATGCTTCGCTCAAGGCACAGCCCTCGTTGCATGGTGTGGTTATCGACACGAAGCTCTACAGCCACGCACAGAAGGAGGGTAAGCGTAACCGTGCCCAGGAGAAGGCACAGATGGAGCAGCTCGATGCGGAGTATGCATCGAAGGTTGCCGATCTGACCAAGATCCTTATCGAGAAGTTGTGGCGTCTGCTGGAGGGTAAGACCACCACGGGTGTATACGACTATTATAACGTAGAGCTCTTCGCTCCGGGTGAGAAGTTCACGGTCAAGATGCTGGAGGCCATTTCGGAGACCAGCCATGACAGTAAGACGGGTGTGGCCAACGGCTTTATGAACCTGGGTCAGACACGTTGGACGGGCGACGAGCACGACGACGCATTGATCAGCCTCACGATAAATAACTATATCATCGAGTGCAAGAAGGTTGCAGCTGCGGTAAACCGTGAGAAGTACAACCTTACCAACGGTGATGAGATACCCACTTCGGGTGTTATCCAGATGGCCAAGGTCTATATCGCCAAGAAGCGTAAGCTCAAGGTTGGTGATAAGATGGCAGGTCGTCACGGTAACAAGGGTATCGTAGCGAAGGTTGTTCGTGACGAGGATATGCCCTTCTTGGAGGATGGTACCATTGTGGATATCTGCCTCAACCCCCTGGGTGTGCCTTCACGAATGAACCTCGGTCAGATCTACGAGACTGTGCTCGGTTGGGCCGGTCGTGAGCTGGGTCTTAAGTTCGCTACGCCTATCTTCGATGGTGCTTCGTTGGAGCAGATCAACGAGTACACCGCCCAGGCCGGCGTGCCTCGCAGCGGTCGTACCTACCTCTACGATGGTGGTACGGGCGAGCGTTTCGACCAGCCTGCAACCGTAGGTGTTATCTACATGCTGAAGCTGGGTCACATGATTGACGATAAGATGCACGCGCGTTCTATCGGTCCCTACTCGCTCATCACGCAGCAGCCTCTGGGTGGTAAGGCCCAGTTTGGTGGTCAGCGATTTGGTGAGATGGAGGTTTGGGCTCTCGAGGGCTTCGGTGCAGCCAACATCCTGCAGGAGATTCTCACTATCAAGTCGGATGATGTTGTGGGTCGTGCCAAGGCCTACGAGGCTATCGTCAAGGGTGACAACCTGCCTCGTCCGGGTATTCCCGAGGCTATGAACGTGCTGCTGCACGAGTTGCGCGGTCTGGCACTGTCGGTAAAGCTCGAGTAAGACGAGAGCAATTAATGCGGATTAAAAAATTAGACTACTATGTCATTTAACAGAGATAATAATAAGATGAGCAGCTATAGCCGTATCTCGATTGGATTGGCCTCTCCCGAGGAGATTCGCGCCCAGTCGAGTGGCGAGGTGCTCAAACCCGAGACCATCAACTACCGCACCTACAAGCCCGAGCGTGACGGTTTGTTCTGCGAGCGCATCTTCGGCCCTGTGAAGGACTACGAGTGCCACTGCGGTAAGTATAAGCGTATTCGCTACAAGGGTATCGTCTGCGACCGCTGCGGTGTGGAGGTTACCGAGAAGAAGGTACGTCGTGAGCGTATGGGTCACATCTCGTTGGTTGTCCCCGTTGTTCACATCTGGTACTTCCGTTCTCTGCCCTCGAAGATCGGTTATCTGTTGGGTATTCCGTCAAAGAAGCTTGAGGCTATCATCTACTACGAGCGTTATGTGGTTATCAACGCCGGTGCTGCCAAGCAGTATGGTATCGAGCGTCTGCAGACCCTCTCGGAGAAGGAGTATCTCGACGTTGTCGCCCAGCTGCCCAAGGGCAACCAGGCTCTGGATAACGACGACCCCGACAAGTTCGTGGCCGAGATGGGTGGTGAGGCTATCCTCACCCTCCTGAAGCAGGTGGACCTCGACTCAATGTCATACGCACTGCGTGACCGTGCCTCGAAGGAGACCTCACAGCAGCGTAAGACCGAGGCGTTGAAGTGTCTTAACGTCATCGAGTCGTTCCGCGCCTCGAATGGCAAGAACCGCCCCGAGTGGATGGTGCTGACCGATATTCCGGTCATCCCGCCCGAGTTGCGTCCTCTGGTGCCGCTGGATGGTGGTCGTTTTGCAACGTCGGATCTCAACGATCTGTATCGTCGCGTTATCATTCGTAACAACCGTCTGAAGCGTCTTATCGAGATTAAGGCTCCCGAGGTCATCCTGCGTAACGAGAAGCGTATGTTGCAGGAGGCTGTAGACTCGCTGTTCGACAACTCGCGTAAGAGCAATGCCGTGAAGAACGAGTCGAACCGTCCTCTGAAGTCGCTCTCTGACTCGCTGAAGGGTAAGCAGGGACGTTTCCGTCAGAACCTTCTGGGTAAGCGTGTTGACTACTCGGCGCGTTCGGTTATCGTCGTAGGCCCCGAGCTTAAGATGCACGAGATGGGTATCCCGAAGGATATGGCTGCCGAGCTCTACAAGCCCTTCGTTATCCGCAAGCTCATCGAGCGCGGTATCGTGAAGACCGTGAAGTCGGCAAAGAAGATTATCGACAGAAAGGATCCCGTGATCTGGGGTATTCTGGAGAACGTCATAAAGGGTCACCCTGTTCTTATGAACCGAGCCCCGACCCTTCACCGTCTGGGTATCCAGGCCTTCCAGCCCAAGCTTATCGAGGGTAAGGCAATGCAGCTCCACCCGCTGTCATGTACGGCATTTAACGCCGACTTCGATGGTGACCAGATGGCTGTTCACTTGCCCCTGGGCAATGCCGCTATCCTTGAGGCACAGCTCCTTATGCTGGGTTCGCACAACGTGCTTAACCCTGCCAATGGTGCGCCTATCACCGTGCCTTCGCAGGATATGGTCCTCGGTCTGTACTACATCACCAAGCCCCGTCCCAAGGTTAAGGGTACCGGCTTGAAGTTCTACGGCCCCGAGGAGGCTATCATCGCCTACAACGAGAAGCGTGCCGACCTGCACGCCGAGGTTAAGTGCGTAGTTCGTGACCTTGACGAGCAGGGCAACGAGGTATATGTACTGAAGGACACCACCATCGGTCGTATCCTCTTCAACCAGTATGTTCCTGCGGAGGTAGGCTACATCAACGAGGTGCTCACGAAGCGTTCGTTGCGCGATATCATCGCCGTGGTGATGAAGAAGGCGGGTGCCGACAAGGTTGCCAAGTTCCTTGACGACATTAAGAATATGGGTTACCGTATGGCCTTCCAGGGTGGTCTGTCGTTTAACCTCGACGCTGTTGTCATCCCCGAGGATAAGCAGAAGCTCATCGACGAGGGTTATGCAGCTGCCGATGCCGTTATTGGCGACTACAACATGGGTCTTATCACCAACAACGAGCGATACAACCAGATCGTGGATATCTGGACCAATATCAACAACAAGCTCACCAACCAGGTGATCACCACGCTGAAGAGCGATCAGGATGGTTTCAACCCCGTCTACATGATGCTTGACTCGGGTGCTCGAGGCTCGAAGGAGCAGATTCGTCAGCTCTCTGGTATGCGTGGTCTTATGGCCAAGCCCCAGAAGTCGGGTGTTGAGGGTGGTCAGCAGGTTATCGAGAACCCCATCTTGTCGAACTTCAAGGAGGGTCTGTCGGTGCTTGAGTACTTTATCTCTACCCACGGTGCGCGTAAGGGTCTTGCCGATACCGCACTTAAGACCGCCGATGCGGGTTATCTGACTCGTCGTCTGGTGGATGTGGCACAGGATGTTATCATCAACGAGGAGGACTGCGGCACGTTGCGTGGTCTTACCGCTACGGCTATCAAGCGTAACGAGGATGTGGTGCAGACGCTCTACGATCGTATCCTTGGCCGCACGGCTCTCAACGATGTTATCCATCCCCTCACCGGCGAGGTTATGTGCAAGGCCGGCGAGGAGATCACCGAGGATATTGCCGAGGCTATCGAGAAGTCACCTCTGGAGTCTGTCGAGATTCGCTCGGTACTCACCTGCGAGGCACGTCGTGGTGTCTGCGCGAAGTGCTACGGTCGCAACCTTGCTACCGCACGCATGGTACAGAAGGGTGAGGTTGTGGGTGTTATCGCCGCACAGTCTATCGGTGAGCCCGGTACACAGCTTACTCTGCGTACGTTCCACGTCG
>CALGRZ010000040.1 GCA_937880705.1 uncultured Alistipes sp.
AATGGCTACGCGTGCCAATGCCAGCGTATAGGCCAGGCAGATGATGTCGCCCTCAAACGAGATAACGGGGTAGAGGTCGGCAACGGGAATCATCAGTATAGCCACAATGGCCGCAGCGAGATATACGGCAGGAGCCACGCGGAAGAGTATAGTTGTCGTGTGCGAATAGACCGAATCCTTACGCAACAGCAATCTCACGTTGTAGATATGCTGGAAGAATGGCAATCCCTTGCGACCCGCCATTACGGCACGGGTGCGGTTGATGACACCCGTAATCGAGAGTGCCACAACAATCATAAGCAGTGTGTTGAGTAGTATTGCCATAGTTAGATGATGTTAAGGATTGAGAGTAGGAATATTGCCACGAGGAATATCAACGCAAAGAGTATGTAGTGGTTGATTTTTCCCGTACGCAGACGCATAATGCGTTTGTTTATCTGTCGCAGCATCTCCATCCACCACGCCGAGAAGAGCCTATCGACCTTATCCTTGTGACGGATGTTGTAGTTGTGGGCCGATGGGAATATCTCACTCTTGCCCACAGCACGACCCTCGACGGTGTTCTGCGTGAGTGAGGTGGCGATAGATTCCAGACCTTCGGCAAAAGACTCGCCCGTATATTGCATACGGATATTTGGCGAAGTGAAGCCACAGCCCCACGTCGGGCCATGCTCCACCGTACGACTGCTCTGCTTACGCTGTTTCCAGAGGTAGAGCAGTGTAGTGAGGATAATCAGCGTCAGTGCCACCAGCGATATGCTCACCAGCGTAGAGCCCGCCAGCGAGTTGATGACAGGCTTGGCTGCCAGCGTGAACTGCATAGCGACCCTCTCGGTGATCCCAATAGCGAATTGAGGCACAATACCTATAAACAGGATACCTGCAACGGGTATAACCATAGCGGCAATGCGATAGCCATCCACCTCGGTAGCCTCGGCAACGTGGTGGTCGCGAGGTGAGCCAAGAAAGACCACGCTATATAGTTTGCTGAACGCCAGCACTACGATACCTCCGATAAGAGCCAGCGACAGCAAAGCACCGGCTGCGGCGAGGGTGCTCACGCCGTCACGCACGCTGTTGAAAATTCCGAGATATATCAAAAACTCGCCTACAAAACCATTCAGTGGCGGCAAGGCACATATCGCTACCGTGGCGATAAGGAAGAGAACAGCCGTCACGGGCATACTCTTTGCCACGCCTCCAAAGCGGTCGAGCAGCGTGGTGTGCATCTGCGAGTAGAGGTTACCGGCACCGAAGAAGAGCAGCGACTTGAACAACGAATGGTTGAAGATGTGCATCAGCGTACCGCACAAGGCCAATGTGGCAACCATAGAGTTGCCGGCGGCCTGTCCGAGTGTGGCAACACCCAGACCGATGAAGATGACGCCTATGTTCTCGATGCTCGAATATGCGAGTATTCGTTTTACGTCGTTCTGTATAGCGGCCAGAATAACACCCCAAAGACCCGTTACGATGCCGACAAGCAGTACGATGATGCCGACGGCATACAAGTCTGCCGAGGCTGTGATATTCATCAGCACCCTCATAACGCCATACACACCCGTCTTAATCATCACACCCGACATAATGGCCGAGATGTGTGATGGCGCAGCGGGGTGTGCTTCGGGTAGCCATACATGCATCGGGAAGAGGCCCGCCTTCATACCAAAACCCAAGAGGAATAGTACAAAGAGCAGAATGGTGTGACCCTGCGAGAAGGCGAGTGAGAGGTCGGCAAAGTTAGCCGAGCCCGACACCGAATATGCTGTGGCAAAGCCCGCAACCAAAAAGACAAAACCGATGTGCATCATCACCAGGTAGTTGAGTGCTGCGCGACGTGTCTCCTGACGGTCGGCCTCGAAGAGTATCAGCAGGAACGAGGCGATGGTCATCAGCTCCCATGCGAAGAGGAACGAGAAGCCTCCCGACGAGACCACCACAAGCATCATCGAGATGACGAGCGTCACGAGCGAGCAGTAGTGCAGCGATATGTGTGCTGCGGAGTAACGCTTCAGGTAACCCTCGACATAGCCTCGCGAGTAGAGCACTACGGCTACCGAGGCGATGGAGATGATGATAAGGAAGAGGGCCGACAGCCTATCGACCGAGAGCCACTCCGCGCCAAATATCGAGGTTGTGAACTTCGCCACCTCGATGGTGCCCTCGATAAAGGCCCGTACTGCCAGCGTCGTGGCTGTGAGTGCAGCTGCCGCGATGACGCCCGTGGCCAGCCACACCTTGTGTCGTAGCGGTGCGAGGAAGATGGCAACCATCACCACGGCAGCCGCTATGAGTGCGTACAAGTAGATCATAATTTTTATGGGTAGTAATTAAATATCTCTGTTACAGGGCATTTGTTGTGGCCATGATGACCGTGGCTACAACGGCCGCAGTCTCGGTGCGCAGACGTTGGTTGCCCAAGCTAATGGCCTTAAACCCGTTTTTCAGTGCAAAGGTAATCTCTTCGGGCGAAAAATCACCCTCCGGGCCTATTAAAATTAGGGCATTACCCCCTTTTTTAGCAATTTTACCAAGATAGGCCCTCTCGCCCAGCTCGCCGTTGCAGTGTGCGATATACTTCTCACCCTCGAAGGGCATCTGCAAAATCTGCTTAAGCGGGGTTAAGTCGTGGAGCGTGGGGTGGTAGGCCTTGAGCGACTGCTTCACGGCGGCGGTGATGACCTTCTGCTCGCGCTCGAGCTTTATCTGTCGTCGCTCGCTGTGGTCGCACTCTATGGGGTAGACCTCGCTGATGCCCACCTCGGTGGCTTTTTCCAAAAACCACTCGAAGCGATCAATATTTTTTGTGGGGGCTACGGCCATGACCAGCGAGTAGGGCATACGCTCATATTCGGGGGTGGTCTCGACAACCTCTACGGTGCAGTGTTTTGCATTGGCATCCACCACTTTACAGCGATGAAGGTTGCCCCGTCCGTCGGTCAGATGGAGCTCGTCGCCAACCTCCATGCGCAGTACTCTTATGCAGTGTTTTGACTCCTCCTCCGACAGAGTGTAGAGGGGAAGTGAAATTTCAGGTGCGTAAAATAGTTGCATTTGGCTATTATTTTTTTAACTTTGCAAAGTTAATTAAAAAAAGGTATAAATGAAACGTCTTTTACTATTATCGTCATTAATGTTTGTTATGACAATCTATTCGTGCAAAAACGAGGTCGCTTCCGAGACGGGTAACCCCCTGCTCGATGAGTGGACCACGGAGTTGGGTATACCCCCGTTTGATAAGATTCACACCGAGCACTACGAGCCCGCCTTCGAGGCAGCTATGCAGAGCCACCGTGATGAGATCGACGCTATTGTCGCTAACAGCGAGGAGCCCACATTCGAGAATGTAATCCTGGCTATGGATCAGGCCGGTTTGAAGCTCTCTGAGGTTGGCCTGATCTTCAGCATGATCTCGTCGTCGGATATGAACGACGAGCTGCAGGAGGTGCAGGGCCGCATCATCCCCAAGGTCGATGAGCACTACAATGCTATCATGCTCAACGACGCTCTGTTCCAGAAGGTTAAGGCTGTCTACGACAAGCGCAACAGCCTCAAGCTCGACGACGTGCAGATGCGCCTTGTGGAGAAGACCTACAACAAGTTTGTGCGCTCGGGTGCCCTGCTTGAGGGCGAGGCCAAGGAGCGTCTGATGGCCATCAACACGGAGCTCTCGTCGCTGGGTATCAGCTATGGCCGTAACCTGCTGGCCGAGAATGCCAACTTCTACCTCGAACTCAACGAGTTGCAGGTTGCCGACCTGCCCGAGGGCGTGCGCAGCCAGGCTCGTGAGGCTGCCGCAGCGATGGGCAAGAAAGAGAGCTATCTCTTCACGCTCGACAAGCCCAGCATGTTGCCCTTCCTCACATACTCGAAGGATCGTGATCTGCGCCGTCAGCTCTACAACGGCTACCTGATGCGTTGCAACAACGATAATGAGTATGACAACAAGCAGAATATCAAGGATATGACCCGCCTGCGCATCGAGAAGGCACAGCTGTTGGGCTACCCCTCATACTCGGCCTACGTCACCGCCGACCAGATGGCCGGCACGCCCGAGGCTGTCTATGAGCTGCTCGACGAGATCTTCGAGCCTGCGCTGGAGTCTGCAAAGCAGGAGCTTGCCGAGATGAACGAGCTCTTCCAGAAGGAGTTCCCCGGTCAGACATTCGAGAAGTCGGATTGGTGGTACTATGCCGAGAAGGTGCGCAAGCAGAAGTATCAGCTCGACGAGAGTGCTGTGAGCCAGTACCTCTCGCTGGATAACGTGCGCAACGGCATGTTCTACCTCGCCAACCGCCTCTATGGCATCACCTTCCGTCCTATCACAGCACCGAAGTATCACCCCGAGTGCTCGGTATATCAGGTATTTGACAAGGATGAGTCGCACCTCGGTGTGCTCTACATCGATCCTCACCCCCGCAAGTCAAAGAGCGGTGGCGCATGGTGTGGCTACTTCACCGAGCAGCGTTACGAGGATGGCAAGCGTGTAGCTCCCGTGGTGGGCATCGTCTGCAACTTCACACCTGCAGTGGGTGACACACCCTCGCTGCTCACCTTCGACGAGGCCGAGACCATGTTCCACGAGTTTGGTCACGCCCTGCACTTCCTCTTCGCCGATGTTAAGTATCGTGGCCTTGCAGAGGTTGAGGGTGACTTCGTGGAGCTGCCCTCGCAGATTATGGAGAACTGGGCCTTCGAGCCGGAGATCATCAAGGAGTATGCTACGCACCACCGCACGGGTGATGTGATCCCCGATAACCTCATCGAGAAGATGCAGAAGGCGTCGCTCTTCAACCAGGGCTTCATGACCACCGAGCTGGCTGCTGCGGCACTTATCGACATGGATATCCACACCTTGGAGAGCTTCTCTGAGGATATGGATGTGAACGCCTTTGAGAAGTACAACCTCTCGACACGTCGTGGCCTCATCCCCGAGATCGAGCCTCGCTATCGCTACACCTACTTCTCGCACATCTTCGACGGTGGCTACTCGTCGGGCTACTACTTCTACATCTGGGCCGAGGTGCTCGATAAGGATGCCTTTGCCGCCTTCAAGGAGTGCCGCGACCTCTGCGACAAGGATCTCGCCCACAGCTTCCGCTACGACCTGCTTGCACAGGGTGGCCAGAAGCCCGGCATGGAGATGTACCGCAAGTTCCGCGGTGCCGATCCCGAC
Organism: uncultured Alistipes sp.; assembly: GCA_937880705.1. Next base: position 5,177 of record CALGRZ010000040.1, read on the forward strand.
AAGATCCCCATGCTGCGTGCCCGCGGTCTGTGGCAGGAGCCCGAGGTGGTGGACACCATGGCCGTGACGGAGCCCTTGGAGGTTGACAATGAGCTCAACACACCCAAGCGCCCTGCCATCGAGCCCGGCAAGCTGCCTACACTCGAGGTCGTCGACCGCAAGTAGGCAAATGAAGGAAGATAACCTAAAACAGATAAATTTATGAGAAAAGCAACTATCGTTATGTCAGCATTGACTCTCGCTCTTGTTGGCTGCAACCAGGCCGATGTGCCTGCCGAGCTCAAGGGCAACCCCTTCGTTGAGGAGTGGAATACTCCCTACCAGACACCTCCCTTCTCGCAGATCAAGCTCGAGCACTACGAGCCTGCTATCGACTACGCTATCGAGCAGAACCGTGCCGAGATTGACGCCATCATCAACAACCCCGAGGCTCCCACCTTCGAGAACACCATCGTGGCTATGGAGCAGTCAGGCCACCTGCTGGGCCGTGTGACGGGTGTATTCTTCGTGCTCAATGGCAGCTGCACAAGTGATGAGATGCAGCAGATTGCACAGAACATCACCCCGAAGCTCACCGAGCTCTCGAACGATGTGTCGCTCAACCCCCAGCTCTTCGAGCGTGTTAAGGCTGTCTACGACCAGCGCGAGAGCCTCGATCTCGACGAGCAGGATATGCAGCTGTTGGAGAATACCTACAAGGGCTTCGAGCGTTCGGGTGCTGCCCTCTCGGATGAGGACAAGGAGCTCTACCGTCAGTACACCACCGAGCTGTCGCAGCTCGAGTTGGTGTTTGGTCAGAATGCTCTGGCATCGACCAACGCCTTCTCTCTGAACATCACCGATGAGGCTCGCGTAGCGGAGCTTCCCGACTTCGTGAAGGAGGGTATGGCTGCCGAGGCCGAGGCTCGTGGCGAGCAGGGCTGGACACTTACACTCCACGCCCCCAGCTACGTTCCCTTCATGACCTACTCTACACAGCGTGACCTTAAGGAGCAGCTCTACCGTGCCTACAACAGCCGCAGCGTAGGTGGCGAGTTCGACAACATGGAGAACATCCGCCGCATCGCCGAGCTGCGCATGAAGGTTGCCAACCTGCTGGGCTACGAGTGCTATGCAGACTACGTTCTGGAGGATCGCATGGCCGAGAGCACACCCACCGTTCAGTCGTTCCTCGATGAGCTGTTGAACTCTACTATCGACTACGCCAAGAGGGATGTAGCCTCTATCGAGGCCTATGCTCACAGCAAGGGCCTTGAGGGTAAGCTGATGCCCTGGGATTGGGCCTACTACAGCGAGAAGTACAAGGAGGAGATGTACGCCATCAACGATGAGCAGATTAAGCCCTACCTGCAGCTGGAGAATGCCAAGCAGGCTGTGTTTATGCTCGCCAACAAGCTCTATGGCCTCACCTTCACCGAGGCTCCCGAGATCGAGACCTACCATCCCGAGGCTACGGTGTACGAGGTTAAGGATGCCGAGCAGAACGTGCTTGCTATCCTCTATATGGACTTCTTCCCCCGCGAGTCAAAGCGTCAGGGTGCATGGATGACCGAGTTCCGTGGCACGAAGATCTACAAGGGCGTAGAGCAGCGTCCTCTGGTGTCGCTCGTGATGAACTTCACCAAACCCACCGAGAGCGCACCTTCGCTCCTTACTTTCGACGAGTTTGAGACCTTCCTCCACGAGTTTGGTCACGCTCTGCACGGAATGCTCGCAAAGGGTGAGTATGAGTCTATGAATGGTACCGCTGTTTATCGCGATTTCGTGGAGTTGCCTTCTCAGATTATGGAGAATTGGGCTACCGAGAAGGAGTATCTTGACCTCTGGGCAAAGCACTACCAGACAGGCGAGCCTATCCCTGCTGAGCTTATCGAGAAGATCGTTGCAGCAAAGAACTACCTCGCAGGCTACGGCCAGGTACGCCAGCTCCATTTCGCATACCTCGATATGTCATGGCATACTCTCAAGGAGGTTCCTGCTGTCGGTACGGTAGAGTTCGAGCAGGCGACCCTGGCACCTTATTCGATCATGCCTTCTGCTGACGGTGCGGCGTTCTCGACTTCATTCTCACACATCTTCT
>CALGRZ010000041.1 GCA_937880705.1 uncultured Alistipes sp.
TCCCGTTCGGTCGTTTCACCCGCCAATTCGGTCGTTTCACCCCTTGGGTGTACTTATTTTAGAAAATAAGTATTATTTTCGCAGAGCGAAAAGTGAACAAAAATTAGACAAAAGATATGAAGAAGATTTTATCAATTCTCGTAGTGATGCTTATGGCACTGCCCGCTATGGCGCAGTCATCGAAGATTACGGCAAAGGTCATCGACTCCGAGACGAAAGATGGCGTTATCGGCGCTATCGTCGAGGTGGTGTCGAAGAGCAATGCCAACTACCGCAAGCACGCTACAACAGGCGTAAATGGTGATGTGGCTATCACATCGCTTGTTGCAGACGACTACACAATGACAGTTCAGTTCGTAGGCTACACCACCTACACCAAGGATATTTCGGTAAAGGGCGCTACGGCGCTCGGCACCATCGAGCTTGTCGAGGGTGTGGCTATCGAGACCGTTGTTAAGGAGGTGCAGGCGTTGCGTACCTCGCAGAATGGCGATACGGTGGCCTACAACGCCGCAGCCTTTAAGGTAGCCTCGGATGCCGATGTCGAGGGCCTTTTGAAGAAGATGCCCGGTATCACCATCTCGAATGGCTCGGTAGAGGCTCAGGGCGAGCAGGTGAAGAAGATTTTTGTCGATGGCAAGGAGTTCTTTGGCGAGGATGTATCTACGGCGCTTAACTCACTACCGGCTCAGGCTGTCGATCGTATCGAGGTGTTCAACAAACTCTCGGATAATGCCGAGTTCTCAGGTATGGACGATGGCGAGGGCTACAAGGCTATCAACATCGTTACCCACGCAAATATGCGTCAGGGTGTCTTCGGTAAGCTCTATGGCGGTTATGGCTATCAGCCCAATATTGATGGTGGCGCATCCACAGACCTTGCTTTTGAAAATAAGGAGACCTACAAGCCTCAGATTGGCGATGTTACATCGCACCATAAGTATAACCTTGGCGGTAATATCAATGTCTTCCAAGGTAACCACCGAGTATCGGTTATCGGCCTATTGAACAATGTCAACCAGCAGAACTTCTCGTTTGAGGATATCCTCGGCGTGAATGGTGGTGGCGGTGGTGGCCCTCGTGGTGGCGTAGGTCAGTATATGGTACGCCCGCAGAGTGGTGTTGCGAATGTCGGCTCGATAGGTACGCAGTATTCGGGTACATTTGGCAAAGATGATAAGATTAAGCTTAACGGCTCATACTTCTTTAACAAGACACGCACCCGCAATAAGAGTGTAATCGAGAAGTGGTACGAGGCACCTTCGCCTGTTGACACCCTTGAGCAGCGTGGCGAGTCGCTGACAAGCAACTACAACCACCGCTTCAACCTACGCTTCGACTGGACTATCAACAAGAATATGTCGCTAATGTCGCGTACCAACTTCAGCCTTCAGGGCAACGATCCCTTCAGCCAGTCGTATGGCGAGCAGTGGGGCGAGACAGCAGAAAGCAAGGGTCTTCCCTACGAGATTTTGTACAACGGCTCTCAGTCATCATCGCGTGCATTGCGCTTCTCGGAGTTCTTGCAGTATCGCGTGAAGCTCGGCAAGGTGGGTCGTACCATCACCGTCGATGGTCGCTATGCACTGCGTAACACACCCCGCTCATGGACCCACAGCTACTCGACAATGGCTACGCTGCCCACCGACGTGGAGGGGCTCTACACCCCCTCGTTGCGCTATGTGTCGGCCATTGCACCGCAGGGCGAGACCGACATAAGGGCCAACTTTACCTATACCGAGCCTGTGGCAAAAAATGCGCAGGTGAGCCTTCAGTACCGCTTTGACTACGAGGATCAGGATATCGACAAGCGCGCCTACATCACGGGTGAGGACTTCATTATCGCCCCCGGTACGCAGCCCGATGCCTCGCTGTCGACAATCACCACGAGCCGCAGTATGGAGCATAGGGTAGGCCCCGGCTTCCGCTACTCGAAGGACCGTAATACGTTTGTGGCCAACGTCTTCTACCAGTACTCGACACTCGATGGCGTGGTCAACGACGAGCATGTCAAGCGAGACTTCAACCACATCACCTACTTCATGATGGGTAACATTGCGTTTAACCCCCAGAACACCATTCGTCTCTTTGTCAACTCCTACACTTGGAATCCCGATGTGCGCAACTTGCAGGATATCTACGATGTGTCGAATGCACAGTATATCTCGAAGGGTAACCCCGAGCTGCAGTCGTCATATACGCACCGCATCAACTTCCACTACATACGCTCCAACATTGAGAAGGGTCGTACCTTTATGTGGATGTTCTCGACCCAGTTCCAGCAGAAGTATATCGGTCAGTCGGTGGTCTATAACCCCGATACGATGATCATCGGTGGCGAGGAGTACAACCCCTTGCAGTACTCGACATACGAGAATATGGATGGCTACCGTCAGCTGCGCACACACTTAAGCTATGGCTTCCCCATCGCCCCCATCAAGTGTAACCTTAACATGATGGCGGGTGTGAGCTGGACACGCACACCCTCGATGATTAATCACGAGACCAACTTCACCAGCAACCTTGGCTACGATGCTATGTTGTCGCTGGGTAGTAACATCTCCGAGAATATAGACTTCACCATCCAGTGGAATGGTACCTACAACGACTCGAAGCAGTCGTTGGCCATGAAGGGTGCGAAGAACCAGTACTTCAACCACACGGCCTCGGGTACGCTCAAGTGGGTATTCTGGAAGGGTTTCTCTATTACGGCTGCGGTGAACTATAACCAGTATATAGGTTTTACGAACGACTACAACGAGGACTACCTCATCTGCAACGTATATCTGGGCAAGAAGCTCTTTAAGAACCAGCTGGGTGAGGTGCTTATCGGCGTCAACGACCTGCTGAACCAGAATACGGCCTTTGCCCGCACGGTGGGTAGCGGTTATACGCAGAACTCGTGGAATAGCGTCATCGGTCGCTACTTCACCGTTCAGTTCAACTACAACCTGCGCTACTTTGGCAAGCGAGGCTCGACCAACATAGGTGACTATGACGGTATGGATGTCAAGGCCGGCCGTCCCGGTTTTGGTCGTCCGCCCATGCACCACTAATGGCACTAAAGAAGATGCACCGCAGAGTTCTCTGCGGTGCATCTTCTTTATGTATGGGGGGTAGTTGCTACTACTCCTCTGCGAAGTACTTGTAGAAGTAGGGCAGAGTCTCCAGACCCTTGTAGAACTGGTCGAGGCCATAGCTCTCGTTGGGTGAGTGGATGGCATCCTTCGACAGGCCGAAGCCCAGCAGGATAGACTTGATGCCCAGGATGTTCTCGAAGCCCGAGATGATCGGAATTGAGCCACCCGAGTAGAAGGGCAGAGGCTTGATGCCGAAGGTGGTCTCCACGGCCTTCTCGGCAGCCTTGTATGCGGGCAGGTCGGTAGGCGAGACGTAGGGTGCGCCACCGTGCAGGAACTCAACCTTAACCTTCACGCTCTTGGGCGCGATGCGGCGGAAGTGCTTCTCGAAGAGCTTGGCGATCTTCTTAAAGTCCTGATTGGGAACAAGACGCATCGAGATCTTGGCGTAGGCCTTCGAGGGGATGACCGTCTTTGTGCCCTCACCTGTGTAACCGCTCCAGATGCCGTTTACGTCGAGCGAGGGGCGTATGCCTGTGCGCTCCATGGTGGTGTAGTCCACCTCGCCGGCTACGTCGCCCAGGTCGAGAGCACGCTTGTACTCCTCGAGCGAGAAGGGGGCCTTGTTCAGGGCCTTGCGCTCGGCATCGGTGAGGATGCGCACGTCATCGTAGAAGCCGGGGATGGTGACACGACCGAACTCATCGGTAAGCGATGCTACGAGCTTGGCAAGCACATTGGCGGGGTTGGCCACAGCACCACCGAAGAGACCCGAGTGCAGATCCTTGTCGGGACCCGTAACCTCCACCTGCATATAGGTCAAGCCGCGCAGACCTGCGGTGATGGTGGGGCAATCCAGACCTATCATCGAGGTATCCGATACGAGGATAATGTCGGCCTTGAGCATCTTCTTGTTGTCGGCGCAGAACTTGTAGAGGCTGGGTGAGCCGATCTCCTCCTCGCCCTCCAGCATGAACTTCACGTTGCAGGGCAGTGTGTCGGTGGCAACCATCGCCTCGAAGGCCTTGGCGTGCATGAAGAGCTGACCCTTGTCATCGTCGGCACCACGGCACCAGATGCGGCCATCCTTAATCTCGGGCTCGAAGGGGTTGGTGCGCCACTCGTCGATAGGATCCTCGGGCATCACGTCGTAGTGACCATATACAAGGACTGTCTTTGCCTTGGGGTCGATGATCTTCTCGGCATATACCACGGGGTTGCCCTCCGTAGGCAGCACGTCGGCACGGTCGGCACCGGCCTTCACCAGCGAGGCTGCGAGCCACTCGGCACAGCGTACCATGTCGCCCTTATGCAGCGAGGGTTGTGCGCTGATTGAGGGTATGCGCAGAAGGTCGAAAAGCTCTTCAAGGAAACGCTCCTTGTTGGCCTGAATGTAGTCGTTAGCAAGTTTCATAGTTCTATGTTTTAAGGTTTATTTACGCTTTGCAAATCTGTTCTATTTCGGAAATGAAACGCTGTGCCAGAGCATCGGCCTCCTCCATCGTGCGAGCCTCGGTGTAGACACGGATGATGGGCTCGGTATTGCTCTTGCGCAGGTGTACCCAGTTATGCTCGAAGTCGATCTTTACACCGTCAATATCGTTGACTCTTTCGTTTGAGTATCTGCTCTTTACGGTGGCAAGTATCTTGTCGACGTCAATCTTGGGTGTAAGCTCAATCTTGTTCTTCGAGGCGTAGTATGCGGGGTAGCTCTTGCGCAGCTCCGACATGGTCATGTCGAGGCCTGCAAAATAGGTCAAAAAGAGAGCTACGCCCACCAGCGCATCACGGCCGTAGTGCAGCTCGGGGTAGATCACACCGCCATTGCCCTCGCCACCTATTATGGCACCCGTCTGTTTCATCTTCTTAACCACGTTGACCTCGCCCACGGCCGAAGCCTCGTATGAGCAACCCTCGTAGCGTGAGGTGACATCGCTCAAGGCGCGTGATGACGAGAGGTTAGACACCGTATTTCCGGGTGTGTGCTTTAGGATGTAGTCCGCCACGGCCACCAGCGTGTACTCCTCGACAAACATCTCGCCATTCTCCATTACGAAGGCAAGACGGTCGACATCGGGGTCTACCACAACACCCAGGTCGGCACCCTCGCGACGTATCACCTCCGATATCTCGGTGAGGTTCTGTGGCAGGGGCTCGGGGTTGTGTGCAAACTCGCCCGTAGGCTCGCAGTTGAGCTCCACCACCTCGCAGCCGAGCTCGCGCAGCAGTGCGGGGATGACCACGCCACCCACCGAGTTCACGGCATCGACGACAACCTTGAAGTGGCGACGACGTACCGCCTCTCGATCCACAAGCTTGAGGGCCAGCACCTGCTCGATATGTCGCTTGTTAAAGTCTTCGCGCAGGATGACGTGTCCGATCTCGTCGATGGTGGGGTAGTCGTAAGCTGCATCCTCGGCCAGAGCCAGCACCTGCTTGCCCTCCTCGTCGTCGAGGAACTCGCCACGCTCGTTGAGGAGCTTCAGGGCGTTCCACTGGCGGGGGTTGTGCGAGGCGGTGATGATGATACCGCCATCGGCCTTATGGGTGATGACTGCCATCTCGGTACCCGGCGTGGTGCAGAGGCCAACATTTATCACATCGACGCCACATCCCAGCAGCGTGCCCTCGACCAGGCTGTCGACCATCGAGCCCGATATGCGGGCATCGCGGCCTACGACGATGGTTATACGTTTCGAGGGGTTTTTGGCCTTCATCAGGCGCGAATATGCTGTGGTGAACTTAACGACGTCGATAGGTGTCAGGTTCTGGGCGGGAGCACCTCCGATAGTGCCGCGGATACCCGAGATAGATTTAATGAGTGTCATAAGCGGTATAAAGGTTGTTTGATTGTAAATCAAAAAATGCAAAAAATAGCGCAAATGTTTTGCTATTACCGACAAAATTATTAATTTTACGCGAATATTAAAAATAAATTTGATATTAATTCACATTAAGATATGAGAACGATACCCTCTTCAGAGCTGATTATCAATGGTGACGGCTCTATTTTCCACCTGCATCTGAGGCCCGAGCAGCTTGCCGACACCGTTATTCTGGTGGGCGATCCCGGGCGTGTGGCCATGATTGCGGAGTACTTCGACAGCAAGGAGTGTGAGGTTGCCAATCGTGAGTTCCTCACCGTTACGGGTAGCTACAAGGGCAAGCGCATGACGGTGATGTCTACGGGTATCGGTATCGGCAATATCGACATAGCCGTCACGGAGCTGGATGCTCTGGCCAATATCGACTTTGCAACACGTCAGGTACGCCCCGAGCTGCGTCGTCTTAACCTGGTGCGCCTCGGCACGTCGGGTGCCATACAGCGCGACATCGAGGTGGGCGAGATACTCTTCTCGCGCACGTCGCTCGGCTTTGATGGCCTGTTGTCCTACTATGAGGGTCGTGACGGTGTCTGTGACCTCGGCCTTGAGCGCGCCTTCGAGGAGCATACGGCGTGGGATAAGAAGCTGCCCGCTCCCTACTTTGTAGATGCCGACAAGGAGCTCTTCGAGCTGTTCAAAGGCTCGGTGCGCGAGGGTATCACCATCGCTGCCCCCGGCTTCTACGCTCCGCAGGGCCGCTGGGTGCGCCTGCGTCCCCACGACATGGAGCTCAACCAGAAGATCGAGTCGTTTGAGTATTGCGGCCGTCGTATCACCAACTTCGAGATGGAGGGCTCGGCACTCGCCGGCCTTGCAGCACTCATGGGTCACCGCGCAGCAACCATCTGCACCATCATCGCACAGCGTGTGGCCAAGGATGCCTGCACCGACTACAAGCCCTTCGTAAGACGAATGGTTGAGTTGGCCCTCGACAAGCTGTCGACGCTTTAGTCGGCCCGAAGTTTTTAGATGAGAGTAAAAGAATTAACAAAATAAAACAGACTGAAATTATGAAATTTACTGTATCGAGTTCAGCACTGCTGTCGCTGCTCGCAACTACCGGCAAGGTTATCAGCAACAAGAACACACTCCCCATTCTCGACTACTTCCTGCTTGAGCTTAAGGATGGCGAGCTTACCGTGACCACCTCTGACTTGGAGACCACGCTCATCGGCCACCTCAATGTCGACAACGTAGAGCGTGAGGGTGTCATCGCCGCCCCCGCCAAGCTCATGCTCGACTCGTTGAAGGAGTTTCCCGAGATGCCTCTGGAGTTCGACGTTAACGACACCACATGGGAGATTAAGATCAAGTGGACAAGCGGTTCGCTCTCGATCCCCGGTGCAAGTGCTGTGAGCTATCCCGCCATGCAGACCATCGCTGCGGAGCACAAGGAGATTGTTCTCGACGTGGATATGCTCATCTCGGGCATCAACAAGACCATCTTCGCCACGGCCGACGATGAGTTGCGCCCTGTGATGAATGGCGTCTATTTCAACTTCGAGGAGGGCAAGCTCACCTTCGTGGCCACCGATGCCCACAAGTTGGTGCGCTCGGTATGGGAGGCTGTCGATGTGGACTTCGCCGCATCGTTCATCCTGCCCAAGAAGCCTGCCAACCTGCTGAAGGGTGTGCTGCTCAAGGAGGAGGAGCCCATCCGCGTGTCGTTCGATGCGAAGAATGTCATCTTCGACCTTAAAAAGTTCAAGCTGGTGTGCCGTCTTATCGAGGGCAACTATCCCAACTATAACGCTGTAATTCCTACGGCTAACCCCAACAAGGTGTTGGTAGATCGCGTGGAGCTGGTTAACGGCATCAAGCGTGTGGCGGTATGTTCTAACCCCACCACAAACCTTATCCGCATGGATATTGCCGGCAATAAGATCAGCCTTGCAGCGCAGGATATCGACTTCTCGGTATCGGCCAACGAGACCATCTCGTGCAGCTATGACGGTCAGCCTGTGACCATCGGCTTTAAGTCTACCTTCCTTGTCGAGATACTCTCGAACATCGACAGCCCCACGGTGCAGATCGAGCTTGCCGACTCAACCCGTGCAGGTGTCTTCAAGCCCGTCTACGACGACAAGCACGCCGGCGAGGTGTTGATGCTGCTGATGCCGATGATGATCAACGCATAAGATACACCGATAGGGTGGCGGGTGCTCGACAGAGTCTTTGTGGGGTGGTGGCGAACCACCCCGTAGCAACGCTTGTCGACCTCGTTGAACCCCTTTGGCAGAGTATCTCTTTGGTGCAACCAACAACATAGAGCAATGAACCTAAAACTTAAACGACCCATAGTATTCTTCGACCTCGAAACCACGGGCGTGGACACCTCGCGTGACCGCATCGTGGAGATCTCGATGGTAAAGATAACCCCCGATGGCGATAAGGTGGTTAAGACACGTCGCATAAACCCCGAGATGCCCATCCCGGCCGAGGCTACGGCCGTGCATGGCATCACGGATGAGGATGTTCGTGATGAGCCCACCTTCCGTCAGATAGCCAAGTCGCTGGCGCAGTTTATCGAGGGCTGTGACTTTGGAGGCTTCAACTCCAACCGTTTCGATCTGCCGGTGCTCGTCGAGGAGTTCTTAAGGGCCGGTGTCGACGTGGACTTCAAGCGACGTAGGTTTGTCGACGTGCAGAATATCTTCCACAAGAAGGAGCAGCGCACGCTGGTTGCAGCCTATAAATTCTACTGCGACAAGGATCTGGAGAATGCTCACTCGGCCGAGGCCGACACGCTGGCCACCTACGAGGTGCTCGAGGCGCAGATCGAGCGTTATCCCGATATTGGAGACACGGTCGAGGCCCTTGCCGACTTCTCGACACATGGCGAGATTGTCGACTTTGCCGGCCGTATAGCCCTTAACGACAAGGGCGAGGAGGTATTTACCTTTGGTAAGTACCGTGGCCGTAGTGTCGAGGAGGTCTTCCGTCAGGAGCCGAGCTACTACTCGTGGATGATGCAGGGCGATTTCCCGCTCTACACCAAGAAGGTGATCACCGAGATACGCCTACGACAGAAATAAACACTCTTACCTATGAGACTATTACGCTGTATACTTGCCACGATGTTTATGTTGACAGCCGTGGCGGCGATGGCCATTGAGCCCTCGTCGGAGGTTGTCGTGGTGAATGGCAAACGCTACTATGTCCACACCATCGAGAAGGGCCATACGCTCTACTCGCTGGCCAAGGCCTATGGCGTGAGTGAGGAGGATATCATGGAGGCCAATCAGGGTCTTGAGCCCTCGGCCCTCGGTATAGGCGATAGATTGTATATCCCAGTCAGGGAGCCCTCGAAGCGTGAGGCACGGAGTGCCAAGCGCGAGGCTGCGGCGCAGGCTGCGGTGGGTGAGGGCGAGCATCTTGTGCTACCCGGCGAGACGGTCTACTCGTTGTCGCGTCGCTACGGCATCACCGAGGAGCAATTCTTCGCGTGGAACGGCATCACAGCCTCGGAGCTTAAGGCGGGCATGACGGTGCGCGTTGCCGAGGGTATAGAGAGTGCCACTGCGGAGCAACCCGTTAAGGAGGGTCGTCGTCGCAAGATGCGCGAGACGGAGCAGCGAGATGAGCGAGAGGAGCCGGTGCAGGCCGAGGAGCCGTCGGTGGAGGATCTCGCCGTGGTGCCCGAGCTTATCGACTCGCTTATGGGTCGTGGCGAGGCCGATGCATACATCTATGGTGATATGGCTCTTCTGGATAGTCTGGCTACACAGCCCCTCGACGTGGAGTTCCTGCGCCTGGGGCGCAGCAATACGCTTAAGACGGTGCTTATGCTCCCGTTCCACATGCGAGGCAGGGTCAACCCCAATTATGTGGACTTCTATCGCGGCGTGCTGCTGGCCATGGAGGATCTCAAGAGGGAGGGCTTCGATATCGACCTTACGGTCTTCGACACGGAGAATAGCGTTACCCGCATCAAGGATATCGTCGCCTATGAGGATGCTATGCTCGATGCACAGCTCATCATCGGCCCGGTACATGAGGATGAGCTGCGCCATGTATTAAGCCATGCCGAGGATAACAACATCCCCGTGGTTACGCCGCTGGCCGATATCGAGGGCGTGAAGAGCCCTGTGCTCTTCCAGATGCAGTCAGAGGATGACTACCGATACGAAAAGTTTAAGGAGCTGTTGAGCCCGGAGCGCGAGCTGATAACGATCTACGCTGCGAGCAACGACTACGCCTATGCTGCGGAGATGATGGCCTTGGTGGGCGATAGAGCAAATCTGAAGCTCAACTTCTCGTTCCACCGCGAGCCCTTCCTCTACTACCGCAACAACGATGGCTCGAATGGCTCGTTGTACAACCTTCAGGCACTGCTGCGTACCAATACAGCCAAGACCTTTATTGTTGTGGCGGACAAGGATACCGATATTGACCGTATACTGACCACGCTGGCCTCGCTGCGCTCCTCGATTGTGGATCGTGGTGCTGTCATTGGCGAGTATAAGGTTATCGGCAACCGTAAGTGGGCGCGTCTGGAGAATATCGACCGCCAATCCTTCTTTAAGAACAACGTGGCCTTCCTGGTGCCCTACCATGCCAAGCGTAGCGATGATGCGATACGTCTGTTTGACAGTCGCTACCTTAAGGCATACCGCTCGTTGCCCTCGATGTTCTCGTATCGAGGCTACGATGCAGCGATGATCTTCTGCCGACAGATGTTCGAGGGCTTTGACGAGGGCTTCACCGAGCAGCGTTACCAGCCCCTGGCTATGGGCTACCGCTTTGCCTTTGAGGATGGCCTCTATGTCAACACCGAGTGGGCTCTGGAGCAGTATACCAATCGCTTCACCATCCAAATTAAGTAACTATGGCTAACAACATACAATCACCCATACCCGAGAAGACCATCGAGCGTTTGAGCGAGTACCGTCGTACGCTGCTCAAGTGCCATGCCCAGGGTATCACGCATATCTTCTCGCACGTCTTGGCGGGTATGCATGGCATCACCGCCGTGCAGGTGCGCCGCGACTTGATGCTCATCGGCTTTTCGAGCGATACGAAGAAGGGTTACGATGTTAAGGTGCTTATCGACTTTATCAACAACATCCTCTATAGCGAGCAGCCGATGAACATGGCCATCATAGGTATGGGACACCTCGGTCAGGCTATCACCAAGTACTTCAACGGCAAGGGCCTTAAGTTGCGTATTACGGCCGCCTTTGATGTTGACAAGACGAAGGTGGGCCACCTGATCGATAGTATACCTTGCTACCATATAGATGAGTTTGAGAGGCGCGTTGAGGAGATGGATATCAGCATCGCCATCGTGTCGTCACCCACGTCGGTGGCCTCCACGCTGGTGCTCCCCATCATCAATGCCGGCATCAAGGGCGTTCTGAACTTCACCTCGGCACCGCTGAACTTCCCACAGGGCATCGTTGTCGAGAACTACGATATCACCACACTTCTTGAGAAGGTAGCCTACTTCGTAAAGGTTGCCGAGGAGAGCAATAACTAACAATGGCACTCTACTACGGTTTCGATGCCCTGCAGGAGCTACACCCTACGGTTGTCACCGTGGGCTCGTTTGATGGTGTTCATGCGGGACACCATAGGCTGCTGGGGCAACTTAAGGCTATGGCCGAGAGGCTCTCGGCAAGGAGTGTTGTTGTCACCTTCGAGCCCCATCCCCGTATCGCCATGCATCGTGACGAGGGGCTTAAGCTGCTCACCACGGTCGAGGAGCGCACTCTGCTGCTGGAGCGTTACGGCATAGATTGTGTCGTCGTGGCGCACTTCGATGAGGAGTTCCGCCGCCAGAGCTACGCAGCCTTTGTGCGTGACTGCCTTGTTGGCCGATTGGGTATGGTGGGTATGGTCGTGGGCTATAACCACCGCTTCGGCAAGGGTAGCGAGGGCAGCTACGATAGCCTTGTCCCTCTTGCCCGGGAGTACGGCTTTGAGGTGGAGCGTGTCGAGCAGTATACCGACACGGGCGATAAGGTCAGCTCAACGGTGGTGCGAAGGCTCATAGAGCAGGGCGATGTGGAGCGTGCCCGACAGATGCTGGCGCACCCCTATATAATAATAGGTATGGCTCACGAGGGTGTGCTGATAGTCGAGGATAGCTATAAGCTGTTGGTTGGCGATGGCGAGTACTCGGCAGTGGTTAACGGCCGAGCTACACAGGTTGAGATAGTAGGTCGCACCATCCGCTTTAGCGACGATGTAAAGGGCAGTGTTGTTGTCGAACTATAAAAGAGATATGCTATATGAAGAGCTTTGAAACCAATATTCGAGTGGAGTATCACCACACCGACCAGATGGGTATTGTGCACCACTCCAACTATGTCAAGTTTTTTGAGGTGGCTCGCACCGAGTGGCTTCGCGCTATCGGCCTCACCTATAAGGAGATGGAGCGCCGTGGTGTTATGATGCCCATTGTCGAGGTCAACATCAAATACCGCCAGCCGGCCTACTACGACGAGCTGATAAGGGTCAAGGCCATGGTCGACGAGTTGCCTATGGCTCGTATGGTCTTTAGATATGAGATCTACGGCGAGGATGGTCGTGACATTGCAAGTGGCTCGACAACGCTGGGCTTTATCGACAGTCAGACACGCCGTCCGCAGCGAGCACCCAAGTGGTTGATGGAGGTGCTCCAGAGGGAGTAACTCCTCGGTAAACATAAAAAGCGGGACTATCCGAAAAGGATGGTCCCGCTTTGGTTATGTTGTGGGAGTGTTACTCGATAAGCGATATGCTTCGCTGGATAAACTCCGTGAGGTTCTTACCCTTGAGCATGCCATTCGAGAGCAGTGCGAGGTCGATTATCTGGCGCACCTTGCTATTCTCGCGGCCAATCTCGGCCAGTCGGCCGTTGCGCTCGTCGCGCAGCTCCACGACACGCTTCGAGAGGCTCTCGCGCATCTCGCGCTCCTCGGTGGTGAGCTCCTCCTCCTTCTTGCCCTTCACCGTCTCCTCGAAGCGGCTCTCCTCCTGCTCGGCGGCGGTGATCTTCTTGCCTATGGTACGCAGCTTATCGCCGTAGGCCGTCTCCACCTCGCCAAGGATGTCGAGCACGATGGGGTGGTTGCCATTCACGGTGATGGTGAAGTTGTCGGGCATCTCGCCGTAGAAGCGGCTCATCTGGCCACCACTCACCTCGGCCATCTCCTTCATACGACGCATAAACTCGTTCTGGGTGATGACCACGGGTGCCTCCTCCTTCGACATAGCCTCGAACGATACGTTGTAGTGTATCTTCTCGTCGGTGGGCAGCTGGCTCTCGAATACGGGGCGCATGATCTGCTGCTGCTCCGAGGTCAGCGACATCGCCTGACGTGTCTGCTTGCGGATGAGGTTGTCCACAACATCCGAGTCAACACGCACAAAGCGTACCTTCTCGTGTTTCGACTCGTAGTACTGTATGTAGTGGTTGTCCAGCTGGCCGTTCATCTCCAGAATGTCGTATCCCTTGGCCTTGGCAGCCTCAACAAACGAGTCCTTGCCGATGGGGTCATCCACATAGAGCATGATGATGTTGTCGTCCTTGTCGGTCTGCTCGGCCTTAACCCTCTCGGTGTACTCCTCGGCGGTGTAGTACTTGCCCTCGATCGACTTCCAGAGCATGAAGCCCTGTGACTTCTCGGCAAACTTCTCGTCGGTGAGCATGCCGTACTGGATAAATATCTTCAGGTCGTCCCACTTCTGCTCGTAGTCGGGGCGCATGGTGTTGAAGAGCTCCTGCAGGCGGTCTGCCACCTTGCGGGTTATGTATCCCGAGATCTTCTTTACGTTGGAGTCGCTCTGCAGGTAGCTGCGCGAGACGTTCAGCGGGATGTCGGGTGAGTCGATGACACCATGCAGCAGGGTCAGGTACTCGGGTACGATGCCGTTAACCTCGTCGGTGACGAATACCTGGTTCGAGTAGAGCTGTATGCGGTTCTTCTGAATCTCGAAGTTGTTGCGTATCTTCGGGAAGTAGAGTATACCCGTGAGGTTGAAGGGGTAGTCGATGTTGAGGTGGATGTAGAACAACGGCTCCTCGCTCATGGGGTAGAGGTCGGCATAGAAGGCCTTGTACTCCTCCTCGCTAATCTCCGTGGGCTTGCGTGTCCACAGGGGTGTGGTGTCGTTGATGATGTTATCCTCGTCGGTATCCTGATACTTGCCGTCGCGCCACTCGCTCTTCTTGCCAAAGGCGATGGGTATGGGCAGGAAGTGGCAGTACTTGCGCAGCAGACGCTCAATCTCGGCCTTCTGCGTGTACTCGGTGCACTCCTCGGAGATGTGCAGCACGATGCGTGTGCCTCGGTCGAGCTTCTCGTCGAGGCTCTCCATCTCGAACTCGGGCGAGCCGTTGCAGCTCCAGTGCACGCTCTTCTCCTGCTGGCGGAACGACTGCGAGAAGATCTCCACGCGGTCGGCTACCATGAACGATGAGTAGAAGCCGAGGCCGAAGTGTCCGATGATGGCCT
Organism: uncultured Alistipes sp.; assembly: GCA_937880705.1. The sequence continues at coordinate 14,407 of CALGRZ010000041.1, forward strand.
GATCCTTATACTTGGCCATAAACTCCTCGGCACCCGAGAAGGCTATCTGGTTAATGTATCTGTCGAGCTCCTCCTCCGACATGCCGATACCTCGGTCGGTGATTGTCAGGGTCTTGGCCTCGCTGTCTACGGCGATGCGTATGGTCAGGTCACCCAGCTCACCCTCGGCCTCACCCTTTGACGACAGGGTCTTGAGCTTTTGTGTGGCATCCACGGCATTTGAGACCAGCTCACGCAGGAAGATCTCGTGATCCGAGTATAGGAACTTCTTGATTACAGGGAAGATGTTTTCGGTTGTAACACCAATTTTTCCGTTTTTCATTGTTCTATAATTTTAGTTTATTATCTGCATTTTGCGAAGACTACAATAGGCCACGGCAAATGGTATGCCAAGCCGTTGTAACTGACATTTTGTCAGAGAGTGTGACACGGTGCGTTTGGATGTGTTGAGCGTAGATGCAACAACGAAGAGGGTGCTACCGCGATGGATAGCACCCTCTTCGTTGGTTGTTATGGTCAGCCGATAGGTGTTTCGGTAGCCTCGGCTACTTTCTCACCTCGGCACCGGCCTTCTGCTCGAATTGGCTCTGCAGGTTGGCCATCGTGCGCTCGATCTGCTTGTCGGTCAGCGTCTGGTTCTTATCCTCGAGGATGAAGCTCAGGGCGTACGACTTCTTGCCCTCGGGCAGCTTGTCGCCCTCGTAAACATCGAACAGCGATACCGACTTCAGGAGCTTCTTCTCCGTGGCAAAGGCGATAGAGCGCAGCTGCGAGAACGACACACCCTTGTCGACGAGCAGTGCCAAGTCGCGCTTAACCTCGGGGAACTTCGACAGCTCCTTGAACTGTATCTTTGACTTCTTGGTCATCTTGATAAGCTGGTCGAAGTCGATCTCGGCGAAGTATACATCCTGCTTGATATCGAACTTCTTACGCACCGCAGGCGATACAACGCCCATGCGTACCACCTCCTTGGGGCCCTGCTTGAAGACGATGGCGTCGGCATAGAGGTCACAGGCAAGGCTCTCTGACTGCAAGGCGTAGATATCAACGCCAAAACGCTTCAGCAGCTTCTCGACCATGGCTCGCAGGGTGAAGAACGACGAGCCCTCGGCCTTGCTGTTCCACGACAGCTGTGTGGCCTGACCCGTCACGGTGATTGCCAGACGGTAGCTCTCCTCGTACTTGGCCAGGGCGTTCTCCTCCGAGGCCTTCTCCGCAGCGTAGGCGTAGCAGTTGCCCACCTCGTACATCTTGAGGTTCTGGTTGCGACGGTTGACGTTCAGCTCGACAGCCTCCAGAGCGTTGAACATCAGCGTCTGGCGCATTACGTTGAGGTCCTGCGACAGAGGGTTCATAATCCTCACGCAACGCTCCACGGGGTATGACTGCGAGGCCTCGTAGTACGACGCCTTGGTCAGCGAGTTGGACATGATCTCGGTATAGCCATTCGAGGTGAGGAAGTCCGAGGCTACGTTCTGCAGACGTGCCTTGTCGGGCTTCGGCGCATACGACAGCGTTGAGTTGACGTGGTCCGAGATCTCGATGTTGTTGTAGCCATATACGCGCAGTACATCCTCCACCAGGTCGGCCTCGCGCTGTACATCTACGCGGTAGGGAGGCACGGCAACCTTCAGCACATCGCCCTCACGACCGCGTACCTCGACCTCCAGTGCCGAGAGTATGGTGAGTATGGTCTGCTCGGGTATCTGCTTGCCGATAAGACGGCATGCGCGCTCCAGCGAGAAGTCAAACTCGAAGTGTGCTGCGGGGGTGGGGTTGATGTCGATAATCTCCGATGTTATGCGACCACCGGCCAGCTCCTGCATAAGCATCGCTGCGCGCTTCAGGGCGTAGACCTGGATATTGGGGTCGATACCGCGCTCGAAGCGGAACGAGGCATCGGTGTTGAGGCCGAAACGCTTGGCCGTCTTACGCACCCACACGGGGTGGAAGTATGCACTCTCGATAAAGACATTTACCGTCTCATCCGAGATGCCCGAGTCCAGACCGCCATAGACACCGGCGATACACATGGGTCGCTCGGCCGAGCATATCATAAGGTCGTTGGCTGTGAGCGTGCGCTCCACGCCATCCAGCGTTACAAACTTCTCGCCCTCCTCGGCCGAGCGAACAACCACCTTGCCACCCTCGATCTTGTCGGCATCGAAGGCGTGGAGAGGCTGTCCCAGCTCGAAGAGTACATAGTTGGTGATATCCACCAGGTTGTTCTTGGGGTTGATGCCTGCGGCGCGTAGCTCATTCTGCATCCACTCGGGTGAGGGTGCTATCTTGCAGCCACTCACGGTGATACCGGCATAGCGGGGGGCTGCCTCGCTATTCTTCACCTCCACGGTGATGGTGCGCGACTTATCGTCAACCTTGAAGCCATCCACCGAGGGCAGCTTCAGCTCGGCCTTCTCGCCACGCGAGCGCAGGTAGGCCACCAGGTCGCGGGCAACGCCGATGTGCGATGCAGCATCTACGCGGTTGGGTGTCAGGCCTATGCCGATAAGGTAGTCGTCGGCGATGTGCAGATACTCCTTGGCAGGTGTGCCCACAACGGCCTCTGCGGGCAGCTCCATGATACCCTCATGGTTGCGGCCGATGCCCAGCTCATCCTCTGCGCAGAGCATGCCCAGTGACTCGACACCGCGGATCTTGCTGCGCTTGATCTTAAACTCCTCATCCGAGTCGATGGGGTAGAGCACCGAGCCTACGGTGGCACACATCACCTTAAGACCCTTGCGGCAGTTGGCGGCACCGCAGACAATCTGCAACGGAGCCTCGCCACCTACATCGACGGTGGTGATGTGCAGGTGGTCAGAGTCGGGGTGATCCTCGCAGGTGAGTACCTCGCCCACAACAACACCCTTAAGACCGCCCTTGATGGTCTCAATCTTCTCGAAGTCCTCGACCTCCAGGCCGAGCTCGGTGAGTATTTCGGCAATGCGCTCGGCCGACAGGTCGGTCTCGATATAACGCTTAAGCCAGTTATAAGATACGTTCATATTGTATGTTTTTTAGTTATTCGTCACTGCTTCGTGCGCGCGACACGCACACAATCATGCAAAGATAGTAAAAAAAGTTGAATACCGATGTGGCGCGGGCAGAAAATAATCTCGCGCGACGTGTGTTGCTACCTGCTGCCTATGGCCAGGAGCACCATGCCTATGAGTATGAGTAGGAGGTCTAACGCCTTGGAGCGGAGGTTCTTCTCGCCATAGAGCAGTGCTCCGCAGAGGAAGGTTACAACCACCGACGAGCGACGTATCATCGACACCACGGCAATCATCGAGCCCTCGCTGTCGAGGGCGTGGTAGTAGCAGAAGTCAGCTGCCGACACGAAGAGCGATATAAGAGGTATGCTCCACACCCATCGAAAGCCCTCCTTGGCTCTCTTGGGCCACCATATAGCTGCGGTTATAACTGCCATCATACCAAGTTGATAGACCCCAAACCAGCTCTGCACGAAGAGGGGGTCTATGTTGTGTGACCAGATCAGATATTTATCCCACAAACCACTCACCGCGCCGAGCATCATAGCGGCAAAGAGTGCCCAGATGTGACGGCTGTGGCGGAAGCTGATATTCTCCTTGCGGCCGGCGATATTGAGCAGGTACAGCGATGCGATGGTGAGTATGACACCCGCCCACTGCCAGAGGTTGAGCCTCTCGCCAAAGAGCAGCGTAGCACCAATGAGCACCATGACGGGGCGTGTGGCATTGACAGGCCCTACGATGGTCAGTGGCAGGTGCTTGATGGCGTAGTAGCCGCAGAGCCATGACGAGAGTGTTATCATCGCCTTTGTAGCCACCAGCGCATGCTCCTCGAAGCCATAGCTTACCGATGCGAGCATCGTGCCCTTGAACCACCCGAAGTCGAACTCCGCATCGAGAATTACGGGCATGAAGATAAGCGTGCCGAAGAGGGTGTTGAGCAGCAGTACGGGTATTACGGCATTACCTTTGAGCGACTGCTTCTTGGCAACGTCGTAGAAGCCGAGCAAAAGGGCCGAGAGAAATGCTGCACCAACCCACATAACCGTTAGTAGATAAGCAGGTTAAGGATAAGGCATACGGCAAGCGTTACGCTGGCCATGGCATTCAGATTGCCAAAGGCGATACCTATGTTGCGCTGCTTGGTCGGGGTAACCAGAATATGCTCCAGCGTAAGTATCGCGGCAAAGAGCGTGCAGCCTAAATAGAGCAGCCACGACTGGGGCTGGTAGGATGCAAACCAGACGAGCAGAGCTACGCTTGCAATGTGCAGCAGTGCGCTGATAATCAGTGATGTCCGTGCCGAGAAGTGCGACGGTATGGAGTGCAGTCCGTGGGCACGGTCATAGTCGGCATCCTGCAGTGCGTAGATGATGTCGAAGCCCGAGCACCAGGTCATGACCACAAGGGCAAGTATCCAGCACTCGATGGTCGAGCTACCCGTGACGGCCATATATGCGCCTACGGGTGCTATGCCGAGCGATATGCCGAGGACGATATGTGCAAAGGCGGTAAAACGCTTGCAGTAGCTGTAAAACATCACCACGAAGAGTGCTACGGGCGAGAGCCATCCGCAGAGCGGGTTGATCGTGGCGGCCAGGGCGATGAAGAGTATGGCGTTGATCACCACAAAGCCGATGGCACCCTTGGCCGAGACCTTGCCGGCGGGGATTTCGCGTGTCGCTGTGCGGGGGTTCTCGGCATCGATAAACCTATCGGCCCAACGGTTGAAGCCCATGGCTACGTTGCGTGCAAAGACCATACAGCCAACCACTTGCAGGAGTAGCAGCCATAAGCTATGCTCCGTCTCGGTGGTCTGCCAGGCATAGGTAAACGATAGTAGTGCAAAGGGCATTGCAAAGATTGTGTGCGAGAACTTTACAAGTCGCAAATAGTCAGAAATTGTTGCCATAATAGAGCGTGTCTAAAATTTGCCGACTGCAAAGGTACGAAGAAAAGTTCAAAGAGCAAAAAGAGTTGTTAGTTATTAGTTATTAGTTGTTAGAGTGTCATCTTGAGTGAAGTGAAAGATCTCAAGGTCAGCACAAACATCACCATAATTGCTAACTGCGAGATTCTTCGCTCTGCTCAGAAGGACACTGCAAGCATAAAAAGCAATGTATAAATTGGGTTGTTATTTGTGTGCTATAATAGATTGCACGGGTATTAAAAAAGATACCCGTGCTGGTTTTATATGGGGTGATTCTTTTGCTGTTAGGGTGTTAAAAATAACACCCATATCAAGTGTGTGTGGTGTGTCACTACCAGAGGTTATGGGTGTTAAAATTAGTACCTAATATGAAGTGTTGTGGTGCGCCACTACCAGCAGTCGTGGATGTTAAAAATAGTACCCGCATCAGAGGGGTAGCTCTATTGTTTCGGGGACTAAAATTAGTACCCATAAACACGCAACTTTACGTTTGTTATGGGTATTAAAAATGACACCCATATCCGTGGTACATACCTCTTTTTTAGGGTGCTAAAATTAGTACCTATATAACACCATTGTTTCCGTTGTTTTGGGTGTTAAAATTAGTACCTGCGCCCTCATCGTTGTAGGTATTTAAGAATCGTACTCAATAACTTTACGAACTGTAAATATTACATTTTGGCTAATAATTGTAATAATCAATATTATAAGAGCGTTATAAGAGGAGAAATCAAAAACAGGGTTATGGGAGTTCATATTAATGTCGCAAGTATCTGATTGCTTGTGATGGTTGCGGTACTTTCATCATTACAATAAATAAGAAGCAATAAATTGTTTTATTATGAAGTGGTTATTGTCGTTTTGTCTGCTATTATGGGTACAATCAATTCAGGCGCAACATATCGCGGAAACTCCTGATGTTGAAAGCATAAAGCAACGTTCTGTCGCTGTGAAAAATAGTGCTGCTGCCATCCGAGACCTTCAGACGGTTCATTATGGCAGTTGGACTGATTTGCCAATTAGTAGTATTCATCCAACCGTTGATTCGCTACTGACACCGTCAATAAAAGAGGAACTGCTTCAACAGATAAATCTCCGCCATACTCTATTAGGAAAAGACACTCTACTTACAGCAGACCTGTTTTACATCCTACGTCCATATATTGATTGGTTACACGAAGTTGACCCTCACTATCGCATCGGTGCCAGAATACCCATTGATGCTCGTGTCTACAAGACCAAACGGGAGTTTATGAAAACTCGTCGAGGACTTGGCGTTAATCTACTTTGTGTGCAAGATACGTTGATAGTCAACACCTCAGTAAACCCGCTATTTCGCAAAGGCGATATGATTGTGGCAATCAATGGCATCAATGCATCGGAGCTACTTGAGTTTAATTACCACGACCGCTACACTACGCCCGAGGTTTTGCTGCAAAACTACTATTTTCAGCATCTTCCAAAGGATTATACCGTTCAACTTATTCGTAACGATGAATTAATGACAATTACAACCGATGGTCTGCGCTTACAGAAGGCAGCCTCATCGTTGGCTATAGAGGAGTCGATGGATAAAAATATCCGCATATACGAATCTGCCCAAACTGGCTATATAGCACTGCCCAAATTCTCCTATTTTTACAATCCGAGAATTATCAAGACACTGCAATCGCAGATCGCTAAATTCAAGGCGAAAAACTGCAAAAATGTAATCCTTGATTTGCGATATAATACAGGAGGTAGCGGATATATGTTCGACAAGCTATTATCGCTATTTATCAACCGCCCAACAATTCCTTATCTCAAATCGCAAAAATTGAGGGTATCTCCATATACCATCGAGGATTATGAATTTATCACGGAGGAGATGATAGGGCAAACCATCACTTTACCCGATAGCTGTGTTGTAAAGAGAATTGAACTCGATCCCGAGTTATATATTGGAGATGATATAGACATCTACGTCTTAATGAGTAGAAATACATCCTCCATTGCAGCCTCGTTTTGTAACATATTACAATACAATGGCGCCGCCACATTGGTCGGAGAGCCACTTTGCCACAATGCTCTTCGTTATGGAGAGACGGTGACAGGTGAGATATGGTTATCATCATTGTTGTATGAAGCCTCCATTGCTACCACAGAATATGAGGAACACTCCCTTGCTATCGACGGGGTACTAATGCCGGATATAACGATTTCATACGCCGCAGAGGATTACCTCTCGGGGCAGGATGCAATGTTGGATCAGGTGTTAGAGATTATACGACAGAGCGGGTACTAAAAATGACACCCATATCAGTGGAACATACCTGTTGTTTCGGGTGTTAAAATTAGTACCTATATAACACCATTGTTTCCGTTGTTTAGGGTGTTAAAAATCACACCTGCAAACACCCGACTTTACATTTGTCGTGGGTGTTAAAAATAGTACCCATATAAGGTGTGTGCGGTGTGTCATTACATGGAGTTGTGGGTGTTAAAAATAGTACCTATTTTTGAAAATTTTGCAGAATTTATTTTGCGGTAGGGATTATTTTCGTTACCTTTGTATAATAGGAGGTTGATGTATGGTTAACCAATTTATAATCACTAATTTATATTATTATGGATGGCGTGAAAAATAGCAAGATTAGGCGAGCGTCGAAGAGTGATAAACACAGAAACAGCTATCTGCCTGGCGACAACCCCGTGGGTGATCTATTCAACCGCTATCCGATGCTTAATGTTAGACAAGTGGCCAAGGCGATGGGTATCAATGCCTCGCTAATGCAGCAGTATGTAAATGGTCGCAAGCGTCCCTCGTTTGAGCGTGCTGTGGAGATCGAGGCTTACATCCACTCGTTGGCTGCAGAACTTGCCAAAATCCGCCTATAATATCCCGCCCAATTGACGAGAAAATATGTATACACTTTGCAAGTGTATCGTTTTTTTTATATATTTGCACGCTAATATTAGTTATAAGGTAATCAATCACATCGTCAGAAGATGAAGAATATACGCAACTTTTGCATTATCGCACATATCGACCACGGTAAGAGTACACTTGCTGATCGTCTGTTGGAGAAGACAAACACGCTGAATCAGCGTGAGATGCAGGCGCAGGTGCTCGATGATATGGATCTTGAGCGCGAGAAGGGTATCACCATCAAGAGCCACGCCATTCAGATGGAGTACAAGGCACGCAATGGCGAAAGCTATACCCTCAACCTTATCGACACCCCAGGACATGTCGATTTCTCGTATGAGGTGTCGCGTGCTATCGCTTCGTGCGAGGGTGCACTCCTTGTGGTAGATGCCACACAGGGTATTCAGGCGCAGACCATCTCAAATCTATATCTTGCTCTTGGTCAGGACCTTGAAATTATCCCCGTGCTCAACAAGATTGATTGTGAGTCGGCGATGATTGACGAGGTCAAGGACCAGATTATCGACCTTATCGGTTGCAAGGAGGAGGAGATATTGCTCGCCTCGGGCAAGACAGGTCAGGGCGTTGAGGATGTCTTGGAGGCTATCGTGGAGCGTATACCTGCCCCTGAGGGTGATGACGATGCACCGTTGCAGGCGCTTATCTTCGACTCTGTATTCAACCCCTTCCGAGGCATTATCGCCTACTTCCGTGTCTTCAACGGCACTATCCGCAAGGGCGACCACGTGAAGTTCTTCAACACGGGTAGCGAGTACGATGCCGATGAGATTGGCGTTTTGAAGCTCAAGATGTCGGAGCGTGGCGAGATTAAGGCGGGCGATGTGGGCTATATCTGCTCAGGTATCAAGAACTCAACAGATGTCAAGGTGGGTGATACCATCACCTCTGTTGCTAACCCCTGTACCGAGGCCATTGCTGGTTTCGAGGATGTCAAGCCTATGGTCTTTGCAGGTGTCTACCCCGTAGAGGCTGACCAGTATGAGGACTTGCGTGCTTCGTTGGAGAAGCTCAAGCTCAACGATGCCTCGCTAACCTTCGAGCCTGAGAGCTCGTTGGCCCTCGGCTTCGGCTTCCGTTGTGGCTTCCTTGGCCTGCTCCATATGGAGATTATTCAGGAGCGCCTCTACCGCGAGTTCGATATGGATGTTATCACCACCGTGCCCAATGTGTCGTACCATATCACCACCACGCAGGGCGAGGAGCTTGAGGTGCACAACCCATCGGGCTTGCCTGAGATTACCAAGGTGGCAAAGATTGAGGAGCCATATATCCTTGCGCAGATTATCACCAAGGCCGATTTCTTGGGTAATGTTCTGAAGCTCTGCATCGACAAGCGCGGTGTTATGAAGAACCAGTCGTATATCACGCAAGACCGTGTGGAGGTGAACTTCGAGATGCCCCTCTCGGAGATTGTCTTCGACTTCTACGATAAGCTGAAGAGTATATCGAAGGGTTACGCCTCGTTTGACTACCATCGCACAGGCTATCAGCCCAGTAAGTTGGCAAAACTCGATATTCTGCTCAATGGCGAGGCTGTCGATGCTCTCTCGTCGCTTATCTATGCCGACCACGCCTACGACTTTGGGCGTAAGATGTGCGAGAAGCTTAAGGAGCTTATCCCTCGTCAGCAGTTTGATATCGCTATTCAGGCGGCTATCGGTGCCAAGATTATCGCCCGCGAGACCGTAAAGGCTGTGCGTAAGGATGTTACGGCAAAGTGTTATGGCGGTGATATCTCGCGTAAGCGTAAGCTGCTGGAGAAGCAGAAGGCGGGTAAGAAGCGTATGCGTCAGATTGGCTCGGTACAGGTACCTCAGTCGGCGTTCTTGGCTGTCCTGAAGATGGACTAATCTCTTTGTTGTGATAAGGGGTCATCTGCGGCATCTGGCTTGTTCGCAAATTCCTCATTTACTTCAAGTAAACTGCGGATTTGCAAACTGCGACCAGCTACCACATCTGACACCCTTCTAACAACAAATATTTGCTGTGATAAGGGGTCATCTTCGAAGCTTTGCTTGTCTGAAAAATACTCATTTACCTCAAGTAAACTCCGCTTTTTCAGCCTGCGACAAATCTCCAAATCTGACACCCTTCTAACAACAAATTGTGCAAGCCTGAAAGTTTGTGTTTTAGGGAGTTTAGGGAAATTAGTGAGTTTAGGGAGTTTAGGGAGTTTAAGGAGTTTAGCGGTTTATGCCTCTACCATCCCTAAATTCCTTAACTTCCCTAAATTCCCTAAACTCCTTAAACTCCCTAAACTCCCTAAATTCCTTAACGACCCTAAGGACCCTAAGGTCCCTAAGGCCCTTAAAACCCCTAATGACTTAGGTCGGTAGACGGTAGACGGTAGACGGTCGACGTTGGTTGGTCGTCGGTTGCCTCAACTCTCAACTTTCAACTTTCAACTTTCAACTCAATGAAACGCATCTTTTCAATAGTGTTGGCCTTGTGCCTCTGTATGTCACTCGCGGTGGCTTGCACGCCCGCATCCGACAATACAACGCCCGATGATACCGAGAAACCTACCCCCGAAATCCCCGATGAGCCCAAGCCCGACCCACAACCTGAGGGCCGAAATGAGCTCGTTAGGCAGGAGGGCTATCCGGAGGGCGTGGAGTTGTACTACTTCAAAAACTTCTATGAGGATGGCACCGATGACTTCTGCACCGGCTACTACGCCATTGTGGATGTCAAAAACAACCCCTCCCTCAAGTTCAATGCGGTCTATGTGGAGCAGGACGCAACCCCCTCCGACATCTTCGCTTCGTTTGAGGGCGGCACCCCTCTGTTGGCAACCAATGGCGGTTACTTCTGGGACGGAGAGTCGCTCTCGTTGCTCATTTCGGGCGGAGAGGTGAAGAGCATCGCCGCACAATACACCTGGCCCTCTTTTGAGGGTAAGACCTACACCGCCTGCCCCATCAGGGCTGCCTTTGGTGTGCACGCCGACGGCAGGATGGAGGCTACGTGGGTCTACTGCTGTCCCGACGACAACAACAACCCATACTCCTTCTCCTCGGCCAAAGGCAACAATGAGGAGAAGGGAATCTTCACCAGCGCACCC
>CALGRZ010000042.1 GCA_937880705.1 uncultured Alistipes sp.
CCTCGTAAGGTCTTACGGTCTTAAAGTCCTAAGGTCTTAAAAAATATCTGCGCTCCTCTGGAGCGTAACTCTAACAACTAAAAAAAGAGCAAAGACTTTTTTCGGCCTTTGCTCTTTTTTTTAGTTCTGAGTTATTACATAACTACAACATTCCAGTTGTGAATATCCTCTACACGGCCATACTGAATACCCTGAAGCTGATCATACATCTTCTTGCAGGTCTCACCAACCTTCATACCATAGTCATAGGTAACATTGTTGTCGAGATCGTAGAGTGCGCCGATGGGCGAGATAACGGCAGCAGTACCGCAAGCACCAGCCTCCTCAAATGTAGCGAGCTCCTCAACGGGGATGTCGCGCTCCTCAACGGTCAGGCCGAGGTCAACAGCGATCTGACGAAGGCTCTTGTTGGTGATTGAGGGGAGGATAGATGTTGACTTGGGAGTAACATAGGTATTATTCTTAATACCGAAGAAGTTAGCAGCACCAAACTCCTCAACATTCTTGTGAGTTGCAGCATCGAGATAGAGCACGTTAGAGAAGCCCTTCTTGTGAGCAGACTCGAGTGACCAGATAGATGAAGCGTAGTTACCACCTACCTTAACATCACCTGTTCCACGTGGAGCAGCACGGTCCTGATCACGCATAATGAGGGCCTTGATTGCGCTCATACCACCCTTGAAGTAGGGACCTACGGGGGCACAGAAGATGATCAGGTCAGCCTCGTCAACGGCGCGAACACCCAGACAAGTCTTGGTACCGAGAAGGGTAGGACGCAGATAGAGCGAAGCACCTGTCTCATAGGGAGGAATGAAGTCTGCGTTGCGACGTACGCACTCAACGCAACCCTCAACAAACTGCTCGACGGTAGGCGCGGGCAGGCAAAGGCGGTTTGCAGAGTTGATCATACGCTTGGCGTTCTCGTCGGGACGGAACAAACGTACCTTACCATCTACACCACGGAAGGCCTTAAGACCCTCGAAGATCTCCAAACCATAGTGCAAGCAAGCTGCCGACATGTGCATCTTGATGTACTCATCGTCGGTTACCTCCATCTGGCTCCACTGGCCGTTGGCATAGTGATAGCGAACATTGAAAGCGGTCTTGTAGTATGCAAAACCAAGCTCTCCCCATTTAATGTTTTCCATAGATTGTGTTAAAGTTTTAGTTGGTTATTTTGTATTTTTTTAGGTTGTTAACTATGTAACCCATTATAAATCAAAGTATTATCCTACCATCGCACCCGACATAGTCTTATCCTCGGGCTGCAACAGCACCAGACGACCCAGCGCATCCTCGGCCATGAGGATCATACCGCGCGACTCGATACCCTTGATCTCGCGAGGAGCAAGGTTGGCGAGAACCAACACCTGACGACCCACCAACTGCTCGGGGGTATAGTACTCGGCAATACCCGACACAATGGTTCGCTTGTCGATGCCGGTGTCGATGGTCAACTTAAGCAGCTTCTTGGTCTTGGCAACCTTCTCGGCCTCCAAGATCGTAGAGACACGGATGTCCATACGCTGGAAGTCATCGAAGCTCACCTCGGCCTTCTGCTCGGTAACATTCTGCGCAGCCTCGGCCTCGAGCTTTGCACGGCGCGACGCCTCGAGCTTATCGAGCTGCTTCTGAATTACATCATCCTCGATCTTCTCGAAGAGCAGCTGCGCCTCACCAATGGTGTGACCCGCCTCGACAAGATCCATATCGCCCAGACGCTCCCAATCGAACTTATTGAGTGCCAACATATTGAGCATCTTCTCTGCCGAGAACGGCATGAAGGGCTCGATGGCAATTGCCGTGTTGGCCGTAATCTGGAGTGCTATGTTGAGGATGGTCTTTACGCGCTCCTCGTCACTCTTGATGACCTTCCAAGGCTCGGTGTCGGCCAGATACTTATTACCGATACGCGCATAGGCCATGGCATCCTTAAGAGCCTCACGGAAGTGGTAGTGCTCGATGTTGCGCTCCAGCGATGCCTTGATCTGCTGCAGCTCCTCAATCGTGCTGTGATCGTAGTCGGTAAGCTCGCCACATGCAGGAACAACGCCGTTGAAGTACTTCTTGGTGAGCACCAGCGCGCGGTTGACAAAGTTACCCAACACGGCTACCAGCTCCGAGTTGTTGCGCGACTGGAAGTCCTTCCATGTAAAGTCATTATCCTTCGTCTCGGGGGCGTTGGCGCAGAGCACATAGCGCAACACATCCTCCTTGCCGGGGAACTCGTCGAGATACTCGTGAAGCCATACCGCCCAGTTCTGCGAGGTAGATATCTTGTCACCCTCGAGGTTGAGGAACTCGTTAGCGGGCACATTCTCGGGCAAGATATAGCCACCGTGCGCCTTAAGCATCGAGGGGAAGACGATGCAGTGGAAGACGATGTTATCCTTGCCGATGAAGTGTACCATCTTGGTATCCTCCGACTTCCAGTACTTCTCCCAGTCGGGTGTAAGATCCTTTGTAGCAGAGATATAGCCGATAGGCGCATCAAACCATACATAGAGCACCTTGCCGTCGGCACCCTCCACGGGCACGGGGATACCCCAATCCAGATCGCGGCTCACAGCACGGGGCTGCAGGCCCAGGTCGAGCCAGCTCTTACACTGACCATAGACATTCGACTTCCACTCCTTGTGACCCTCCAGGATCCACTCGCGCAGGAAGCCTTCGTACTTGTCCAGAGGCAGATACCAGTGCTTCGTCTCGCGCTTCACGGGCACGGCACCCGACACGGCACTGCGGGGGTTGAGCAACTCATCGGGCGAGAGTGTCGAACCGCACTTCTCGCACTGGTCGCCATAGGCCTTCTCGTTCTGGCAGTGGGGACATGTACCCACAATATAGCGGTCGGCGAGGAAGGTCTGTGCCTCCTCGTCGTAGTACTGCATAGATGTCTGCTCGATGAACTTACCCTCGTCGTAGAGCTTGCGGAAGAACTCCGAGGCTGTCACACGGTGTGTAGGTGACGAGGTGCGCGAGTAGATGTCGAACGACATGCCGAGGCGCGCAAACGAACTCTTGATTATCTCATGGTAGCGGTCTACAACCTGCTGGGGTGTGATGCCCTCCTTGCGGGCCTTGATAGTGATGGGCACACCATGCTCGTCACTACCACATACCGACACCACGTCGTAGCCCTTCAGACGAAGGTAGCGGGTGTAGATATCCGACGGCACATATACACCGGCGAGGTGGCCGATATGTACAGGGCCGTTGGCATAGGGTAGTGCGGAGGTGATTAGATAACGCTTATACTGCTTACTCATTGTCTTTACCGAAATTTCATAATTTGCAACAAAGTTAACACTTATTGCCCGAAATAAAAAATAAAAAGAGGAAAAAAAGTGGCCCCACAGCGGGTAAGAATAGGGCTTTCAGCCAAAAAGAGAGTTTTCCGACATTGCTATTCAGTTTTTGGAAATGTCTTGTCGGAATTAACATTTTTTTTGTATCTTTGCGCCATTGTGTATATATGCATATATACGCCTCGAAAAAACAGGACAAACAATAACGAAAAATAATAAAACTTAACACTATGGGAAGAGCATTTGAGTATCGCAAGGCGAGAAAGATGAAGCGCTGGGG
>CALGRZ010000043.1 GCA_937880705.1 uncultured Alistipes sp.
CCCATCTCTTCCCATCTCTTCCCATCTCTTCCCATCTCTTCCCATCTCTTCCTATTCAGTCCCATCTCTTCCTATTCAGTCCTATCTCTTCCTATTAAGCCTCCCTGTTATAAACACCCTCAAAATTGTTCTATGAGTTGTATCGCTATTGCAAAATCAAAATAGTTTTCATACCTTTGAATTAGTTTTACCTTATATTTAATATAGATAACCTTTAAGACTATGAAAAAGCTGAACAAACCGGCTATTTTGGTTGTTGACATGCTCAACGACTTTGTCTATGGAGCCCTCACCTGTGAGCGAGGCAAGGCCATTGTGCCCGCGACAGCACGATTGTTGGATGCTGCTCGTGAGGCGGGTATTCCTGTTATCTTCTGCAACGATGCGCACCGTGCAGGTATCGACCGTGAGCTCACCATCTGGGGTGACCACGCCATTGCAGGCACTCCCGGTGCAGAGGTTATCCCCGAGCTGAAGCTCTCGGAGCGTGACTATGTTGTGCCCAAGCGTCGTTACAGCGGCTTCTTCCAGACCGACCTCGACATCCTGCTCAAGGAGCTGGGTGTTGAGACCGTGGTGATGACGGGTCTGCATGCCCACATGTGTGTGCGTCACACCTCGGCAGATGCCTTCTCGCTGGGCTACGACGTGGTTGTTGCCAAGGAGGCTACCGACTCATTCACCGAGGAGGACTACCTGGGTGGTCTGGCCTACCTGAAGCAGTGCTACGGTGCCGATGCCTACACCAACGACGAGCTTATAGCGATGTTCTAATAGTCGTCATTCGATCAACGGGGCTGATCCCTCTTTGGGGGTTAGCCCCTTTTTTATGCCCAAAACGGCGTTTTTGAGGTCTACATTTTGTCGTTTGAAAAAGTTACATTATATTTGTATGTTCAAATAAGTGCGCAAATAGCCAATGAACAAGTTGGGGCGTGTGTGCCGCCTAAAAGAGCCACGCTTTAAGGAGTGAGAATAGAAAGATAATTTATTAATACCTAAAACAGACTATGAAAAGAATCAATTGGATGATGTCGTTGCTTCTCTGTGCAGCGATTGCTTTTATTGGTTGTGACAAGGAGCCCGAGCCCGCCAAGCCCGTGGCACTCGACTTCGAGGTCGTTATCGACCAGACCACTACCACGTCGGTGACCTACAGCGTTACGCCCAACAACTTGGAGGCTGACTACGCCGTATTCTGCTGCGAGGTTGCCGAGTTGGGTAAGTACGACAGCGAGGCTGCCTTCATCGAGGCTGCCAAGGCCGAGCTGAACATGGCCGAGCATGCCCGCCGTGGTGCCGTGAGTGCCGCAGTTATCGAGGGCCTGGTGGCAAACAAGGGTTACTACCTGCTCGTCGTAGGTGTTGATCCGGCTAATGGCTACGCTACCAACTCGGAGATTAAGAAGGCATCGTTCCGCACCGAGGCTGTGCAGAACGTGATATGCACCTTCGAGGTGGATGTCGATGTTGAGGATAACAACGTGACAATGCTCGTGGAGCCCTCGGATCGTGAGGTTAGCTGGACACTCGTAACCGTAGATCAGCTGCGTTATGTCGAGCTTGTAGACTCGTTTGGCGAATACAAGATGACCCGCGAGCAGGTGCTTGCCGACTACTTCGAGGAGGCCTACAACGCCCTGGTTGAGGGTGGCGCAACAGCCGAGGAGGCCGCTGCCGAGCTGGTTAAGTCTAACAACCAGAGAGTCAAGCTGCTCAACATGGAGCCCAAGACACAGTTCGTATACCTGGTGGCTGCCGTGAACTATGCGGCCGGTGGCGTTACCGTGATCTCGGAGGTTACCGAGGGTCGCTTCACCACGGGTGATCTGCCCTTGCCCGATGCAGGCTTTAATGTTACGGCTACCGACGTGGGTGCCTATAGCCTTATTATCAATGTAGATGCCTACAACGAGGATGTATACTACTTCCCCTCGGTATCGTTTATGGGCTCATACGACGAGGCTGCCCTCATCGACCAGGTTCATAAGATCTACAACGAGCAGTATCAGCTCATCCTCATCAAGTATAAGGATAACCCCGACGCTGTTACCCCCGAGGTAGTCATGGAGGAGTCTCTGTACTTCGCCAAGGGCGATCGTTCGTTCACCGTGAAGAACGTGCCTCCCCAGACAGGCGTTATGTGCGCACTCTTCGTGATGCGTACCAACACGGGTAAGGTAGGTGAGGTCTACACCTACGAGAACCTGGCCACCACGGCAGCACCCTGCAACATCACCCCCACAATCGAGCTGGTGGGCATCTACTCGGGTGACGAGGAGAATGGCGAGGTGTTGGGCGATGCAACGGCTACGGCCGGTCGTCCCATCATCGTGGCCAAGACCTCTAACTTCGAGGGTGCCTCGGCGGTATATGCGGTATATGGTGAGCGCGATCGTACAGACACTATGACCTCGCCCTTTACCGATACCAACCTGTTGTGGTACTACGACAACTGGGTAAATGTTAACATGGATGCCCCCTACACATTCCACGTTGCCAACTGGGATCAGGTGGCACACCTCTTCGCCTATGCCAAGGATAGCAACGGCATTGAGGGTGGTGTAGGTCGCTGCAAGTACACCGTTAGCAGCTTGGACGAGGTAGACCCGATCTCGGAGCTCAAGGAGTACTACGACCAGGCTATGGCCTCGCAGTCGGCACTCCCCGCCTCGCTGGTTACCTTCTAAACCTGCGAAAGAGTCTGATAGAAAAGATGAAGCCTGCCCGACTGTTCGGGCGGGCTTTGTTGTTCTATGGCCGTCAGCCCCTCCCCGCCACCGCACCCACCGCACTCACCCCACCCACTGCGCCCCCTTGTCGGCCCTCCCTTGGCAGCCCCGCCACACCCCCATGCACGGCCTTCCGCTTGTGGAAATATAGTCCAATTTTTAGGCTCGCGTATGGCGATGTGTGACTATGATTTTCAGTGTTAAAAAGTTAACAACGAAAATTCTATGATATTTCGAGCGAAATGTGTACCTTTGCGGCGGTTTTGCCCAAAATGCGGAACAAGAATTGTTGCCGTCGTAAGTGGCCGAGCTCTCCACCGCCTTATGAATTACCCCTTTGGGGTAGCGAGCGGGGTGGTTGGAGTCGTGCAGATGAAATAATAACTTAATTTAGGAAAGAAATATGGCAGAGAAGAGATTTATTACCTGTGATGGTAACTACGCCGCAGCGCATATAGCCTATATGTTCTCGGAGGTGGCAGCCATCTATCCCATCACCCCCTCGTCAACCATGGCAGAGCTTGTCGACGAGTGGTCGGCGCAGGGCAAAACGAACATCTTTGGCGACACCGTGAAGGTCGTAGAGATGCAGTCGGAGGCAGGTGCCGCAGGTGCCGTACACGGCTCGTTGCAGAGCGGTGCCCTCACCTCGACCTTTACAGCCTCGCAGGGTTTGTTGTTGATGGTTCCCAATATGTACAAGATTGCCGGCGAGTTGCTCCCCGGCGTATTCCACGTCTCGGCACGCGCCCTGGCAGCGCAGTCACTCTCAATCTTCGGTGACCACCAGGATGTTATGGCTGTTCGTCAGACCGGCTTCGCTATGCTTGCCACATCGTCGGTACAGGAGGTAATGGATCTCGCGGGTGTCGCCCACATCGTGGCGTTGAAGTCGCGTATACCCTTCGTGCACTTCTTCGATGGCTTCCGCACCTCACACGAGATACAGAAGATCGAGCTTATCGACGAGGCATCACTCGGCGCGATGTTCGACCGCGAGGCTCTCAAGGCCTTCCGTCAGCGCGGCCTCAACCCCGAGCGTCCCGTGACACGCGGTACGGCCCAGAACCCCGATATCTACTTCCAGACACGCGAGGCATCTAACAAGTTCTACGATGCTGTGCCCGATATGGTTGCCGAGTGCATGGCGAAGATCTCGGCAATGACGGGTCGTCAGTACAAGCCCTTCACCTACTATGGTGCGGAGGATGCCGAGGAGATCATCATCGCCATGGGCTCTGTTACCGAGACCATCAAGGAGTGCGTGGACTACCTGCGCACACAGGGTCGCAAGGTGGGTGTTATCACCGTACACCTCTACCGTCCCTTCTCGGCGAAGTACCTCTTCAACGTGCTGCCCAAGAGCGTGAAGCGCATCTGCGTGCTGGATCGCACCAAGGAGCCCGGCTCGAATGGTGAGCCTCTGTTGCTCGACGTGAAGGATGTATTCTACGATGTCGAGAACCGACCCCTGATTATCGGTGGCCGCTACGGTCTGTCGTCGAAGGATACCACACCTGCACAGATGCTGGCCGTATTCGACAACCTCGCACAGGCAACACCCAAGAACCACTTCACGGTGGGTATCAACGACGACGTGACCATGCTCTCGCTCCCCGTGGGTGAGGAGATCTCGATGGCCAAGGAGGGTACCTTCGAGGCTCTCTTCTTCGGTCTCGGCTCGGATGGTACGGTGGGTGCCAACAAGAACTCTATCAAGATTATCGGTGGCTCGACAGACAAGTACTGCCAGGCCTACTTCTCATACGACTCAAAGAAGTCGGGTGGTTACACCTCGTCGCACCTGCGCTTTGGTGATAACCCCATCACCTCGCCCTACCTGGTAACTACGCCCGACTTTGTGGCGTGTCACGTTCCCTCGTATGTCGAGAAGTACGACGTGCTCAAGGGCCTTAAGGATGGTGGCTCGTTCCTGCTCAACTCGGTGAACGATGCCGAGACCACCTGCGCAACGCTGCCCGTGGCCATGAAGCGTTATATGGCCGAGCACAACATCAACTTCTACATCATCAACGCTACGAAGATCGCTGCCGACCTCGGTCTGGGCTCACGCACCAACACCATCATGCAGGCTGCCTTCTTCAAGATCGCCGACATCATCCCCATTGAGCAGGCTGTCGAGGAGATGAAGAGGGCTATCTACAAGTCGTATGGCAAGAAGGGTGAGGATATCGTCAACATGAACTACGCCGCCGTAGATGCCGGCTGTGATGCCGTTATCAAGGTCGAGGTGCCTGCCCAGTGGGCAACGCTCGAGTGCACCGCCCAGTGCCACGAGGAGGTAGCGAATGTTCCCGCCTTCGTGCGCGACGTCTGCAAGCCTATCGACGCCCTGAAGGGTGACCAGCTGCCCGTGTCGGCCTTCAATGGTCGCGAGGATGGTACCTGGGACAACGGCACTGCTGCCTACGAGAAGCGCGGTATCGCCACCTCGGTGCCCGAGTGGAAGATCGAGAACTGTATACAGTGTAACCAGTGTGCCTATGTATGTCCTCACGCCGCTATACGTCCCTTCCTCGCCACTGACGAGGAGGCTGCAGCCTCGGGCGTAGAGTGGAAGCAGGGTCTGGGTGAGACCAAGAACCTGAAGTTCCGTATTCAGCTCTCGCCGCTGGATTGTACCGGCTGTGGCAACTGCGTTGACGTATGTCCCGCCAAGGAGAAGGCCCTCGTTATGCGTCCTCTTGCCGAGCAGCTGCACCAGGCCGAGAACTGGTCAAAGATAACCAAGCAGATTGGCTACAAGGAGTATGTCGACAAGACCAAGTCGGTTAAGAACCTCCAGTTTGCACAGCCTCTGTTCGAGTTCTCGGGTGCCTGCGCAGGTTGCGGTGAGACCCCCTATATCAAGGCTATTACACAGCTCTTCGGTGAGCGTATGATGGTGGCCAATGCTACGGGTTGTACCTCTATCTACTCTGGCTCGGCACCCTCAACGCCCTACTGCACCAATGCCCAGGGCCACGGCCCCGCATGGGCTAACTCGCTCTTCGAGGATAATGCCGAGTTTGGCCTCGGTATGCGTATCGGTGTCGAGAAGATCCGCCAGGGCCTCGAGGATGTCATGACCAAGGCTATCGCCGAGTGCAACTGCTGCTCGGAGGAGCTCAAGGGTGTTATGAAGGAGTGGATCGAGGCACGTCACCTCGCTGCCAAGTCGCAGGAGGTTACCGCACGTCTGCTGCCTCTGGTCGAGGCTTGCAACTGCGACGCCTGCCGCACCATCCTCCAGTATAAGGAGTGGCTGGTGAAGAAGTCACAGTGGATCATCGGTGGTGATGGCTGGGGCTACGACATCGGCTTTGGTGGTGTGGACCACGTTCTGGCATCGGGTGAGGATGTCAACATCCTGATTGTCGACACGGAGGTGTACTCTAATACGGGTGGTCAGTCGTCGAAGTCTACGCCTGTGGGTGCTGTTGCCAAGTTCGCATCGGCAGGTAAGCGCATCCGCAAGAAGGATATAGGTGCTATCGCCATGACCTATGGCTATGTATATGTGGCACAGGTATCTATAGGTGCTTCACAGACCCAGCTGATGAATGTTCTGAAGGAGGCCGAGGCCTACCCCGGTCCGTCGCTCATCATCGCCTATGCACCCTGCATCAACCACGGCATCAAGGGCGGCATGACCCGCACGCAGACCGTAGGTAAGCAGGCTGTGGAGTGTGGCTACTGGCACCTGTGGCACTACAACCCCCAGCTCGAGGCCGAGGGCAAGAATCCCTTTGTTATGGACTCGAAGGAGCCCGACTGGTCGAAGTTCCGTGACTTCCTGATGAAGGAGGTGCGCTACACCTCGCTCCAGAAGGCCTTCCCCGCCGAGGCCGAGCAGCTCTTCGAGGCTGCCGAGGAGAATGCCAAGTGGCGTTATAACTCGTATATCAACCGCACCAAGTAATTTGATGTGATAAGGGGTCATCTGCGGCCTCTCAATCGTTGGGCTGAATGGGAAATACGTCAAGTATGTCCCATCCAGCCCAACCTCTTTATCGAGACCACATCTAACCCCTTCTGACATCAAATTCGGTAGTGGTGATAAGGGACTATCTGCGGCCTCTCAATCGTTAGACCCCGAGGTGGAAGCCTCGGGGTCTTTTGTATAGGAAGAGATAGGACTAAATAGGAAGAGATAGGAAGAAATAGGACTAAATAGGAAGTTTCGGGATAGCATGTTGCTACCGGGTAAATGTCGGCCGCGCTTAATCCTATCAAGTCCTATTCAGTCCTATTCAGTCCTATCAAGTCCTATTGACTGCGCTAAAATAGGAAGAGATAGGAAGAAATAGGACGAGATAGGGATAGCATGTTGCTACCGGATAAATTGTCGGCCGCGCTAATACCCATCGAGTCCTATTCAGTCCTATCAAGTCCTATCGACTGCGCCAAACTGCGCCCCGCCCGCGCCCCATCCGCGCCCCATCCGCGCCAAACTGCACCCCCGATACAAAAAAATGTTAACAAAATAACACTCCACTATTGCGGTTCTCAAAAATTTTCTTTAATTTTGTGCGCAACATAAAATAAATAAACCTGATTGCTATGTCTTTTATCGATGAAAGGGTACAGACAACAGGTCTCACATTTGATGATGTGTTGCTCGTACCGGCCTATTCTGAGGTTCTGCCTCGCGAAGTGTCGACCGTGGGTCGTTTCTCTCGCAATATCACTTTGAACATACCTATCGTGTCCGCAGCCATGGACACCGTGACCGAAGCTACGCTGGCCATCGCTCTGGCTCGCGAGGGTGGTATCGGTGTTATCCACAAGAACATGTCTATCGCGGCACAGGCAGCCCACGTTCGTCGTGTTAAGCGTGCCGAGAGCGGTATGATCTACGACCCCGTGACCATCAGCAAGGACAACACCGTGGGTGATGCTCTGCAGCTGATGCAGGAGAACAAGATCGGAGGCATCCCCGTTGTCGACGAGCAGGGTCTGCTCATCGGCATTGTCACCAACCGCGACCTCCGCTTCCAGAGCGACATGGAGCGCAAGATCGAGGAGGTGATGACCAAGGATAACATCGTCACCACACACGACACCGACCTTAAGCTCGCCGCCGAGGTGCTGCTGGCCAACAAGATTGAGAAGCTCCCCGTGGTGGACGATCGCAATAAGCTCATCGGCCTGATCACCTATCGCGACATCACCAAGCTCAAGGATAACCCCAACGCCTGCAAGGATGCCAAGGGTCGTCTGCGTGTAGCTGCCGGCATCGGCATCACACCCGACGCCATGGATCGTGTTGCTGCGCTGGTTGCCGAGGAGGTTGATGCCGTAGTTCTGGACTCGGCACACGGCCACACCAAGGGTGTTGTAGGCCTGCTGCGCCAGATCAAGGAGACCTATCCTAACCTCGACGTTGTAGTGGGTAACATCGCCACTGCCGAGGCTGCGAAGTACCTCATCGAGAATGGTGCCGACGGCATCAAGGTGGGTATCGGCCCCGGCTCGATCTGTACCACCCGTATCATCGCAGGTGTGGGTGTACCCCAGCTCTCGGCCATCTACGACGCCTCGACAGAGGCCAAGAAGGCCGGCGTGCCCATCATCGCCGATGGTGGTCTGCGCTACTCGGGTGACATAGTTAAGGCATTGGCAGCAGGTGGTAATTGCGTTATGGTAGGCTCTATGTTTGCAGGTGTTGAGGAGTCGCCCGGCGACACGATCATCTACAACGGCCGTAAGTTCAAGGCCTACCGTGGCATGGGCTCTATCGACGCCATGAAGGCCGGCTCGGCAGACCGCTACTTCCAGAAGGGCTCGGAGGGTAACATCATGAAGCTCGTGCCCGAGGGCATCGTAGGTCGTGTCCCCTTCAAGGGTAAGCTCTCGGAGACCGTCTACCAGCTCGTTGGCGGTATCCGTGCAGGTATGGGCTACTGCGGTGCCAAGGATATCGAGACATTGCAGCAGGCGCGCTTCATCCGCATCACATCGAGTGGTGTGACGGAGAACCACCCCCACGACATCACCATCACCAGCGAGACACCTAACTACTCGCGTGGCGAATAATAGAAATATATAGGTATGACAGAGAAGATACTCATCATTGACTTTGGCTCGCAGTACACCCAGCTCATAGCGCGTCGCATCCGCGAGATGCAGGTATATTGTGAGATACACCCCTTCAACAACGTCCCCGCCCTCGATGCCTCGGTGCGTGGTGTTGTGCTGTCGGGCTCGCCGCGCTCGGTGCGTGATGCCGAGGCTCCGCGCATTGTGCTCGACGCCATCAAGGGCAAGCTGCCTCTGCTGGGCGTGTGCTACGGCGCACAGTACCTTGCTCACTTCTATGGCGGTAAGGTTGAGGCCTCACCCAGCCGTGAGTATGGCCGTGCCCGCATGCAGGTAGTCAAGGCCGACGACCCTCTGATGCAGGGCTTAAGCCCCGAGTCGCAGGTGTGGATGTCGCACGGTGACACCATCACCACAATTCCCGAGGGCTACCACATCATCGCCTCTACGGAGGATGTGCCCGTGGCTGCCTACCGCATCACAGGCGAGCAGACATGGGGCATACAGTTCCACCCCGAGGTCTACCACTCGGAGGAGGGCTCACAGATGTTGCGCAACTTCGTTATGGGCATCTCGGGCTGCACAGGCTCATGGACTGCCGACAGCTTTGTGGAGAGCACCGTGAAGGAGCTCAAGGAGAAGCTCGGCGAGGATAGGGTGGTGCTGGGTCTCTCGGGCGGTGTAGACTCATCCGTGGCAGCTGTGCTGCTGCACAAGGCCATTGGTGACAGGCTCTACTGCATCTTCGTTGACTCGGGCCTGCTGCGCAAGAACGAGTTTGAGGAGGTGCTGGAGTCGTACCGTGGCATGGGCCTCAATGTCAAGGGTGTGGATGCTTCTAAGAAGTTCCTTGGCGACTTGGCGGGTGTCAGCGACCCCGAGACCAAGCGTAAGATCATAGGCCGCGACTTTGTGGAGGTCTTCGAGCAGGAGGCCAAGAAGTTGGAGGGTGTCAAGTGGCTCGGCCAGGGCACCATCTATCCCGATGTTGTGGAGTCGGCACAGGTAAACGGCACCGCCGTGGTTATCAAGTCGCACCACAATGTGGGTGGTCTGCCCGAGAAGATGGGCCTCAAGGTTGTGGAGCCCCTGCGCCTCTTGTTCAAGGATGAGGTACGTCGTGTAGGTCGTTCGATGGGTATGTCGGAGCGTCTTATCGGCCGTCACCCCTTCCCCGGCCCGGGTCTTGCTATCCGCATCCTGGGCGATATCACACGCGAGAAGGTCGAGATACTCCAGAACGTAGACAAGATATATATCGACATCCTCCGCGAGACGGGCTGGTATGATAAGATCTGGCAGGCAGGTGCCATCCTGCTCCCCGTGCAGTCCGTAGGCGTTATGGGTGACGAGCGCACCTATGAGCGTTGTGTGGCTCTGCGCGCGGTGACCTCTACCGATGGTATGACCGCCGACTGGGTGCACATCCCCTACGAGATTCTGGCGCGTCTTTCAAACGAGATTATCAATAAGGTGCGTGGTGTCAACCGCGTAGTCTATGACATCTCGTCAAAGCCACCTGCCACAATAGAGTGGGAGTAATCAAAATACATAGACCCCGAGGCAGCATAAGTGCTCCTCGGGGTCTTTGCTCTTATGTCGTTGTGTGGCTATCTTCTGCGGTTGGCCTCGCGGAGCTGATCCTCGGCCGACTTTGTTGTGATGAGTATCACGCCGTTCACACCCCTGAAGCCATACATGTTGGCACTCTTGACCACCTCTACGGACTTCACATCGGCAGGGTTGATGCTCTCGGGGCGCACCTCCACGCCATCGCACAGTATCAATACTGCCGAGCCGCTGTTTATCGAGTTCGACGTGCGCAGACAGAGCTCTCCGTTTATTAAGCGCAGGCCGGGGTAGCACACCATTATTGCATCGACGATGTTTGTGCAGCCCGTGGCACGCAGCCTCTCGCCCGAGATGCCCGTTGAGAACTGTGTGCTCTCGCGGCGTTTGACGTAGCCATATCCGAAGTTCGCCAACTGCTCATCCTCCACGGCCTCGTAGTGGTCACCCTCGCGTGCCCATATCACACGCAGACTCTGGCGACCCTCGACGGCCACGCGCAGCGTGTCGCGGCGTGCCACGAAGAGTAGCGTGTCGTCGGCCTCGATGTCGGTAAGGCCGAAGCGACCCTTGCTGTCGGCGTATGTCTGCTTGTCGCGCCCCTCGACTATTACGCGGGCACGAATACCCTTGCCATCTATCGACGTTATGCTGCCGTTGAAGGGCTCACCTCCCTCTATCTGTGCCGTAGCCACGGCGGGCAGCACCATGGCCAAGACCATCGCAAAAATGTTTGCTCCTCTCATAATCCTTCGTTTTTCCTGTGTTTGCCGACATAAAGTTAAGTAAAAAAAGTGAAATTGGGCAGAATGTTGAAAAAATATGTGTATTTCTTAAATTATTTTATTATATTTGCAGTTGTGGGTGTAGCCTTTTTGTTGCCCTCAAAGGCCGAAGCACAGACCAAAGCCTTTAAGGAGAAGTACAAACAGATTACACACAATATTGAGACTCACCCTAATCATCAATTTAAGGAGATTGAGGCAACTCTGTTTTCGGGTGATGTGTTACGAAGTCTTACACCAAAAGAGAGACAAGATGATAATAACTCTTTGACAAAGCGCATTCATTGTATATACCAGTTGAAGATGCCTATCTCAAGGTCAACCAATGCGATTGCCCACAACGAGTATATGAGTATCCGCAACATCGTTAATAGCAAGGACTACACAGTGGTCAGCCGTATAACGATTGACAACGAGACTTACGAGGTTTTTCAATCCTCGCAATCAAGGCCTCAAGAGTTTATGGTGATTATCAGCAATAAAGAAAAGGCTGTCATATGCGATATTGTAGGTTTCATCTCGTTGCCAGATATACTAAACTTGATTGACCCCAAAGTAAAGGCCAAAATCAATGAGAGCGTTATCGACTCGTTGGATTTGAAGAATTAGAACAAAACACAAAATAAATGAAACGACTGTATTA
>CALGRZ010000044.1 GCA_937880705.1 uncultured Alistipes sp.
ACCGGGGGTATCGAGGAAGGTGATATCCTGACCGTTGACCTTGAGCTCTACGGTGCTGTCTGCCGAGCGGAAGACGAAGGCCATCATCTCGATGCTCTCGCTCTCGGGCACACCATAGTAGGCACGAGGGCCGCCCGCGATAAGGAGCTCCCAGAGGTTGTTGCCCAACGACTTGAGCTTGCAATCGTCGATGTTTACGCCCCAATCGGCCTTGACATACTTCCAGTCGCTGGTCGAGGTGCTCTTATCGGTGATCACGCCCGTGTGGGCATACAGCTCGCCCGTGAAGCCGTCGATGGCTGTGCCGGCACCATTTACGATAACCTTCACATCCTCGGTCATAGACTCGGTTACAAAGGCGGGCTCGGTAGAGATCAGCGGATACTCCTGGGTGCCACCACCCTGGCCACCGCCACCACCAGGTCCCGGCGGATTAGGATTGGGGGGAAAGACCGGAGCATCGTCGCCACAGCCAACTGCTACGAAGGCTACCATAAGAGCCATCAGCAGGAAACGCATAGTTTTCATATATCCTCTTTTTTTGTTAATGTTTCTTAAAAAAAGGTACGTCTGCACGCGCACTCGCGCGCATTATCGGCACAAAGTTAACGAAAATTTTAGAGTTACTCAAATCACCACGCTCAATTTTACCCATCGGACTTATTTGCCATACGAGCGGTAATAAGCGGATGGTGAACGGCAATATCTGCTCCGACGAAGAGCCCCTTTCGAGGTGCTTTTCAGCGCATTAAGCAGCGACAAAAATACAACTTTAGCAATTTTTTGTTACCTTTGTACTATTAACTTCTAAAAGCATACACTATGAAGAGAACTATCATCGACCTCTTTGAAGAGTCGGTAGCCAAATATGGCACCAAGGAGTTTTTGCTGGAGAAGCACAACGGAAATTTCGAACCTACAACCTACAACGCCACCAAGGCACAGGCACTGCGCACAGGTGCAGGTCTTGCCTCGCTGGGCATAGCACCCAACGACCGTATCTCGATACTTGCCGAGGGCTGCAACAACTGGATCATCTCGGAGCTGGGTCTGCTCTATGCCGGAGCCATCAGCGTGCCCCTCTCGATAAAGCTGGAGGAGGCCAACGACCTATTGTTCCGTCTGCGCCATGCCGATGTGAAGCTCATCTTCGCATCGCGCCAGCAGCTGCCCAAGATACGCCGCATCGTAGGCGAGCTGCCCGAGCTGAAGCACATCGTGGTGTGGGGCGAGCAGCCCGAGAACCTTCAGGAGGGCGAGCTGACACTCGACAGCCTCAAGGAGCGTGGCGATGAGTACCTGACAACACACCGCGAGGAGTTCTTGGAGATAGGCCTATCGCTGCAAAACAACGACATCGCCACCATCACCTACACCTCGGGTACCACGGCCGACCCCAAGGGCGTAGTGCTCACCCACCGCAACTATACGGCCAATGTCGAGCAGGCACTCTCCGTAGTTACCATACCCCCCACATGGCGCACACTTATCATCCTGCCGCTCGACCACTGCTTTGCACACGTCGTGGGCTTCTACATCATGATCGCTTGTGGTGCATCGGTAGCGACCACCGAGGTGGGCCGCACACCCATGGAGACACTGCGTAACGTACCCCAGAATATCAAGGAGGTACGCCCCCACTTCCTGCTCTCGGTGCCCGCCCTGGCCAAGAACTTCCGCAAGAACATCGAGGCCACGATACGCAAGAAGGGCAAGACCACTGAGCGTCTGTTTAACCTTGCGCTCAAGACCTCGTATGCCTACCAGGCCGACGGCTACTCGAAGGGCAAGGGCTGGCGTGCCCTGCTCAAGCCCGCCGTGGTGCTCTTCGACAAGATACTTTATAGCAAGGTGCGCGAGGCCTTTGGTGGTGAGCTTCAGTTCTTTATCGGCGGTGGCGCACTGCTCGACGCGGAGTTACAGCGTTTCTTCTACGCCATAGGCATACCCATGTTCCAGGGCTACGGCCTCTCGGAGGCTACGCCCGTTATCTCGACCAACGCCCCGTCGAAGGGCAACCACCGCTTCGGCTCGTCGGGCCGTCTGGTGCAGCCCCTCGAGATCAAGATCTTGGACGACGAGGGTCGCGAGCTGCCCACAGGCCAGAAGGGCGAGATTGTCATCCGTGGCGAGAATGTGATGGCCGGCTACTGGAAGAACCCCGAGTCTACGGCCGACACAGTGCGTGATGGCTGGCTCTACACGGGCGACATGGGCTACATGTCGAAGGATAACTTCCTCTACGTCTTGGGCCGCTTCAAGAGTCTGCTCATCTCGTCGGATGGCGAGAAGTACAGCCCCGAGGGTATGGAGGAGGCCATCGTCGACAAGTCACCCTACATCGACCAGATCGTGGTACACAACAATCAGGACCCCTACACCATCGCTCTGGTGGTAGGCTCAAAGGAGAACCTCAACCGCTACCTCGACGAGCATGGCGTGGAGGGTGACAAGCGTGCCGAGGAGGCTGTGAAGATTGTGGCTGCGGAGGTTGCGAAATATCGCGCCGGAGGCGAGTATGCCGACGAGTTCCCCGACAGATGGGTGCCCGCCGTGATAGCCATTGCCGACGAGCCCTTCACCGAGCAGAATGGTCTGGTGAACAGCACCATGAAGGTTGTCCGCAACAAGGTCGAAAAGCACTTTGAGGCTGCCATTGCCCACGCCTACACGGCCGAGGGCAAGGCTACGGATAACGCCCGCAACGTGGAGGCTATGCGCAAGCTGCTGGCATAAAGACCCGTAATAACAAATGGGGTGTCCAACAAGTATGTTGAGACACCCCATTATAGTTTAAGTTGTATAACAAGTGCTAATTTTCGAAAAACCGCAGCACACTAAAACGTATGTAAGGATTTCGAGGGCGAGCATAACGACAAAGTAGCCTCTTTATTCAGCCTCTTTATATCTCCACCAGATACTCCTCCAAGGCTCTGCGCCACTCATCGGGTAGCGGGACCGTCTGTTGCAGCTCGAAGTCAAAGGCCACCATCACCGACGAGCTCTCGGTGAGGCATCGCTCGCCACACATGATCCTCTGGTGTAGCGTCATGCTCTTACCGCCAAGGCGCGAAACATCGGTAGTGACCACAATATCGTCCGTCAGGCGCACCTGACCCAGATAGTCGGTATGGGTCGAGGCGGTGATGATGCGCAGCCTATCGAAGACACCCGTGATGCCGAGAACCTTGCTATAGAACTCCGTCTTGCCCAGGTCGAAGTATGTCTGCTGCCAGATGTTGTTGACGTGCATGAACGAATCCACGTCCGAAAAACGCTTCTGTATAGGTGTTATAAGTTGCTTTGCCATAATACATTATCCACGAATAATCTCCACTTCGCCACCCTCGCCGAACTTAATTATCGAGCTGGGCTTCAGCGTGGGCTTGCCCTCAAAGCGGGGATTGACAACATAGTCCACACCCTCGACAATGGGCTGCACCACCTCCTTAAGACGCTTCGCCGCAGGCTCACCCGACAGGTTTGCCGACGTTGAGACAATAGGCTTGCCAAACTTGCGCAGCAGTGCCTGACAGAAGTCATGCTGCGGGATGCGGACACCCAGCGTGTCACCCTCGGGCACAAGATTTTGCGCTACGCCCACAGCTCCGGGGAGTATCGCCGTCAGGGGCTTATCCGACAGCTCCATGACCTCAAAGGCGATGCCCGGGGCACGGTTGACATAGCGTACAACCATGTCGGCATCGCGCATAAGGCACAACATCGAGTGCTTATCCTCGCTGCGCTTCAGGGCATACACCCTCTCCACGGCTGCCTCGTTTGTAGCATCACAACCTATACCCCACACCGTGTCGGTAGGATATAGTATGAGGCCTCCCGCGCGGAGCACCTCAACACATTTATCTACTGCTTTCTGCATAGCATATATGGTGTTTACTCCTTGTTCATCAGCTCGTTGAAGCAATGACGGCAGATAGGCTGGTAGGTGTCGTGTGCACCCAGCAGCACCTGCTTATCATCGGCCGTGAGGCGGTGCGAGTGGTGAGCCAGGTCGCCACAGCGCACGCAGATGGCATGCACCTTGGTCACATACTCCGCCGTGGCCATCAGCTCCGGCATAGGGCCAAAGGGCTTGCCCATATAGTCCATATCCAGACCTGCGACGATGACACGCACACCACTATTGGCCAGCTGGCGGCACACATCGACAATACCGTGGTCGAAGAACTGCGCCTCGTCGATGCCGACGACATCTACGTCGGAGGCCAGCAGCAGGATGTTCTGTGCCGACTCCACGGGCGTTGAGTGTATGGCGTGTGAGTCGTGCGACACCACATCGGCCTCGGAGTAGCGCACATCGATCGAGGGCTTGAAGATCTCGACCTTAAGATTAGCAAACTTTGCGCGCTTCATACGACGGATAAGCTCCTCGGTCTTACCCGAAAACATCGAGCCACAGATCACCTCGATCCAGCCCTTATGCTTGTTACTCTCTAAAAACATCTCTTTTGTGATTCTCTCTTTTGGGTTCTCTCTCTTTTGGGGTTCTCTCTTTTGGGGTTCTCTCTTTTGGGGTTCTCTCTATTAATGCTCCTCCAACCTCATTATTCGTGCGCCGAGAGCATTCAGACGCTTGTCAATATCGCGGTAGCCACGATCTATCTGGCCCACATTCTGTATGGTGCTCACACCCTCGGCACTCATCGCCGCGATGAGCAGTGCCACACCCGCGCGGATGTCGGGCGAGGTCATGTTGGCAGCACGCAACGGATGCTGATGGTCGTGGCCGATGACCGTAGCACGGTGGGGATCACAGAGGATGATCTGCGCACCCATATCTATGAGCTTGTCGACGAAGAAGAGGCGGCTCTCGAACATCTTCTGGTGGATAAGCACCGAGCCCTTGGCCTGTGTTGCCACAACCAAGAATATCGAGAGCAGGTCGGGGGTAAGTCCCGGCCATGGGGCGTCGGCGATGGTCATTATCGAGCCGTCGATGAAGCTCTCGATGCTGTAGTGCTCCTGCTCGGGGATGTAGATGTCGTCACCGCGCTGCTCGAAGCGTATGCCCATGCGCGCAAACTGCGCAGGTATGATGCCGAGGTTGTCGTACGACACATCCTTGATGGTCAGCTCCGAGCGTGTCATCGCGGCCATGCCGATGAAGCTACCCACCTCGATCATATCGGGGAGCATCGTATGCTCCGTGCCACCGAGCGACTCCACGCCATCGATGGTCAGCAGGTTGGAGGCTATGCCCGAGATCTTGGCACCCATGCGATTGAGCATCTTGCAGAGCTGCTGCAGGTAGGGCTCACACGCTGCGTTGTAGATCGTCGTGCGACCCTCGGCAAGCACCGCCGCCATGACGATATTTGCCGTACCCGTCACCGAGGCCTCGTCCAGCAACATATAGGTACCCTTCAGCCTCTTGGCCTCAACGGTGTAGAACTCATCCGAGAGGTCGAAGTTGAAGTCTGCGCCGAGCTTCTGGAAGCCAAGGAAGTGGGTGTCGAGGCGACGACGACCGATCTTGTCACCACCCGGCTTGGGCATGTAGCCTACACCAAAACGTGTGAGCAGCGGGCCGATCATCATCACCGAGCCACGCAGCTTGCGACAACGACGATGATAGTCCGCCGTGCGCAGATAGTCCAGATTGATATCATCGGCCGTAATGGCAAAGCTGTCGTCCGACAGACGCTCCACCTTCACACCCATGGATGAGAGCAGATCCAACAGTTGCATCACATCTGCGATGATGGGGACGTTGTGCAACACCACGCGCTCCGACGTGAGCAACGTAGCACATATAATTTGCAGTGCCTCATTTTTGGCACCCTGTGGCACTATCTCACCCTTAAGACGGTGGCCACCCTCTACCTTGAACAGAGCCATATTGGAAGTTATTTCAATTTTTCTTCAAAGATAAACATTTTTACAATAAATACGCAACACTTTGCGTTATTAGTTATCAACAGAAGGCGTTTTTTGCACCTTTAGAACATAGTCCACACAACCAAATATATTAGCCATTTGGTCTACTACTCGACCAAAATGAAATACATTGGACTAAAATAGTGTTCTATTGGTATAATGGTGTTTTGACGAACAAAACTTTATTTGTTACTTTGTAGCACACAACCAACAACTAACACACTAATTTAACGATGAAAGACATTGCGGAGTATATCCGAAACCTACACCTGGCCATTCCCGAGGATAGAATTATCATTGGCGACGATCTGGTGATTATGCACCACACCAACTTCGACTTCATCAACCAGGTACCCATGAAGTTGAGCAACGCCGTAATATCGGTCTGCATCTCGGGCCACTGCCGCATAAAGATAAATCTCGAGGAGCACGACATAGACAGCCCCATGCTCATAACGATGATGCCCGGACAGATCTTCGAGCCCATGGAGTCGAGCAACAACTTCCAGTGCTACACCATCACCCTGTCGAAGCGTTTTGTCGATATGATAAACCTCCCCGGATGGCAGCAGCACTACATGGTCATGTACAACAACCCCATCACAAGGCTCGATGCCGAGCACCTACAGGCCCTGCACGTCTTCTACTTCATACTGCACCGTGCCGCCTCGGATGTGGATAACCCCTTCCGTCTGCAGGTGATCGAGAATCTGATTCGTGTATTCTACTATGGAGGTTTGAGCCGCCACCGCGCGGAGGCCGCCACGTCGAACTATAAGAATAGTATCGTTGAGCGATTTATGGAACTTGTCCACGACAACTTCCGCGAGGAGCGCATGATAGGCTACTACGCCGACAAGCTCTGCATCACGCCCAAATACCTATCGAAGATTGTCAAGGAGAACACCGGCCGCTCGGCAGGCGAGTGGATCGAGAACCACGTCATCCTCGAGGCACGCGCCATGCTCCAGTCATCGGACATGACCATACAGCAGATAGCCGCCTCGTTGAACTTCCCAAACCAGTCGTTCTTCGGCAAGTACTTCAAGCGCGCCACAGGCCTCTCACCAAAGCAGTACCGCCACAGCGGCAACAAGTAGCCTTTATCGCAACGCCTCGATAAGCTCGGGGAACTCGCGCCACAGAGGCTCGACCATCAGCCACCACTCCCTGGCCTCGGCAGCAGGTGACGGACGCTCAGAGGCAATGTCGCGCCTGAAGGCCTCGTCGTCGGGGTGCTCCTCACGGCACAGCTCCTCGTAGTAGGCCCTGAAGCGCGACTTAAGCAGCTTGAGCAGGTCGCCATCCAACGCCCCGTCGAAGCGCAGCGAGGCCCACAGACGTGCCACAACGGCCTCGGCAGACTTCTCCGTGAGGTCTATCTTAAGATCCTCGAAGGCCTCCCTCTCATCCATAGCTACATAGCAGAGTGCCAAGAGGTTGACACCCTCGAAGTGATCCTCGGGGTCGACATCCAGGAGCATCTCCAGCTGCGCCATGCACATCTCCACATCGCCAATGCGAAAGTGATCCACGGCCGAGCCATAGAGGATGCTGATCGCGGCACGGCTATTGGCATGCTCCCACCTCAAGGGCATAGGCTCCTCGTCGGGCAGTGCCTCGGCAAGGTCGATGAAGGCCTCGTAGCGGGCCTCACACGCCTCACGATAGCGGCCCTCGCTGGCGAGCGTGTCCACCGTCTGCTTACGCCTCACGAAGTTATACTTGCCACGACCCTCCAACTCGAAGGTCTGATCCGGCGTAGGCTTAAATTTCAGCTCCATTGCGCACATCCTTTCTGATTTTCATCACCATAAGTCCCGCCACCACGGCTGTCACAGCAGCACCATAGACATAGGCCACAGGCTCCGAGCCAAGGCCTACAAACTGGTTGGACACGAAGACAAACGATGCACATATATAGGTCATAAACATAGCAGGTATCATAGCCAGCCACACATAGCGGCTGCCACGACGGCTCAACCATGCCGTGATCATCCAGAGGGTGAAGACCGAGAGTGTCTGGTTGGACCACGCAAAGTAACGCCAGATGACATCGAAGTCGACAAAGGCGATGCCCACACCCATGGCGAAGAGGGGCGCGCTCACCAAAAGACGCTTGTAGATGGGTCGCTGGTCAATATGCAGCATGTCGGCCACGATAAGGCGCGCCGAGCGGAAGGCCGTATCACCCGAGGTGATGGGCGCAGCGACAACGCCGAGCAGGGCGAGGATGCTGCCCAACACTCCGAGTGTCGTGACGCTGATATGCGACACCACAAGGCCGGCATCGTTGCCATGCTCCACCATATAGCCATTCAGAGCCTCAACACCGCCAAAGAAGGCCATGGCCACCGCGGCCCATATCAGGGCTATTATCGACTCGGAGATCATCGCCCCGAAGAAGATCGGGCGGGCCTCCCTCTCGGAGTTCATGCAGCGCGCCATGAGTGGCGACTGCGTGGCATGAAAGCCCGAGATAGCACCACAGGCGATGCTGATAAAGAGGGTCGGTATGATGGGTAGCCTATCGGCACTATGGTGCATATTCTCTATCGACGTGAGCTCGGGGATGGTGTAGTCGCCCAGCAGTATCACGCCAAACATGCTCAACGCCATGAAGATCAGCGCAGCACCAAACAACGGGTATATCTTGCCGATGATCTTATCTATGGGCAGAATGGTGGCAACAAAGTAGTAGACGATGACTATGGCAACCCAGACAAGATAGGGTATCTCGGTCATGCCGGCCAATATCTTCGAGGGGGTCACAATAAAGACACCGCCCACGAGCACCATGAGTATTGGGATGACCACAAGCGAGAGCTTGCGCATGCCACCACCGAGGTACTTGCCTATGGTCTCGGGCAGACTGCGACCATCGTTACGCAGCGAGATAACACCTGCAAGGAAGTCGTGCATGGCACCCATGAAGATGCCACCGAGCGTAATCCACAGAAAGGCCACGGGGCCATAGCATGCTCCAAGTATAGCACCAAAGATGGGGCCTGTGCCTGCTATGTTGAGCAGCTGAATGAGGAAGATGCGCCAACGTGCCATGGGCATGTAGTCCACACCATCATAGAGCCTCCGCGAGGGGACATCAGCCGAACCATCTATCTTGGCCACGCGCTCCAGAGCACCGCCATAGAGGAAGTAGGCCGCAACAAGAGCTATCAAGCAGATAAAAAATGTTACCATCGTGCAATTTTTTTTCCTTTAATGATGCGAAATTAATAAAATTTTGCGATATTTGCACCGTCAAGCAGAAAAGTTTGACCATTAGGTTGCCTTAATAGCTCAGTCGGTAGAGCACTTCATTCGTAATGAAGGGGTCGGGGGTTCGAGTCCCCCTCAAGGCTCCGCAGGGTCCGCACAGCAGTTGTGCGGATCTTTTTTTTTGGGCAGCGGTGACATACTCGTGTATAAGCTGATGTGACTGCCTTCGGCTAAATGTCGGCCACGCTATCCTATTAAGTCCTATTAAGTCCCATCAAGACCTATTAAGCCCCATCGACTGCGCAAAAAAATAGGACAAGTAGGACGGAATAGGAAGAAATAGGACAAGTAGGAGTAAATAGGGATTTCGGGGCAGCAGGCCACTACGGCTAAATGTCGGCCACGCTACTACCCATCAAGTCCTATTAAGTCCTATCAAGTCCTATCGACTGCGCCCCGCTCCCTGCTCTCCGCCCTGCTCTCCGTACCCCATTTTCGTATCACCTGGATAAAATAATTGCATAAAATTTTGCAGAATAGAAAAATAGTTGTATATTTGCACTCCGATTGGGAACGATCGCAGATAATGGTCTGATGGCCGAGTGGCTAGGCAAAGGTCTGCAAAACCTTCTACAGCGGTTCGAGTCCGCTTCAGACCTCACCAAAACAGCGTTAGAGATCACTCTAACGCTGTTTTTTTTGTTATGCTGCAAGTAGAGCCGCCGAGCGGGACCTATGGGCTCATAGATCTATGAACCAGCATACAATTGAGATTACAATATTTATTGGGGCTATGGCTTATTAGGCTTATAGGTCTATTATTAGGAGCTGTCTGCCTATCAGTACCGCATTAGAAGGGGTAGCCAACGCCAAAGTTCAAGGCCATGTTACTCCACTTCAAGTTGTGGATCCACCTCTCACCCTCTGGACGGCCGGGGTTGTGGAGCTGAAGACCAAGGTCAAGGCGTAGGATGACAAACTTGGCATCTATGCGCAGACCAAGACCTGTGTTGAAGCCCAACTGGCGGTAGAAACTATCGAAGTGGAAGACCTCCTCGGGGCGACTATCCTCATTATCACGAAGATACCACACATTACCGGCATCCAAAAAGAGTGCTCCGTGGAAGAGCCACCATATAGGGAAGCGGAACTCGACATTGGCCTCAAGGCGTACATCACCAACCTGGGCAGGATAGCGCGTGCCATTGACCTCGGGGTGGTTGCCCGGGCCAAGCGTGCGGGGTACCCAGCCACGCATCGAGTTAGCACCTCCACAATAGAACATCCTATCGAAGGGTATAGAGCGACCGGCCGAGTTGCCATAGGTGACACCAACACCCGCAAAGAGTCGTCCGGCAAGGGCCATCTGGTGGCCAAGTTCGATCTTATGGCTGACGTTGACATCGGCACGCACATACTGTGAGTAGCGCACACCGAGGATCTCGTAGTAGTCCTTACCCTCGGCAGGGTGCGAGAAGAGTCGCTCAAGGCCCTGAATAAGGTTGCCCGCACTCTCGAAGTTGGCACGCAGCACCGTAGCCTGACGTCGCGATGTACTCGCTTGGTTGTTAAACATATACGAGAACGACAGACCGGCATTGAGCTGCGACTCGAAGGAGGTTCTTAAGTACTTATTGTCGATATCCTCCAGGAAGGACTCATTGACGCTCTTCACATTGATCCAGTTTATATCGACGGGACGCAGCACAAACGACGAGGCGTTACCCTGCTTCCAGCTATACGCCCAACGGGCACTCGACAGGTTACGGCTATAGTAGGGTCTGTTCTGGTGGTCAAACGACAACTCAAGGCGTGTACGCGGCTGCGACACACGACTATTGGGGCGAGGCTGTATGGGTGCCAGAAAGCGCGGGAACGACAGACCTGCCGTGAGGCCTATCTCCTGGGCATTACGCTTCGCAGCATCGGGGGCATACATAAACTCGTAACCCAGGCGCAGGGCCACATCGAAGGCCTCGGCACCACGGAAGACATTGCTATTGGAGTAGCCCAGCGTGGCACTGATACCGTAGAAGGTCGAGGTAGTAGAGGCCTCGAGCTCCACCTTCATGCTCTGCTTAAGGGCCGGCGTACAGTAGATATCGCAGTCAAGGTACTCCTCGCGGGTGTTGAGCATCGTATCATCGCCGCCCTCATGGTTCATATAGGTGACATAGCTGTCGGGACGGTCTACGCGCGTGAACGACACCTTGGCATTGCGGAAGAAGCCCAGCGAGATAAGCTCGTTATAGGTGCGCGACACCTGCTCGGCACTATAGACGTAGTTCGGGTAGAGGGGTATGGTACGTCGCAACACGGCGTTGCGCAGACGGGGCGTAGCGTTGACATCACGGATGATGTTCAGACCGTAGTACGACGTAGTATCTATGAGCGCATCGGCCTTAAAGCCATT
Organism: uncultured Alistipes sp.; assembly: GCA_937880705.1. Next base: position 11,531 of record CALGRZ010000044.1, read on the forward strand.
TGTCGAGCGAAGCATAGGGTCGTAGGTGGGATAGATGTTGATGCGGTTGATGCGGTAGACGGCATTATCCTCCCACTGGGGCATGCCACGCTCGTCGTAGCCCTCGAGTGTCGGGCGCACGATCATACGCACATCGGCAAGGTAGTCGCCACCCAGCGTGTCGACCTCATAGGAGATGTTGTTGACCGTAAAGTCGAAGTAGCCACGGTTGTTCAGCTCGCCCGCAATACGTTCACGCTCCTCGTCGAGGCGCGCAATATCGAGCACATCGCCACGCGACAGCAGGCACTCGGCCGTATCGGCAAGGATGATAGGGCGCAGCGAGCTATCGCGGAAGTCGTAGACCAGACGTCCGATACGCAGCGGACGGCCCTGGTGCAGGTGGTAGGAGATCTCGGCACGACGATGACGACGGGTGGTATCTACCCAACACTCCACGTCGGATGAGAAGTAGCCTCGCGTGCGCATATATGTCTCGAGGTTCTGCACCGACTTCTCCGTGAGGCTCGAGTCCAACAGCACGGGCTCCTCGCCTATCTTACGCTTAAAGTTATTCCACCAGTTATCCTTCTCGGGGTTGGCATGCTCCCACACCCAGACGTAGAAGTCCATGCCGAGGATACGCTTATTGGGGCTTTGGCGGATGTAGGTCTCGAGCTTATCCCTATCGGCCGTGATACGCTCCTCGCGCGGTGTCCACTTGTCGTCCTCGATCTTGACCTTCGACACAAGGTAGCTACCCTCGGGCAGTGAGCGCGTGACATTGCAGGCGACGAAGAGCATCGTCACCGCCAGCAAAGAGATATATCGCAACACCCTCGGCATAAAACTATTACAGATTAAAATCCTTGGACAAAGGCTGCCCAGCGAGCATCCTCATCGCTACGACGCTCGACACTCCAGCCGAAGCCATTGTCGTCACCCCACTGCACACTACCCCACCAGTCGAAGGTAGCGTTACCCTCCAGGCGTGTGGTGATGCGACCCTCGTCGATCGTCGTTGAGCAGTAGACCTTGCCACCACGGTTGCGCACCTCGATACGCTCTCCACGCTCGACAATGCCGAGCAGTGCCGCAGCCGTACTCGATGCCGTCATCGCCGTGCCACACGACTGTGTGATGCCGGCACCGCGCTCGTATGTAGCAACAAAGATGCTACTGCTGCTGCGACGCTCATACAGCGACACGTTGACACCGTGCGGGAAGAGGCTCTTAAGCTCCTTGACGCGCTCGCCCAACGCCTCCAGCAGAGCCACATCCGCTCTATCCACACATGCGACAATATGCGGGTTGCCAAGGTTAAGAGCCGTAAACTGCAGCGTGGGGTGCAACGGCTCGATGACGCGACCCACGAAGTGCTCATCGGCCTTGAAGAAGGCAAAGTCGTTGCTGTGCGTGCGTATGTCGATGTCGACGGCATAGCACTTTATGCCCTCGGCCATATCCTCGCCGCGCAGGATGCGGTAGTCGTGGCCACCCGAGCGCAGCACTCCCCTATCGAGATAGCCTCGCTCGTCGGCCAGACGGGCCACACAGCGTATGCCGTTGCCACACATCTCGGCGTGCGTGCCATCGGGGTTGAGCATATCCATGCCATAGACACCATCAGCGTGGCGCACCACAAGCAGCACGCCATCACTGCCGATGCCCGACTCACGGTCAGAGACCATACGCGCAAAGGCAGACCAGTCGACAGCCGACATATCCTCGCGCGTAGTGTCGACCATAACAAAGTCGTTACGCGAGCCGTGACACTTGATTATCTCTATTTGTGACATAGGCCTATGCATACATTTTAACGGCTAAAGTTACAAAATTTTTCGAGCATCACAAAATCCCGAGGCCCAAATAGAGATATTTTATGCATAACGCTTGTCCAAGTCACTATTTTTTTGTAAATTCGTTCCACAAAAATCATACAGCTATGACCGAGAAATTTATTATGGCGGGCTCTACGCCCATACACGTTGCCGACAGCGAGAGGGGCGAGAGGTGCGTCGTGCTGCTGCATGGCTACCTGGAGTCGATGATCGTATGGGAGGAGTTTGCCGTGCTGCTGCGCGACAAGCTTCGTGTGGTGACCATCGACCTACCCGGACACGGCATCTCGGTGGTGCAGGGCGAGAAGCACACCATGGAGTACCTGGCCGAGTGCGTGGCTCTGACGATGGAGGCTCTCGGCATCGACCGCTACTCGGTGGTGGGTCACTCGATGGGCGGCTATGTAGCACTTGCTATGACGGAGCTCTACGGCGAGCGACTTGACGCCGTGATACTGCTCAGCTCAACAACTTCTGCTGACACACAGGAGAAGTGCGACAGACGTCGACGCGAGATAGAGCTCATCAAGGCCGGAAAGAAGAATATGATGGCTCGTCTGGTGCCACACTCGGGCTTTGCACCGCAGAACGCCAAACGTATGGCCGACCGCATAGCCGACATGGAGGAGCTCATAATAATTACCGAAGATGAGGGCGTGATGGCCATCCTCGCAGGTATGATCGAGCGCAAGGATCGTGACGAGATGCTACGTCAATCACCTGTACCTCACATGTTTATATTTGGTCGCCACGACTACTACATACCCAACGAAGTGGCCGAGGAGCTGGAGCGTACACACCCCGAGGCCAAGACCGTATGGCTTGAAAATTCGGGTCACATGGGCTTCTTCGAGGAGCCCGAGAGGTGCGCCGAGGCGATACTCGAGATGGTGCTATAAGGATCGTCCGACAAACGTAAACGGAGGCTGGCTAAATAACCCTTTAGCCAGCCTCCGCTGCTTTGGGTGGAGGCGCGATGGAGTGTCGAGCGCGCGCCAAAGTGCCGACAAAAAAATGGCGGATGGGACAAACGCCCCACTCGCCATTTTAACTTAAGCGTCGCAGCAGCAACGCCCTGATAGTCGATTACTCGAGGTCTGCCTTCAGGCCGACAACAAGGTCGTCGTAGTCGCGAAGACCTGTACCACCGGGGATAGGATTACCGGTGATGACATTCTCCTTGAGGTTAACCAAGTCATCGCTCTTAGCCTGAATAGCAGCCTCGTTGAGCACCTTGGTGGTCTCCTGGAACGATGCAGCCGAGATGAAGCTCGAGGTCTGCAACGCAGCACGGGTAATACCCTGGAGCACCTGATTAGAGGTTGCAGGAACGATAGGACGTACCTCAACAAGAGCCATGTCGCGACGCTTCAGTGCCGAGTTCTCATCGCGCAGCTTACGCAGCGAGATAATCTGACCTGCCTGTACGTTCTGCGAGTCACCGGCCGAGGTTACAACAACCTTGTCGTAGAGCTCGTCGTTGACATCCATGAACTCCCACTTGTCGACAACCTGATCCTCGAAGAAACGAGTATCGCCCGGATCCTCAATCTGCACCTTCGACATCATCTGACGCACGATAACCTCGAAGTGCTTGTCGTTGATCTTCACACCCTGCATACGGTAAACCTCCTGTACCTCGTTCACGATGTACTCCTGTACCTTCGTGGGGCCAAGGATACGCAAGATATCACCGGGCGTGATAGCACCATCCGACAGTGCCATACCTGCACGCACATAGTCGTTCTCCTGAACGATGATCTGGCGCGACAGGGGCACGAGGTAACGCTTAACATCGCCATCCTTCGAGGTGATGATAATCTCGCGGTTACCGCGCTTGATCTTACCGAAGGTTACCTCACCGTCGATCTCCGACACGATAGCGGGGTTCGAGGGGTTACGAGCCTCAAAGAGCTCGGTAACACGAGGCAGACCACCGGTGATATCGCCACCGGTCTTACCTACGGCACGAGGAATCTTAATCAGAATATCGCCGGCGTTGATCTTGGCGTTGTTCTTCACCATGATGTGAGCCGTAACGGGAAGGTTGTATGCCTTGATCTCGTCACCATCCTTGTTTACAATCTTGATGACGGGGTTCTTGGTCTTATCCTTCGACTCGATAACTACACGCTCCGAAAGACCGGTCTGCTCGTCACGCTCCTCACGATAGGTTACACCCTCGATGATGCTGTCGTAGACGATCTTACCCTCGCTCTCGGCGATGATAACTGCGTTGTAGGGATCCCACTCGCAGATCATATCACCCTTC
>CALGRZ010000045.1 GCA_937880705.1 uncultured Alistipes sp.
GGAGGATATCCTCAACGATATCATCCCCGACAACCCCAACAAGCCCTACGATATGGCCGAGGTTATCAAGGCTATCGTCGACAATGGCGAGTATCTGGAGTCTGCTGCCGGCTATGCCAAGAACATCATCACCTGCTTTGCTCGTTTCAACGGCCAGAGCGTAGGTATCATCGCCAACCAGCCCAAGTTCATGGCAGGTGTGCTCGATATCAACGCCAGCCGCAAGGCAGCTCGCTTTGTTCGTTTCTGCGATGCGTTCAACATTCCTTTGGTTACTCTGGTTGACGTTCCCGGCTTCTTGCCCGGTACAGCTCAGGAGTATGGTGGCGTAATTACCCACGGTGCAAAGCTGCTCTTCGCTTACTGCGAGGCTACTGTGCCCAAGGTGACCGTTACTCTGCGTAAGGCTTACGGTGGTGCCTACATCGTGATGTCATCGAAGCATATCCGTGGCGACGTTAACTACGCTTGGCCTACCGCCGAGATCGCAGTTATGGGTGCCAGCGGTGCTGTTGAGGTGCTGCACGCCAAGGCTCTCGCTGCCTTCGAGAACAAGGAGGATAAGGCCAAGTTCGTTGCCGAGAAGGAGCAGGAGTACCGCGACAAGTTCTCTAACCCCTACAACGCAGCCCGCTACGGCTATATCGACGATGTTATCGAGCCTCGTAACACTCGTTTCCGCGTAATTCGTGCTTTGGAGTCTCTGCGCAACAAGCGTCTGGAGAACCCCGCAAAGCGTCATAACAACATTCCTTTGTAGTCTTGTAAAGATTTGAAGTTATGATGATACTTGCAACAAACTGGGGTATCGCTGCACTTATGGCCCTGGTGAGCATCATGCTGGTATTTACGGTACTTGTTCTGCTCATCTGTGTGCTCAAGATCTTCGGTGCTATCTTCGCACAGAAGAAGAGTGCGGCTGTCGCTCCCGTAAGCGCATCGTCTGACGGTATGGCAGAGGAGGATATTGCAGCTATTGCTATGGCTGTAAACCTCTTCTTCAACCGCCACGATGAGGAGAGCGACGTACTTACCTTCCGTCAGAACCACGACGTATCTGCATGGCAGGTTAGAAACATTTCAAAGAACCTTTAGTAAAAGTAAAAAAAGTAATTACGCGTTATGCAGAAATTCAAATTCAATATTAACGGCAAGGGCTATGAGGCAGTGGTCGAGGAGATCGACCGCAATGTAGCTCGTGTTGAGCTTAATGGCAAGTCTTACACCGTAGAGGTGGAGAAGGAGGAGTCGATTGTCTCTCCCAAGATTGCACAGGTAAAGCCTTCGTCAACGGCTGCTGACTTCGTTGATGCTCCTGCACAGCCCATCAGTGGCAATGCTGGTTCGATCAAGTCGCCGCTGCCCGGTAACGTATCGAAGATCAAGGTTCAGGAGGGTCAGGCCGTTAAGGCAGGTGAAGTTCTCCTCACTCTTGAGGCTATGAAGATGGAGAATGAGATTATGGCTCCTGCTGCCGGTACCGTTAAGAAGATCTACGTCACCGAGGGTAAGGCTGTACAGCAGGGTGAGGCTCTCATCGACCTGGAATAGTGTTTAACTCTTTAATAAAAGTATGATGAAGAGTCTAAAGCTATATTTCACTTTGCTTGTTTCAGCTCTGTTCCTGGCTTTTCCCGCCCAGGCGCAGGATGTCGAGGCAGCTACCGAGCAGCTTGTCCAGGCAACCGAGACTCTCGTGACCGAGAGCCTTGAGGCTGCCGCTGTAGCTATCGAGACTGCCGCAGAGACTATCGAGGCTGAAGCAGAGCCCGTAGCAGCACAACCCGCCGCTACGAAGAGTACACAGGGTCGTGATAATGCCGATATCGACCAGAACTTCAGTGTCGGCACGGCACTTAAGAAGTTCGTGTCGGACACCGGTTTTAAGGGCTTCGCCGATGATTGGCGTTTTGCCGTCATGATCCTTGTGGCGTTTGTACTTCTCTATCTGGCTATCGTCAAGAAGTTTGAGCCCCTGTTGTTGATGCCTATCGCCTTCGGTATGTTGCTCACCAACCTCCCCGGTGCAGGTATGTATCATGCCGAGTTCTTTGCCGGTGGTCATGTTCATTGGGAGAACTTCGCTCTCGGCTCGGCAGGTCTGCTGGACTACCTCTACCTCGGTGTTAAGCTGGGTATCTATCCCTGCTTGATCTTCGTGGGTGTAGGTGCTATGACCGACTTCGGCCCGCTGATTGCCAATCCCAAGAGCCTGTTGCTGGGTGCTGCCGCGCAGATTGGTATCTTCGCTACGTTCATCGGTGCTCTTGCTCTGGGCTTCAACTACTGGGAGGCAGGCTCTATCGGTATCATCGGTGGTGCCGATGGCCCCACGGCGATCTACCTTACTTCGAAGCTCGCGCCCCACTTGTTGGGCCCCATCGCTGTTGCCGCATACTCGTATATGGCACTCGTTCCTGTGATCCAGCCCCCTATTATGAAGGCGTTGACCACCGAGAAGGAGCGCAAGATCGAGATGAAGCAGCTGCGCACCGTTTCGCAGAAGGAGAAGATCATCTTCCCCATCATTATCACCGTTATTATCGCCCTGCTGTTGCCCTCGGCTGCACCTCTGATTGGCTGCTTGATGTTGGGTAACCTGATGAAGGAGTGCGGTGTTACGGAGCGTCTGTCGAAGACCGTACAGAACGAGTTGATGAACATCGTAACCATCTTCCTCGGTATCTCGGTAGGTGCTACCGCTACTGCGGAGTCGTTCCTCAACTGGCAGACTCTGGGTATCCTTGCCCTGGGTATCATCGCCTTCTCGTTCGGTTCGGCAAGCGGTGTGCTTCTGGCCAAGTTTATGAACCTCTTCTCGAAGGAGAAGATCAATCCTCTGATTGGTTCGGCAGGTGTATCGGCAGTGCCTATGGCTGCGCGTGTGTCGCAGAGCGTAGGTCAGCAGTACAACCCCGGCAACTTCCTTCTGATGCACGCCATGGGTCCCAATGTGGCCGGCGTTATCGGTTCGGCAGTGGCTGCAGGTATTCTGCTGTCGTTCCTTCCCCTGTAATGTGATATGATAAGGGGTCGCAAGGCCCCTTACATAAAGCAAGACCCCGAGGTCACTTTGAGAGTGACTCGGGGTCTTTTCTATATGGCGTGTAGCTCTAAATGTTCTTGTCGAAGTACTCCAGAAAACGCTCCTTGTAGTTCTCACCTAGGGGGATATACTCGTCGTTGTCGAGGAAGATGCGACCCTTGGTGTAGCTCGATATGCGCTTAAGGTTGACGATGTAGGAGCGGTGTACGCGCATGAAGCTCTCCTGGGGTAGCGAGGTCTCCATGTTCTTTAGGCGGAAGAGGGTCGTTATTGTCGAGCTGCCGTCGATGTGCAGACGCACATACTCGCCGGCACTCTCCAAGTAGACGATATCGGCTATGCGCACCAGCTGTGTCTTGTAGTCGGCCTTGACTGATATATACTCCCTGTCCGAGCTCTCGGCCTCATTGCTTGCTACGGCATTCTCGGCGGCGTGGCAACGCTCCACAAGGTCGACAAGCGAGATCACCTTCTGTGTGGCCTTGGCGAACTCATCGCGCGTGAAGGGCTTAAGCAGGTAGTCTATGGCGTTGAGCTTGAAGCCATCGAGGGCAAACTCCGAGTGAGCGGTGGTAAATATAATATAGTATGTCTCGGTGAGCGAGCGCACGAAGTCCAGACCATTGAGGTCGGGCATGTTGATATCCACGAAGATGAGGTCTATCTTCTCGCTGTCGAGGATACGTTTGGCATCGTGTGCACTGCGGCAGGTGGCCACTAACTCCAGCTGCTCAACGCGGTCTATATAACTCTTTATCTGGCGAAGAGCCAACGGCTCGTCATCAATTGCAATACATCTTACCATTGTCTATCTCTTTGTTACGGGTATAATCATCGTCACCTGATACCTCTCTTTGCTCGAGGTGTCTATGTCGAGTGTGTAGTTCTCGCCGAAGAGCAGTTTTAGGCGTTTGGTCACGTTGTTGAAGCCTATGCCGCTGCTCTGTGTGCTCTGTGTGGGGTGGTTGCTGTTCTCGACATAGACCTTCAGACGCTCGTCGGCAATGCTGATCTCTATGTTGATGTACGACAGCTTGTTGTAGCTTATGCCGTGCTTAAAGGCATTCTCCACGAGTACGATAATGAGCAGGGGTGGAAGCATGATGCGGTGACATACGCTCTCGGCCGGAGATGAGAAGTTGATTGCAACCTCATCGACATAGCGTATACGCATCAACTCGATGTAGTTCTTCAGGAAGTCAACCTCCTTCTTGAGCGATGTGAACTTCTCGCCCGAGTCGTAGAGAACGTGGCGCAACATGCGCGAGAGCTCCATGACGCTGGTCTTGGCCATCTCGCTGTCGAAGTCGATCATGGCGTGGATGTTGTTCAGCGTATTCATCAAGAAGTGGGGGTTGATCTGGTACTTCAGATACTCCATCTGTGTCTCGATGTTTTGTCGCTCCAGCTCGATCATGCGCTTGTCGGCCTCGAGCACGATGTAGTATAGTTTTATCATCGAGTTGGCACCAACCATGAAGATACCCAGCAGAATGTTCCAATACCAGTCCAGGTCGGTGAACGATGCCTTGTTGCGCAGGTCGATATCCGACTGCCAGTAGCGGAAGTCGAGGATGTCGATGGTGACGAATATGGCGGTTACCATCGCTACGACCAGCAGACTATACCATATATATCGCTTGCGCAAGAGAAACTTCGGCGCGAGGATGTTGTTGTTGACGATGAAGATCAGAAAGTAGGGTGCTATCTTGCCCCACGAGATGATAACCTTGTTGAAGTCGATATACTTCTCCGACATCAACTGTGCATTCATTATGGGAATGAGCAGTATGGCTATCCACACAAGTGAATAGACCATGTTCTCTCCAACCTTTACCGTTTTAAGTCTTTCTGCAATTTTCATTGTCGCAAATTTAAGATTTTTAGATTAAAAGACAAAACAAAAGATATATTTATAAACGGTCGTCAATTTTTCTTAAATAAAATCGTACCTTTGCCTGTGTATAAACTAATGAGCTATGCTTAAAGGAGTACTTTTCGATATGGACGGTGTGCTGGTCAACAACCTTGAGGTGCACCGTGAGGCCTTTGCCGAGTTCTTCCGTCGCTATGGCGTGGAGCGCACGTTCGATGAGCTGAACCGCGTATTTGGCAAGGGCAATGATGATATTATGGGTGAGCTGATGCCGCGTGAGGTTGTGGAGCGTGTAGGTATTCGTGAGCTGGGCTACGAAAAGGAGGCTATCTATCGTGAGATATACGCACCTCGCATCACGCCACAGCCTGGTCTGAAGACCTTCTTGGCAGCGTGCGAGGAGCATGGTTTGAAGTGTGCGGTCGGCTCATCGGGATATATGGCCAATGTCGACTTTGTGCTGGATAGGTGTGACATACGTCGCTACTTCGAGGCTACGGTGGCGGGTGATCAGGTGACGCGCTGCAAGCCCGATCCGGAGATATACCTCACGGCAGCAGCCAAACTCGGCTTGGAGCCTTGCGAGTGTATCGTCTTTGAGGATGCCGAGGCCGGCATCGAGGCGGCACAACGTGCAGGAATAAAGGTTGTTGCGCTGGCAAGTACGTTTAGTCGTGAGTTCCTTGAGGGTACCCACCCCGATATGATTATCGACGACTTCCGTGACGTCACTATAGCGGATATTCGGGCACTTGTCGAGGGTTAAAGACGCTCGATAAGTCGCTTGATGGGTCCTATGCGCAACAGAGGGTAGAGTAGTCGTGCAGGGAGCAGGGCGCAGATGGCAACCACTATCTTGGTGAATAGCCCCGGTACCAGACGTCTGCGATCTCGGAACATGGCTCTCAGGCCTCGCCGTGCTATGGTCTCGGCCTTGAGCATGACACCCAGGAGGCGCAGAGGACGCCGAGCACCCTCGCCAAGCGAGTAGAAGGGGGTGTCAACAGCCCCCGGGAAGATGGCGGTGACACTCACGCCATAGGGTCGCAGCTCATACCACAGCGACGATGCAAAGCTCTTCAGATAGGCCTTCGTGGCTGCGTAGTGCGAGATTGTGGGGTAGGGCAGCCACGCTGTGGCAGACGACATTATGAGTATGCGGCCGTGACCACGCTCCTTGAGGCGTTGGCCAAAATGGCGACATAGCAATGTTGTGGTGGTGCAGTGCAGTGCCACGATGGTGGCAAGACGTTCGGGTGAGGTGTTGAGCATTGTCGAGAAGAGCAGCATGCCGGCATTGCATATAAGGATCTCTACTTGCAGACCCTCACTCTCGGTGTACTCGAAGAGCCATTGTGCAGCGTCGGGTGATGCGAGGTCTATGACAAGAGGTATGGCGCGTATGCCATAGCTCTGCTCGGCCTCCGTGGTGACGGCCTCCAGCTCTGCGGCCTGGTTGCTGACAGCGATGATGTTGTAGCCCCGCTGGGCAAGTAGCAGGGTGTAGTGACGACCGATGCCCGAAGAGGCTCCTGTGACTAATGCATAACTCATAGTGCAAAGTTAAACATTATGGCCTAAATGCAATTAAGATATGGCAAAAAAAGTTGATAAGACGAATGCGGCGCGCCTGCTCGACAAGGCGAAGATAGCTTACGAGCTGGTGCCCTACACGGTGGATGAGGATAACCTCGCGGCCACACATGTAGCCGAGGAGCTGGGTGAGGATATAGCGACGGTATTTAAGACATTGGTGCTGCGAGGCGATAGAAATGGCCTCTTTGTATGCGTGGTGCCCGGCAACCATGAGGTGGACCTTAAGGCTGCGGCGCGTGTGTCGGGAAATAAGAAGGCCGACCTTATTGCAATGAAGGAGCTGCTGCCCACGACGGGGTATATCCGTGGAGGATGCTCGCCCATTGCGATGAAACGCCCCCTGCCAACCTTCATACACTCCACATGCCTTGACCATCACAAGATATATATAAGTGCCGGAGTGCGAGGCTTGCAGATAGCCATAGCACCTACCGACCTGATCACCTTTGTAGGTGCCTCGGTAGAGGATATATCGCATGCTGTGGAGTAGAATGTGTGGCTTGAAAGAATATTTTATTGGACTATTTTGGTAAAATAAAAATAATCACTATCTTTGCACCACCAAAAGCGAAAGCTTTGGATCGGAGAATCCGTAGCTCAGTAGGTAGAGCACAACACTTTTAATGTTGGGGTCCC
>CALGRZ010000046.1 GCA_937880705.1 uncultured Alistipes sp.
CCTCGGGCAGTGCACCCAGCAGCCTCTCGGCGAAGTCCGAGAGCATATTCTCGCATGTCGGCTGGTAGTCCGTCAGGACGATCTTCGAGAAGCGGTAGCCGAGGTCGTTGGCCACCTGCTCGGCTGCGAGCGTATTGCGCATCATGAACGAGTGGTCGAGGCGGTCGACAATCTGCTCATTGACAATGCGTTTGAGCATGCCGAAGTCCATCACCATGCCCAGCTTGGGCGAGTTGGGATCGCTCATGGGCTCACCCTTGATGGTGACAAAGAGACGGTACGAGTGTCCGTGTATTTCGCGGCATAGGCCGTCGTAGCCCTCCAGCATGTGGGCGGCCTCGAAGGTGAACTCCTTGGTAAGTCGAATAACTGACATAGGCTTTATACTCTTATATATTATGAGTGTACGACAAAGATACTCTATTTATTTGAAATATCGGCCATGCCGAGGATAATATTTATACAATAGGGGTCGAATGGTTGTCGGCGTTTAGGCGGAGGTCCGACATAGGCAGGCCTGCGAAAAGCACTCGCCATACAGCTTAAAACCAAAAAGGGCTGTCGCAACACCGAGGTTGGACAGCCCAAAATATCGAAAGGGTCTGCTACTTCAGTACGCCGAGAGCCTTACCCACCTTCACGAATGCCTCAACACAGCGGTCGAGCTGCTCGGTGGTGTGGCCTGCCGACACCTGAACGCGGATGCGTGCCTGGCCCTTGGGAACTACGGGGTAGTAGAAGCCGGTTACGAATACGCCCTCCTTCTGCAACTCGGCAGCGAAGTCCTGCGAGAGCTTTGCATCGTAGAGCATAACGGCGCAGATAGCCGACTGTGTAGGCTTGATGTCGAAGCCGGCAGCGATCATCTTGCTGCGGAAGTGCTCAACATTGGCTACGAGCTGATCGTGCAGCTTGTCGCTCTCCTCCAACATCTTGAACATCTCGATGCTGGCACCCACAACGGCGGGGGGCAGTGAGTTAGAGAAGAGGTAGGGACGTGAACGCTGACGGAGCATGTCGATGATCTCCTTGCGACCGGTAGTGAAGCCACCTACGGCACCACCAAAGGCCTTACCCAGCGTACCGGTGAGGATATCCACCTTGCCACGCAGGTCGAAGAGCTCTGTAATACCGCGACCGGTCTTACCCAGAACACCTGCCGAGTGGCACTCGTCAACCATTACCAGAGCATCATACTTCTCGGCCAGCTCGCAAATCTTGTCCAGCGGAGCGGCGTTGCCATCCATCGAGAATACACCGTCGGTGACGATGATGCGGAAACGCTGTGCCTGGGCCTGCTTGAGGCACTCCTCCAGCTCGGCCATGTCGGCATTGGCGTAGCGGTAACGCTGTGCCTTGCAAAGACGTACACCGTCGATGATCGAGGCGTGGTTCAGGGCATCCGAGATGATAGCATCCTCGGCTGTGAACAGAGGCTCAAACACACCACCATTGGCGTCGAAGCAGGCTGCGTAGAGGATGGTATCCTCGGTGCCGAAGTAGTCGGCGATAGCCTTCTCGAGCTCCTTGTGCATATCCTGGCAACCGCAGATGAAGCGTACCGACGACATGCCGAAGCCACGCTCGTCCATAGCCTTCTTGGCGGCATCGATAAGACGCTGGTTGTCCGAGAGGCCAAGATAGTTGTTGGCGCAGAAGTTCAATACGGGGCGGTTAGCCACGTCGATCTCTGCTCGCTGGGGAGACTCGATGATACGCTCGGTCTTGTACAAGCCGGCAGCCTTAATCTCGGCCAGCTCGTTCTGCAAATGCTGCTGAAATTTTCCGTACATTGTAGTTAGGTTTAAGTTATTGTATATTGTTAAAGCTATTGACAATCGGGTGTTGTGGTTCGATGGCTCACACCTGCCAGGGTCACAATCCAGTACAAAGATAGTAAAAAAATGCGAACTTATTTCGAAAGGCTGCATTTATTTTTGATGGGTCGGGGCTGTGGACTATCCACCGGCCTTCTTGCAGCGGTAACCCGCCTTGAGGAGCAGCTCAAGGATGCGGTCGCGGTGGTCGCCCTGGATGATTATCTCGCCATCCTTGGCCGTGCCGCCCACGCCACAGCTCCTCTTAAGCTCCTTGGCCAGCGCAGCCAGGTCGTCCGACGAGCCTACGAAGCCCTTTACCACGGTGGCCACACGTCCGCCCTTGAGCCTGTCGAGCCACAGTCGCAGGTTCTGCTTCTCGGGTGCGAGGGTGTCGGCCTCGACCTCGGCCGAGCTCTTGTATTGGTAGTCGGGGTTGGTCGAGAAGACCACACCCAGACGCTCTTTCCAGTCACTTGCCATAGGTGATATCTATAATATGTGGGGTTAAAATTACTCTAAAGTGCCTAATTGAATACAAAGTTAAGAAATTTTTTGTATCTTTACAACTGTGAAACAGGAGAAGCGAAGAGAACGCCGTCGCCGTAAGCGCGACCTCACGGCCTACAACCCCGACCGTCTGCCCGAGATACTACCACCGGAGGACGATCGCAGGTTGGTGCGTGTATATGTCGAGGGCTATGAGGATGTGGCCTTCTGGCGCGGCATCTTCGACCACTTCCACAACCCATATCTGCGCTTCGAGATCTCGGTGCCCAACCGCGACGACCTGCCCAAGGGCAAGAAGGTGCTTATGTCGATGCTGGGCCACACCTCGGCCGATGAGGTGCTGCTGTGCGTGGACTCCGACTTCGACTATCTGTTCAACGGAGCTACGGAGCAGTCACGCGAGATACTCGAGGCCGACAATATGTTTCACACCTACACCTACGCCACGGAGAACTATCTGTGTTATGCCCCGTCGTTGCGCAACGTATGCGTGAAGGCGACCAAGAACGATACGCGTATCTTCGACTTCCAGCGATTCTTCGAGGAGTACTCGCGCATCATATACCCTCTGTTTTTGTGGTATGCCTACTCGGCACGCCTATCCTCGGAGCGAGTCTTTACGCTGGCCGAGTTCCGCGCCTCGGTGCGTCTGAACTATGTCGACATCCGTCTCAATGGCGAGAATACACTGGCCTGGTTGCAGCGTAATGTTGAGCGACGTGTCGAGGCTCTGGAGCGCGATAACCGAGATATGGTCGATGCCCTTGCAGCCTTTGGCGAGGAGCTGCGCGAGCGTGGTGTGGAGCCGCAGAATTGCTACCTCTTCATGCACGGACATACGCTGATGGACAACGTCACGATGCCCGTGCTCTCGGCCGTGTGCGATAAGCTGCGCCAGCTATCCATAGCCAAGATCAACCGCTCGAAGGTCGAGGGTGTGGCACTGAAGAACGAGTTGCAGAACTACACCAACACGCTGCGCTCGATACGCGATGTGCTGCTCGACAACGAGAACTACACCTCGTGCCCGCTATACAAGCGTTTGAGGGATGATATTCAGCACTACCTCGATCAGATGATTGCCCGTATCAAGGCCGAGCAGGAGCCACCGACGATGTTGCGCTGCAACTTTGAACCATAGATGCTACGATAATATATTCAAAAATATTATTCAGAGTGTAGTATCTGTACCTCCAAAAGACATCATATCGGCACTTTTTGCACATTTTTTTAGTGTTTCGCCTCAAAAATGCTTGGATATTCAAAATTCTTGCGTATATTTGTGTTGCAAACATAGCAACCCAATCGAAACATAAACCTTAAAACGAGATAGTATGTCCAACCAGTGTCCAGCAACATGTCACTCTTATACCCTGGAGCCCGAAGCAGGCTTCACCTACGTTACCCTTAAGGCTGGTGAGAAATTAACCATCGAGCGTGGCGATCAGAACAACCTTATCTTCCTAATGTCCGGAAGCTTCGAGATTACCTCGGAGGAGCGTCGTGACTACGCTGTGCGCGAGGGACACTTCGTATTCTGCTTCCGTGCCTACAGCTACGACATTGTGGCCGTCACCGATGTTGAACTTATTCGTGCCCACTTCATCACCGCAGGTGCTGCATGCGACATGATCCCCTTCAACAGCATCGTGGGTAAGATCAAGAAGATTAACTATAAGTTTACGCAGGTGGCCTTCAACGAGCCCCTCGAGTTGTTGCTGCGCTCGGTGAAGTACTACCAGCAGAACAATATCAAGTGTAACCATCTGCACGGAGCGAAGATTCAGGAGATGTTCGTCATCTTCAAGTTCTTCTACTCGCCGCAGATACAGCTCCGCACCTTCTACAACCTCTTCGACCGCAACCAGTCGTTTGCATCGCTCGTGCGCAACAACGCCCCGCGTGTCAAGACCGTTGAGGAGCTTGCCGATATTTGCGGTTTCAGCATCCAGCACTTCAACAACATGTTCAAGCAGGAGTTCAACGACACGCCCTACAGCTGGATGCAGAAGCAGCGCATCGTGGAGATAGAACGACTGCTCACCGAGACCAACGTACCTCTGAAGAGCATCATCAAGATGTACAGCTTCACCAACCATGGTCACTTCGCCCTCTTCTGCCGCAAGTATCTGAAGAAGACTCCTCTGAAGATCCGCAAGGAGGCAAGGGCCAAGAAGGAGGCTACGGCATAGAGTTAGACCTAAACGGGGCAATACAACGGGGCAATACAACGGGGCAATACAACGGGGCAGTACAACGGGGCCATGTAGCGGTGTGATGCAACGGTGTGATGCAACGTGGTAATGCAACGCATATAGTAATAAAGTAATATAGTTGGCGAGGCCGTCTGCGACAAGCGGGCGGCCTGCTTTGTGAGGCTCCCCCTCTGTCGATAGTCTATACACCGACACGCAAAAAAGAATATATTTTTATAATATAATGTAGACTCTCGGCTGTGGGGTAGTGTGGTGTTGCGACACCTCCGATTTTGAGAACATATATAGGGGTTAGGGGGTTGTGTTTCTATTCGGTGAGCTGTGTCGAGGGGTGAAAAGTAGCCATACTTAATAAATTGTTGGTCTAAAGTTTTGCAGTTTGAAAAAAAGTATCTAACTTTATAATCTGCAAAGGTCGATAAGCCGAGTGATGCTCGCCGAGGTGGGGTCGCTGCGGTGGTCGAGCCCGATGGAAAAAACCTAAAAAACTAATATACTTATGAAAAACTATTCAGCAAAAGAGATTAAGAACATCGTTCTTATTGGTGCGCCCGGCGCCGGAAAAACTACCCTTGCAGAGGCAATGGCTTTCGAGGGTAAGGTTATTGATCGCAGGGGTAGTATCGAGGCCAACAACACGCTCTCGGATAATACCGACATTGAGCACGAATATAAGCGTTCGATATATTCGACAACCCTCTTTACCGAGTTTATGGACCGTAAGCTCAACATCATCGACTGCCCCGGTTCGGACGACTTCTGTGGTTCGCTCTTCTCGGCTTTCAAGGTGGGCGATGTTGGCGTTATGGTTCTTAATGCTCAGAATGGCTGGGAGGTAGGCTCAGAGCTTCAGTCTCGCTATGCTCGTCTCTTGAACAAGCCCCTTATCGGCGTTGTTAACCAGCTCGACGGCGACAAGGCTAACTTCGATGCTACCGTTGAGGGTATTCGTGCCAACTCATCGGTTAAGCCCGTTATCGTGCAGTACCCCATCAACCAGGGTGCAGGTTTCGACTCGTTCATCGATGTATTGATGATGAAGATGTATAAGTTCGTCGATGAGAATGGTAAGCGCGAGGAGCACCCCATTCCTGAGAACGAGTTGGAGCGTGCCAATGCTCTTAATCAGGAGCTTGCTGAGGCTGCTGCCGTTTATGATGACGCACTTATGGAGCTCTACTTCGAGAAGGGTTCACTCACTCAGGACGACATCCGTGCAGGTTTGAAGCTCGGCGTATCGAAGCGTGATGTAATGCCTATCTTCTGTGCATCGGGCAAGCGCGACATCGGTACTAAGCGTCTTATGGAGTTTATCATCAATGTAGCTCCCGGCCCATTGAAGGCGCCTGCATTCCTCTCTACCGAGGGTGAGGAGCTCGTTGCAAATGCCGAGGAGCCTACCGTAGTATTCGTATTCAAGAGCCAGATTGAGCAGCATATCGGCGAGATCACCTACTTCCGCGTTATTCGTGGTAAGGTCACCGAGGGTATGGAGCTTGTAAACTCACGCACTGGCAATAAGGAGAAGCTCTCGCAGCTCTTCGCCGTTGCTGGTAAGAACCGTGTTAAGGTTTCAGAGCTTTCGGCAGGTGATATCGGTTGCACCGTGAAGCTTAAGGGCACTCGCACCAACGACACCCTTGCAGCTCCCTCTGCACCTGTTACCGTTGAGCCTATCGTATTCCCTGAGCCTCGCTACCGCGCAGCTATCAAGGCTAAGGAGCAGAACGATGAGGAGAAGTTGGGCAAGTTGCTCA
>CALGRZ010000047.1 GCA_937880705.1 uncultured Alistipes sp.
ACATTGTTATGCAGAATATGGCAGAGAGTAGAAATAAACTCCAACGACCTATAAAATCACCTCGTTATTGGGTAATGATTTGAAAACCGTCCGCACGCATTACCTTTCATTTCCTTGCACTTTTGCATTGGCGAGGCTTTCCTCATAAGTCCTCATAAGTCATTGAACACCAGTGCCGCCATCACTATTTTCCCTCATTCGTTAGATTTTTCCAGAGATATTGATTATTTTTGTAGTGTCGGGGGTATGCCTCGGCAGGCTATTTTCTATTGGTGAAAGTGTTTCGCTAACCCTTAAAGCTAGACGAACATCTCCACACTTTCTTCTTTTATTAATCCCGTTGCAGGAGGTGGGCGGGTGCAGAAACTGTCAAAACTATGAAGAAACTATCAGTAATCTTTTCGTTCATACTCCTTTCGAGCTGCTCCTCGCACCTGTATAGCACCCACAACTACAATGTGTCGGAGACACAGGTGGTGCTGAACGAGGCAAATTTTGTAGTTGTTGGCAAGGCGGAGGGCTCTGCATCCATTACGCAAGTATTAGGCATAGGTGGCCTTTCGCAGAAATCATTGAAGGGCAATGCCGTGGCAGATATGTACAGCAAAGCAAATCTCACCGGGTCTCAAACGATCATAAACGTGCATCTTAAGCAACATATAGCAGGATTGTATCCCCTATTTGCGCAAATCACATATACGGCAACAGGTACAATAATCGAGTTTTTCGAAGGCGAGAAACCTATTAGAGTGAGCAAGACACCTGCCCAAGATCCAAATAACGAGGCATCCACTCCCATAGAGTCACAACAGTACGGCGACACCAAAGAGCCTACGGCATTTGGCGAAGAGGTCGTCTACAACGGTGTAGAGGCCATCATTGTAAAGGTTGATGATCAGGAGGCCACATTGGCTGCCATCAGCAACAAAGCGGGCTCTTGGCATGAGGCCGTGGAGTATTGCACCTCGCTGGGTGAGGAGTGGCGACTGCCCACAACAAGAGAGTTTAAGGCTATTAGGCGCGAAATAAGAGATGATGCCTACTGGACCGCCGAGGAGGTTAGCAGTAAGCACGCTAAATACTACGGCTGGTCGCATAACGACAGCTTCTACTCAAACAAAAACTCCTCATTCTACATACTGCCGATAGCGACGGTGGAGGTTGAGGAGCTGGAGCGGTAAAGTTGGAGCCGGAGTGCTGGAACCGTAAAGTCGGAGCGTTTTGAAAGATAGCAAGAGGCCTCGGGCGGTATAATACCCACCCGAGGCCTCTTTTAGCATTACTGCCCCTCGTTACAGCAGCTCCTCGATGGCCTTGGCCACATCTGCCATATCGGTCATGGGCTCGAAGCGCGCGACAACATTGCCCTCACGGTCTACAAGGAACTTCGTGAAGTTCCACTTGATATCCGACTTCGAGGCGTAGTCGGGGTCAGCCTCCGAGAGCATCTTGTCAAGAATAGGCGTCAGCTTGTGATCCTTGTCAAAGCCCCCAAAGCCCCTCTGCGCCTTGAGGAAGGTGTAGAGCGGTGACTCATTTGCTCCATTAACCTCAATCTTCTTAAACTGAGGGAAGGTAGTACCGTAGTTAAGCTGGCAGAACTGCGTGGTCTCGGCATCACTCTCGGGCGACTGGTTGCCAAACTGGTTGCAGGGGAAGTCCAAGATGGCAAAACCACGCTCCGCAAAACGCTTGTTGAGAGCCTCAAGGTCGTTATACTGGGGCGTGAAACCACACTTGCTCGCCGTGTTCACCACAAGCAGCACCTTACCCTTATAGTCAGCAAGCTTGACAGGCTTGTCACCCTGGGCCATAACCTCGAAATCGTAAACCGTTGTGTTGCTCTTCGCGCAGCAGCAACTCTTCAATGTTGTTCTCATAGTTTTATCTCTTTTATTTATTATTATCGTTTGCCTTATAATCAAATTCTATTCCGATGCAAAAGTACAAATAAAAGGCGAACTACAAATATTTTTATGCAAAATGTTTAATCATATCTTTTTATAGCCGTATAGGGAGGGCTTATAGGGAGGGCAGGCAATAGGACTTGGCGCGATCAATAGGACTTGGCGCGGTCGATAGGACTAAATAGGATTTGATGGGACTTGATGGGACTTGATGGGACTTGATGGGCATTAGCGCGGCCGACGTTTCTTGGGTGGCGGCGTGCTATCCCGAACTTCCCTATCTCTTCCTATCTCTTCCTATCCAGTCCTATTTAGTCCTATTTAGTCCTATAAAACAAGACCCCGAGGCGATGCCTCGGGGTCTGATGATTGAAGCGCCGCAGGTGCGCCATTATCACGAAAAAATTACTTGAAGTAGCGATTATATAGACCCTCAAAGCCCTTGCCGTGACGAGCCTCATCCTTGGCCATCTCATGAACAGTGTCGTGGATAGCATCGTAGTTGTGCTGCTTGGCAAGTGCTGCGATACGCATCTTGTCGGCGCAAGCACCACTCTCGGCGTTCATACGCTTCTCGAGGTTGGTCTTGGTATCCCATACGCAGTCACCCAGCAGCTCGGCGAACTTCGAAGCGTGCTCGGCCTCCTCGAAGGCGTAACGCTTGAAGGCCTCGGCGATCTCGGGATAACCCTCACGGTCAGCCTGACGGCTCATAGCCAGGTACATACCCACCTCGGTGCACTCGCCCATAAAGTGGTTGTTCAGACCCTCCAAAATCTCGGCATTGTCCACCTTGCCATCACCAATGTGGTGCTCGGTAACGAACTCCAACGCCTTGTTCTCCTCGGCCATCTCCTGGAACTTATCCTTACCTACCTTGCACAAAGGGCACTGCTCGGGAGCCTCCGAACCCTCGTGAATATAACCGCATACTGTACAAATGAACTTCTTTGCCATAATCTTTAAAGTTTTTTAGGTGTTAGTTAAATATCTGTTTTTATTGGTTTCTTATCTTTTCTGATGCAAATATAAGTGCTTTTTTCTTATCTGCAATAGATTTTCCTTAACGATTTCTTATAGCGCGATAAGTCACGCTTATATGCGGTGATTATCAACCATTTGCACCTACTTCTTCTTAAGGCCGATGGCGAGGATTACGCCGAGAGCTACGCCCAGCAGAGCGGCAAAGAGCACACGCAGCTCACCGGGGAGCATAAAGGTTATGGTATGGGCAGGGTACCAGAAGAGCGGAATGGTCTTCTTAAAGATAAAGCCCCACTGCACATCCCAGTTGATGGACTTGATAAGGCGTTGCATGGGTATGGGGGTTATCAGCGCGCGCAGTGAGCCACCGCACTCGGCGATATGGGCGTCGGTGATCTTGTGGAAGGTCATAAAGACGGGTGCAAAGAAGGTGTTCATCATCACCGAGATGGAGAGTGCCACGACGAACTTACCCCAGGTGATGCCCTCGGCGTAGAAGTCGGCGACGAGCCCTGCGCCACCCATATTGGTAATGAAGTCGGGGATGCCGGCCGAGAATACGGTCATGGCCATCGAGATAGCCATACCCAGCAGACCCCACACAACCATGCGGGGCATAGCACCGAAGGTGGGATGGGTGTAGTTACCCGTAGATATGCGGCAGCCGAGCATCTCACCGAGTGTTGAGAGGATGGCAAACTTCAGAAATGCCATAGTCATCGAGTGCTCGGCATTGAATGTCTTATACCAAGCATAGAGTTCGGGGCTGACGAAGAAAGGTAGGAATATCGCCAGCATGACAAGTGCGAAGTAGAGGTCTTGACGTTTCATCTATTGAATGTTTTAGGTTTGCATAATATATACAAAGGTAATAAAATAAAGTGAAATGCGAAATATGGAGGGAGAAAAAGTTCTGGCGCAGGCGAGGGGCGCAGTCAATAGGACTAAATAGGACTTGATAGGACTTAATAGGACTTGATGGGCAGGAGCGCGGCCGACAATTTATTGGGTAGCTGTGTGCTATCCCTAAATATCCTATCTCTTCCTATCTCTTCCTATCTCTTCCTATCTCTTCCTATCCAGTCCTATCTCTCCCTATCTCTTCCTATTTAGTCCTATCTCTTCCTATTTCTTCCTACTCGTCCTATCTCTTCCTATTTCTTCCTATCTCTTCCTATCCAGTCCTCTCCCCCCACCCAAAAAAAACGAGGGACGGCAACCAAGTGCCATCCCTCGAACTATCATCGAAGCGACTATCGCGCTCCGATAAATTATGCGTTGGTTACGCGCTCCAGCCACTTAACCATACCCAGCATGATGCCCATCGAGATAAGACATACGGCGAGGAATACGGTCCAGCAGATCCAGATAGGCACGGCGTTGTACATCAACGGGCCGATCCAGAGCAGGAGGTTACCCACAGCGGTAGCACCGAGCCACAGACCCTGGCACAGACCGAGCATGTGCTTGGGAGCAACCTTCGACACGAACGACAGACCCAGAGGCGAGATGAAGAGCTCGGCAACGGTCAGGAAGAAGTAGAGCACGAAGAGTACCCAGGGACCAGAGAGCTCTACGCCCTGCTCACGAGCTACGGTAGCTGAGGGGTAGCCCATGAAGTAAGAGTAGCCGGCAAGGAAGAGGTACGCAGTACCTGCGATAGCCATACCGATAGCGATCTTACGGGGTGTTGAGATATACTTACCACGACGGCCCAGAGCACCAAATACCCACATAACAATGGGGGTAAGGATGATCACATAGAAGGGGTTGAGGGCCTGCCATACCTCGGGAGCTACGCTATCCGACTTCACGAAGTCACGAGCGAACATCGACAGCGAGGTACCGTTCTGGTGGAATGCAAACCAGAAGAAGATGGCGATAGCCAGCACTGCAAAGAGGGCATACATACGCTGCTTGATCTCCTTGGCAGCTGCCTTGCGCTCCTCGGGAGTGTAGTCCACGTTGGTAGCAGCAGCCTTCTTGGCGGGGTTGGGGAAACGCTTGCGTGTAGCGATGAAGATGGTCAGCGAGATAAGCATTGCGGCTACCGAGGCGATGAACGAGTAGTGGATACCCTCGTTGAAGATCTGGAGGTAGTCACCGCAGAAGGCTGCCATATCGGTGATAGGAGCCTCGCTGGCCTTATCGGCAAGAGCTGTGAGGTTGTCAGTAACCACGCCTGTCTCCTGATACTGGTGGCAGAGTGCGGGCAACTGTGCCTCATAGGCCATATTGTGAGCCTTGAGCCACCACTCACGAAGCAGGGGTGCTACGAAGGGGGCGATAACGCCACCAATGTTGATGAAGACGTAGAAGATCTGGAAACCAGAGTCACGCTTATCCTTGGCAGCCTTCAACGCCTCCTCGCCCTGAAGAGCGGCCTCGGCCTCGAGGTTGTCGTACATCTGACCTACGATAGCCTGGAGGTTACCCTTGAACAGACCATTACCAAAGGCGATGATGAACAGAGCCAAGCAGGTGAGGGGCAGCAACCAGCTGATGTTAGACGAGGTTGCGAGGATGGGCACCGACAGCAGCACATAACCTGTTGCCATGACCATCAAACCTGCCATGATGGTACCCTTGTAGTTCTGGGTGCGGTCGGCGATGATACCACCTACCAGAGCCAGAATGTAGATACCGGCATAGAAGAATGAGTAGATCAGCGAGCTTGTCTCCTCGCTCAAGCCAAACTTCGAGCAGAGGAAGAGCACAAGCACAGCGTTCATGATGTAGTAACCAAAACGCTCACCCATGTTGCTGAGTGCCGCTGCTAAAAGTCCCTTAGGATGTCCTTTAAACATAAATTGAAGTTTTAGTTAATAAATATATAATCTTGCTTTTATCTCGCTTTAATCTCGTTTTAATCTCGTTTTAATCTCGCTTTGTTATTCAATTAACAACTCACATTGGGCAAAGATACAAATATTTTTCGTATCTTTGCTAAAAATCAAACCAAAAAAGCATGAAAACACAAAATAAACGTCTTCAGATGGTCGCCGACGACGAGTGGTTATGGCCCGTCGAGGATGAAATCAACCTCCGACACTCGCTCTACGAGCAGCGTTTGAGCGACATCGAGGCCACCTCGGGCTCGATTGTCGACTACGCCAACGGCTACCGCTACTTCGGCTGGCAGCGCGACGAGCAGATGAAGGGATGGTGGTTCCGCGAGTGGCTGCCCGAGGCCAAGGATGTCTACATCTTCGGTGACTTCAACTCGTGGCAGCGCACACAGCTACGCCTGGAGCGCGACCGCACAGGTGTGTGGAGCATCTTCCTTCCCGATGCGATGTATGGCGAGCGTCTTACCGAGGGCTCGCTCTACAAGCTGCACATCCACGGCAACAACGGCTGGCGAGATCGCATACCCGCCTACGCCAAGCGTGTGGTGCAGGACGACGAGACGAAGAACTACACCGCACAGTTTGTCATCGACCGCCCCTACGAGTGGAAGCACGACACGTTCCGCGCCCCGAAGCTCGGCGAGCTGCTCATCTACGAGGCACACGTCGGCATGGCACAGGAGGAGGCCAAGGTGGGCAGCTATGTGGAGTTCCGTGACCTCATCCTGCCACGCATCAAGTCGCTGGGCTACAACGCCGTACAGCTCATGGCCATCGCCGAGCACCCCTACTACGGCTCGTTTGGCTACCATGTATCGAGCTTCTTTGCGCCCTCGTCGCGCTTCGGCACTGCCGACGAGCTGCGCTCGCTCATAGACCGCGCCCATGAGCTGGGCATCGCCGTGATCATGGACCTCGTGCACGCCCACTACGTCAAGAACTTCGACGAGGGCATCAACGAGCTCGACGGCTCCGACCACCACTACTCGAAGGCCGGCGGGGCGGGCTACCAGAAGTACTGGGACTCAAAGACCTTCGACTATGGCAAGCGCGAGGTCGAGCACTTCCTGCTCTCGAACGTGAAGTACTGGATCGAGGAGTTCCACTTCGACGGCTACCGCTTCGACGGTGTCACCTCGATGCTCTACCACCACTTCGGCTATGTCGACTTCGACTGCCGTGAGCGATTCTTCGACGAGGGTGTCAACCGCGATGCCATCGTCTACCTCACCCTTGCCAACAAGCTCATCCACGACCTGCGCCCCGATGCCATCACCATCGCCGAGGATGTCAGCGGCATGCCCGGCTCGTGTGTCAAGCCCGAGGATGGAGGCATGGGCTTCGACTACCGCCTCGGCATGGCCATACCCGACTACTGGATCAAGCTGCTCAAGGAGCAGGCCGACGAGGAGTGGAACATCTGGGAGATGTGGTCGGTGATGACCAACCGTCTGCCCTCGGTACACACCGTGGCCTATGCCGAGTCACACGACCAGGCTCTGGTGGGCGACAAGACCATAGCCTTCCGCCTGATGGACAAGGAGATGTACTTCTCGATGGATCGTGCCTCCGAGAACCTCATCATCGACCGCGGCATGGCCCTGCACAAGCTCATACGCCTGATGACCATCACCACGGGTGGCGAGGCCTACCTCAACTTCATGGGCAACGAGTTTGGCCACCCCGAGTGGATCGACTTCCCGCGCGAGGGCAACAACTGGTCGTGCCAGCATGCACGTCGCCAGTGGTCGCTGGCCGAGAACGGCTTCCTGCGCTACTCCTACCTCAACGACTTCGACAAGGCGATGATAGCCATGGTCAAGGAGTATGGCGTGCTGGGTGACGGCTACCCCTACAACCACCTTATGGACGAGCACAACAAGACGATGGTCTACTCGCACAGCGGACTGCTCTTTGTGCTCAACTGGCACCCCACAGCCTCGATACCCGACTACCGCATCACCGTGCCTTGGCCGGGCAAGTATAGCGTGCTGCTCTCGTCCGACGAGGAGCGTTTTGGAGGCCATGGCCGTGCCGATGCCGATGGCGAGCACTTCACCACCACGCACAAGGCCGAGGATGGCACCATCTACCACACCATAACCATATACAACACCTCACGCACGGGCCTGGTGCTCAAGTGGGAGGAGTAACACAACCGCACAACGATGATCAGACGACTCTCCATTATAGCACTCGCCTTGAGCAGCGTAGCACTCTGCATGGCCACCTCGCCCGAGGATGGCACCCCGGGTGACAGCACCAAGGCCACGCGCATCGTAATCTCGAAGCAGAGCCTCACGCTCACACTCCTGGATAGCGACAACCGCACCATCTGCGCCTTCCCCGTGGCCGTGGGCCGCAACCTTGGTAACAAGAGCCGCGTAGGTGATAGGAAGACCCCCGAGGGTGAGTTTACCATTCGGCAGATACAGCCTGCCGCCTCGTGGAGCCACGACTATGGTGACGGTCAGGGTGCCGTGAAGGGTTGCTATGGCAACTGGTTCATACGCCTCGACACCCCGCCACATAAGGGCATAGGCATCCATGGCACCCACACCCCCGAGGCTGTGGGAAGCCGCTCTACCGAGGGCAGCATACGCCTCCGAAACAGCGACTTGGATAGCCTGCAACGCATGGTGCGTGTGGGCATGACGGTACTCATAGAGCCCTCCGAGGAGGATATACTCGCCGATGCGGGCGTGGTGAGCGATGCTGCCGAGGCCACCATACCCACCGTCGACATCAAGCCCGATGAGGTGGTGCGTGCCG
This sequence comes from uncultured Alistipes sp., assembly GCA_937880705.1. The sequence continues at coordinate 8,513 of CALGRZ010000047.1, forward strand.
AGCTGGAGGCAGCTGCCAAGGCCGAGGCCGAGGCCGCAGCAAAGAGCGCAGATAGGGTCGCAGCCGAGGGCGAGGTGTGGCACACCATAGCCTCGGGCGAGATCATAGGCTCGCTGGCCATCAAGTATGGCGTGAGCAGTGCACAGATCCTGGAGCTGAACCCCGACATCAACGAGCGCAACCTGCAAATAGGTCAGCGCATACGCATCAAATAGCATACGCAACCAAGAGGCGAGGCTGGCCTTCAACGCCGAGGGGCACCCTCGACGACTGCCGTACACAAGTGGCCGGGAGGCGATGACCGACCGCAAGCCACACAAAACATCGGGCTCATGCACAACAAGTTGCATGGGCCCCACGTTTTTTTTGCGCCTTTTATTTGTTTTTTTAGTCCGATTAAACTATATTTGCAAGTGCAAACCCCTGATTAACAGCCCCATTTCATGATAATCGACAGCGTAACTTGCTGGGGGGGGTAGTTAGAGGATTTAACTTACCACAAAGTTTAGGTTTTAATATGAGCAACTCTATTCTTTGCGTCGAACACGTCACCAAGAGCTATACCGGACATAAGGCTCTGGATGATGTCTCGTTGGAGGTTCCACGCGGCGCAGTCTACGGTCTTCTCGGGCCCAACGGCGCGGGTAAGACGACCCTTATCCGTGTTATCAACCGCATCACCATCGCCGATAGCGGCCGCGTGCTGCTCGATGGCAAGGCCCTCACCGCCGACGATGTCTTCCACATAGGCTATATGCCCGAGGAGCGAGGCCTCTACAAGGAGATGCGCGTGGGCGAGCAGGCCATCTTCTTTGCACGTCTCAAGGGGCTGGAGCGTCGCGATGCCGAGCGACGTCTGCGCCAGTGGTTCGAGCGTCTTGGCCTCGCCGAGTGGTGGGAGCGCAAGGTTGTCGACCTGTCAAAGGGCATGGCCCAGAAGGTGCAGTTTATCTCTACGGTGGTGCACGAGCCCAAGCTGCTGATCTTCGACGAGCCCTTCTCGGGCTTCGACCCCATCAACGCCAACCTGCTCAAGCAGGAGATCCTCGCACTGCGTGACCGCGGTGCCACGGTGATATTCTCGACACACAACATGGCCTCCGTGGAGGAGATATGCGACCATATAACCCTTATCAACAAGTCGCGCAACATCCTCTCGGGCTCGGTCGACGAGATACGTCGTGCGGCGGGTGGTAACACCTTCTCTATCACGCACCGCTCGGACGACGCGACACTCACCCGTGCGCTGGGCGAGCTGGCCGTCATCGTGGGCGAGAGCCACGGCATTGTAGGTGGCTACAACCAGACCAAGATACACATCCCCAACGATGGCGACATCCGCGAGGTCATCTCGCGCCTCAACACGCAGTGCGAGCTACGCTCACTGCAGGAGATGATGCCCTCGATGAACGATATATTTATCCGTGCCGTCAATGGCACCCTATAACCTCGAACAGCTATGAGAAAGACTACACTTATTATAATGCGCGAGTTCACCGAGCGTGTGCGCAAGAAGTCATTTATCATCAGCACGTTGCTCATGCCCATCTTCATGATAGGCCTCATGGTGGCACCCTCGCTGATGATGCTCTACAACACGGGCGACCAGAAGCAGATTGTCGTCATCGACAAGTCGGGCATGGTGGCCGACAAGCTGCAATCGTCCGACGAGGTGATCTTCATCTCGCAACCCGACATGGAGAAGGGCGAGGCGTGCAGCATCTATGGCGAAGAGAGCGGCATCTTCGGCGTTCTGTTTATCGACACCGAGGTCGAGGCCCCGGGTGCCGTGCAGCTTATCACCAACTCGTCATCGTCGATGTTCCTCGAGGAGAGCATAACCTCGCAGATAGACTCTATTCTCGAGACCGAGAAGCTGCGTAGCTACAACATCGAGAACCTCGACCAGATACTTGCCGACGTAGAGACCAACATCGAGCTGCAGACCTTCCTCAACAACGGCACCGGCGAGGAGGAGAGCATGGAGAGCACCTCGTCGACGATCAACTACATCCTCGGCCTTGTGCTGGGCATGTTGCTCTACATGGTCATCATCATCTATGGCCAGATGGTGCTCACGTCGGTGGTGGAGGAGAAGTCGGGCCGTGTGCTCGACGTCATCGTCACCAGCTGCACCCCCTTCCAGATTATGATGGGCAAGATCCTCGGCATCGGCCTTGTTGCCGTGACGCAGATAGCCATCTGGGCCGTGCTGATCATCGGTGCTTCGAAGTTCCTCGTTCCCACGCTCTTCTCGGCCGAGGTAGCCGCCACGAGCGACATGATGCTTCAGGGCGTTATGGGCACGCTGGGCGACACGGGCTTCATCACCCTGCTCTTTGTCTACCTGCTACTCTTCATCCTGGGTGGCTTCCTGCTCTACGCCTCGCTCTACGCCGCCTCGGGCTCGGCCGTGGACTCGGTGCAGGATGGCCAGCAGTTCAACACCATCATCATGATGCCCATCATCCTCTCGCTTATCGTGATGATGTCGGTATTCAACGACCCCAACTCTACGCTGGCCTTCTGGTTCTCGATGATACCCTTCACCTCGCCCATAGTGATGATCGCCCGCATACCCTTCGGCATCCCCACCTGGGAGGTTATCCTCTCGCTGGTGCTGCTCTACGGCAGCTTTGTGCTCACGGCATGGGTGGCGGCAAAGATCTACCGCATAGGTATCTTCATGCACGGCAAGCGACCCTCGTGGCGTGAGCTCTGGCAGTGGATACGCACCAAGTAAGACGATCAAGGGGCTGTCGCAACAAACTATTAGCGACAGCCCCTTGTCTTTGAACAACTTACGAGAGGTGCAGACTTATCGTTCGCTCTTCTCCACGCCTAACACACCCTTCGTATTCTTGGCCCAGCAGTCGTGGGCACGCAGTACCTGCTCGATGATATCTCTCACAGCACCACGGCCACCATTGAACTCCGAGACGTAGCGCGAGGCCTCGATAACCTCCATGCAGGCATCGGCCGGGCACACGGGCACACCCACACGGCGCATGCAGTCCAGGTCGGGGATGTCGTCGCCCATGTATATCACATTCTCGGGCTTAAGCTCATAGTCGCGCATAAACTCCTCGATTGCCGCCGTCTTATCCATGCAGTTTAGGTAGGCGCGCGTGACACCCAGCAGCTCCATACGTCGCTCCAGCATAGCACCTCGGCCACCCGAGATGACACATATATAGTACCCCTCCCTCAAGGCATAGGCCATGGCATAGCCATCCTTGGCATAGTAGTTACGCGCAAAGTCGCCATCGGGCGTGGGGCGCAGGATGCCGTCGGTCATCACACCATCGACATCCAACACAAAGGCACGAACAAGTGCTATATCCTCTTTGAAATTTCCCATATTCGTCTGGTTAAGTCGTTATAAATATCTCGTAAGGCGGGCTTCGAGGCGAGCATCTCGAGGTGTTTCTCGCACACAGCCCTATCACCCCTTATGGCGGGCCCTGTCTGCACGTCGTGGGGGTTGTCACTATCTATAGCCTTGGCCGCCGTCTCCGCGATGAGCGGTTTGAGCACGTCGAAGGAGATGCCCTCGGCGGTGACTACGTCGAAGCCCTCGGCATAGAGGTGGTTGACAAAGTTGTTGACCAGCACACCTGCGAGGTGGAGCGTGCGACGTCGCTCCGAGTCGGCATAGTCCACCTGCGTGGATATCAGCGAGGCGAAGTGCATCAGGCGGTGGCGTGTGGCATCGCTGGCAGCCTCCACGAAGATAGGCACATCGTCGAGGTGTATGCGCCGCCCCTCGGTAAAGCTCTGCAAGGCGTAGACGATGCCTCGGCGACCACCCCTCTCGGGCAGCGACGACATAGGCACACTGCCTGCCGTGTGCACGATGATAGCCTCGTCGGGCACACGCAGCGAGTAGGCCACCTCGTAGACGGCACGGTCGCTGACGGCGATGAGGTAGATGTCGGCCTCGGCAAGCTCCTCCGGGTCGTCGGTCCACGCAGTCTCGGCAAGCTCGGCTATATACTTGCCACGCACGGGGTTACGGGCATATATCTGCTTCAGGGCGATGGTCTGCTTGCGCGCCAGGGTCAGCGCAAAGGCCTCGGCGACATTGCCCGAGCCTACGACAACCACCCTCAACAGCTCGTCCGACACGGGCTCCGAGCGCAGACGACGACGGTCGATACGCTCGTAGCGGTCGCTATTCTGCCATACGAACGAGAGCTCGCAGCCGAAGAGTATTATGGTCCACGAGGTCTGCAACCAGATGATGAAGAGGGGTATGGCGGCAAAGCTGCCGTAGATGGCGTTGTACGATGTCATGTAGCCCTGCACAAAGACATAGCCCCACTGCCACAGCATCAGAGCCACACCCGCCACAGCACCGGCACGCAGGGCATTGCGCCACGCCACGGCCGTGTAGGGCAGATACTTATAGAGCAGCGATGTGCTGAACGAGGCTATGAGCAGCGACAGCAGACGGCCCACCACATCGTTGATCTCGCGCGAGAAGCCCACCCAGGCGAAGATGTCGTAGGTGTAGGAGGTGGCCAGACCCCACAGCACGGGCACCACGATGGCGATTACGAGGTAGGCCACATAGCGTCGCACAAGGCCACGGCTCTGTCTGACGCCCCATATATGGTTGAACGAGGCCTCGACCGAGCTAAAGACGGCAAATATAGCCCACAGCAGCGTGCCTATGCCCACCACGGCAAAGAGCCCCTCGGGGACATTGTCGGCCGCCGTGGCTGCGATGTCGAGTACCTTGTCCAGCAGCGATGACCACCCCCCGAAGGCGTTATAGAGGCTCTCGATCATAGGCTCCAAGGCCCCCACCCAGCCAAGTATGAGCAGCGTGAGTGCCAGAAGGGGCACCATGGCAAACATCGTATAGAGGGTCAGGGCGGCACTCTCGACAAAGGTACGGTTCTGGTTGACGTTACGCGCCGTATAGTATATCAGGCGGTAGAGACGGCGCAGACGGCGATGCCACGAGCCTATACCCGTGAGGTCGTCGACGCGCAACAGCGTAACAGAGAGCAGGTCGCGTATGCGTGTAAAGATACTCATCGTTGCAAAGGTAGTGATTTAAGACGAATTACCCAACTCTCGGAGCATATTGTGGTGAGGGCTATGTGCACGTCGTTGCCGGGACGTAGGCCACACGCCTTGCGCACCGCCTCGACGCTGTGTGGCGTGTCGCGCTTCGAGAGCTCGACACCCAGACCCTTGAGCTCACGCTTCAGCTCCTTGGGGCGGTATCTCGAGATGGACTCTATCTCGTATATGCGGCCCAGCAGCTCACCCTCTGGCAACTGCTCGAAGAGGGCGTAGCCGTTGTTGCTCCAGATGGCACCCCGATCACGGAAGGCGGCCACAGCCACACGGCCCTTCTGCAACGCCACGTCGGGGGCAACCAAGTATCGCCAGTTGCCCTCCTCGAAGCTGCACCGCGACGGCTCCGCATGCATAGCCTCGCGCTCGAACTCCGCCTCACCGAGGCCCAGAGCCACGGTGCGCACTCTGTCGTCCGCGGCCGAAGTGAGGATGTTGATCTCCTTGCACTCGCCACCGAGCGAGACCACCTCCACCTCGGCAGGTGAGAGCAGGCGGAACGCCTCGTCACAATCGAACATGGGCGACAGCTTGATACACACCCTGTTGGATATCTCCCTGAGGCGCGGCATAAGGCTCAACACATTGGGCGAGCAATCCTCCATGCAGACCAGCTTACGGCCCGTGTCGGAGCGGCGGTCGGGGTCGACATACACCCAGTCGAAGTGCTCGTCACACTTGGCCACATACTCCTCGGCCGAGGCTGTCAGGACCGTGACGTTGCCGATGCCAAGGCGAGCCATATTGCGGCGCACCACCTCGGCAAGCACCTCATCGCGCTCCACGGCCACCACCTCGCGAAAGTTACGCGCAAGGGCCATGCTGTCGATGCCCAGACCACAGGTCAAGTCCAGCACACGATCACCCCTCAGGGGCTTACGACGTGCGCACTCCTCACTCGAGGACTGCTCGAAGGCTCGAGGGGGGATGATGCAGCGCGCCTCGTAGAGGCTGGGCAGCTTGCGACGGGCACGTTGCAGGTACTTCACCTGCGTGGCCACAAGCTGTGACGAGGGCACACGCCTATCGAGGGCCACATCCGCAGGGTTGCGCCCGATATTGTGCTCGATGGCCTGAAGCAGAGGCTCACTGCACAACAACTCTATATCCTCATAACGCATCATCATCACGCAAAGTTACCCTTTTTTTTCGTTTTATCGACCACGCCGTCAAAGTAATTATGAGCAGCACCCCATAATATATCGCCACACCACCTCGAGAGATGGTATACTCCACCGAGCCATAGGGGATGGCGCAAGCACCCTCGACCACCATATTCTGCCACTCGGCGGCCCACTCGGCAACCGCCTTGAAGGGGATGTGCAGAGGCGCGGGCATGACCATCGCCAGAAGGCCACAACCGATGATCACATAGGAGCTGACCATAGCCACAGGGGTGAGCACAACGCCCACAAGGGGCACACGGCCAAACGTCGAGGAGATAAGCGGCAGCGTCCACAGCGTGGCCACCACACCCACGACGATGGTCGAGAGCACCCACCGCTCCACCACGCCACGGTGCAGCAGCCGCGAACAGATGGGCACGCCCCACAGGATGATGCCCATCACGGCAAGCACCGAGAGCTGAAAACTTATGTCGTATAGGTAGTTAGCCCTATAAAGCAGCATTACAAATACCGTGGCAGAGAGTGCATTGAGCGAGTTATAATGCGACGACAGCGCATAGGAGGTGTAGAGCACCGTGACCATCACGGCGGCACGCAGCACCGAGGGCGAAGCTCCACTCGCCAGGGCAAAGAGCCACAGCCCCACGATGACCAACACATCGCGCAGCAGGTGTCCCGAGGGCAGGAGTATGAGTGGCAGCAGCAGCGTGCCGATGGCCATAACCACGATGCCGAGGTGCAGACCCGAGACGGCCATAAGGTGTGCAAGGCCACTGCGCGAATAGGCTTCACGCAGGTCGTCAGGCAGCCCGGCACGCGACCCTGCGACCATGGCCACCACCACCGCATCGGCCCTCGGCTCCCCGACATAGCGGCCGAGGCTCTCGACAGCACGACGTTGCAGACCGCGCTGCGCCTCGGGCACGATGTCGAGCAGCGAGATATCCGTAATGCTCACACCGCCCACATAACCGCGCCGACGAAGCTGGGTGTTGTAACCCTCGTAGCGCGACATGCGCTCACGGAGGCTACCCACAACCGTAAGGCGCGAGCCCCACGCCACACCCTTGGCACGGATCCACAGCTGCACCCTCTCATCGGCCGCACGCCACTCGTCGTCACACCACCCCACAACACGTCCATCGGCGAAAAGGTAGTCGCCACGCGGTGCGGGCATACTCTCCACGACGATCTCCATCTCTATGGTACGGTCATACGGGATGGTCGAGTCGCGCTCGCCAAGGCGAGCCACCGCCATGCCGACAACGAGCAGTGCTACGGCCACACAGAGGTAGGATATAGCACGCCCTATGGTGCGCCACGCCAACAATGCCATGAGCACCGCCACCACAAGCAGCACCACCATCGGACACGCTACACACCGCTCGAGCGATATACCCGCGACAAAGGGTAGAAGCACAACGAGCATGGGCACCGACCGTAGCCGATGCCCAAGATGTTGTAGTGACAGCTCGCTATGCCAATGGTCTGATACGAACATCGCACACGCTCTTCAATCGCTCGGCCAGAGCCTCCACGTCGGTAGGCTCATCGACCTGACCCCAGTGGTAGGGGTAGTAGATCTTGGGGCGGATGGCCTCGACAGCCTCGACAGCCTCGTAGGGTGTCATCGTATATGGCTGATTTACACAGATAAAGGCTATGTCGATGTCGCGCAACGCACGCAGCTCATCGGTAGGCTCCGTATCGCCCGAGAGGTATATGCGCACCGCACCGTCGAGTGTCACCACATAGCCACAATCCTCCCTCTCGCGGGGGTGGAACTGCAACTGGTGCTCCGAGGTGTTGTAGGCCGCCACAGCCTCAACGCGGATATCGTCAAAGGGCTCGGCCACAGCACCCGGCAGCATGGTGTAGCAGTCGCCCTGGAAGCTCTCGGCCGAGCTCTTATCGCAGAGGATGCGTGTATCGGCCCTCTGCAACATCTCGATAGCCGCCATGTCGAAGTGGTCGTAGTGCGAGTGTGTGACAAGTATCATATCGGCCTTGGGCAGCGAGGCGTAGTCGGCATGGCCCACAACGGGGTCAACATATATGTGACGACCCTCATACTCGATGGCTACCGAGGCGTGGGCAAAGAAGGTAAGGCGCAACTTGCGGCCATTGATCTCAACCTCGTCATAGGGCGAGGCAGGTGCGACGGTCTTGCCGCCGAAGAGTTTTGAAAAAAATCCCATAGTCGTAAGTCTATTTATCTGTTACTGTTTCGTTTACAAAGTTTGCTATCTCCTCAACAAGGCCCTCTTCGAGCGGCAGTTGCGCATTGGTGTAGACGCTCACCAGCTGCTCCACGCGATCCTTCGTCGTGCTGGGCTTCAGCACATGGGTCATAGCCTCGAAGTTACGCCAGCGCGCCGTGGGCGATGCCTCCAAGAGTCGCTCGCCGTTGTCGGGCGTGATCTGTATGTCGTGACCTCCCGTGATGATGAGTTGAGGGCACGGACACTGCGCGATAAGTGCCACAGGGTCATCCTGCATGGAGTCTATGAGGAAGGGCTGCACCGAGCTGTGAAAGAGCGACTGCAACTCGTGGGGCACGCTCTCGTCGGGCACCATCTCGCCACGCTTAAGGCTCTGAATGATGTTTGTGGCCGAGACCATAAGGCCGATATACGAGGGCATCAGCTGTGCCGAGAGCTGTCTGCCGAGGATGACATCCAAGGGGTAGCCTGCGGCACAGAGCAGCACCACGCCATCGATCTCGGCACCCTCGCGCAAGCACATCTGAAGGGCTATACTACCACCCTCGCTATGTCCCACAACCACAACATGTTGGTAGCCCTCGTTATGCAGGAAATCCACGCACTTGAGCGCATCGTCAACAAAGTCGTCCAGCACCACAGCCTCGATATGCGACTGCTCGGCATGGCTCTCTGCCACACCCCGCTTATCGTAGCGCAACACATCGAAGCCGCACTTCGCAAGCTCATGGGCAAGCATCATATAGCAGTAGGTGTTCAGGTTCAACGACGAGTTGCCGTTGCGGTCGGTAGGCCCCGAGCCGGCGATGATGAGCAGTGCCGTGTCGGTCGCATCGCCCGACTGGGTGAGCGTACCGCAGAGCGTACCCCACTCACAGCCTATGGCAACCTCGCGCTCCTGCGCCACCGCTGCGACCGCCATGGCCAGCATGACGACTAATGTTAATAGGTATCTTCTCATGGCTCGAACTATAGCTCCAGATCCGTAAACGCATCCCCGATGACCTGCGAGAGGTGCTTACGATCCAGATGTGTATATATCTCGGTTGTCACAATATTCTCGTGTCCCAGCAGCTCCTGCACCTGACGGATGTTGGCACCACCCTCGAGCATGTGCGTAGCAAAGGAGTGGCGAAGCGTATGGGGGCTTATCTGCTTGTCGATGCCCGCCTGACGGGCCGCCTGCTTGATGATGTTGAAGACCATCACGCGCGTGAGGGGCAGACCACGGTTGTTGAGCATGAGGGTGGTCTCGGAGCGGTGCTTCGGCTCGCGGAACTCCATGTATAGCTGTATCTTATCGCGCGCTGTAGAGCTTATGGGCACCAGACGCTGCTTATCGCCCTTACCCACAATGCGGATGTAGCCCTCGCCAAAGAAGAGATCCTCCAGACGCAGCGACGTAAGCTCCGACACACGCAGACCACACGAGTAGAGCACCTCGACAATGGCACTGTCGCGGCACCCCTTCGAGGTTGTGATATCGAACGTGGCAAGCATGGCATCTATCTCCTCGACGGTGAGCGTGTCGGGGAGCACACGGCCCGACTTCGGGGCCTCGATATACTCGGTCGGGAGCTGCTCGATATGGTCACCCAGCAGCAGGAAGTTGAAGAAGCTCTTTATGCCGCTTAGGCGACGTGCCTGCGACGAGCGACTGCGGCCACGGTCGTAGAGCCAGGCCATATAACGCTCGATCATCTGCGCCTCGACGCGGTAAGGTGGCACGTCGAACTGACGCATTATGTAGTGGGCAAACTCCTCCAAATCACGCATATAGGCCTCCACGGTATTCTCCGCCAGATGCTTCTCCAGGCGTATATACCTGCGATAGTCTCTCGCAATTTCCTCCCACTTTTTCGCACTTTGAGCCATAATATTACTATCTTTGTGGTAAAGTTACGAAAAATATTTTACATAATATAATTTTATCGTACCTTTTTACCATTTTTAGTAAATATATCCTATGCGACAATACATCGACTTCGCGCTACTCTGCGCCGACGAGACCCAGGCCGAGATTGCCACCGCCTACCTCTCCGACCTACCCTTCGAGAGCTTCGACAGCGAGTGCTCCGAGCAGGGGGTGGTGCTGCACGCCTACATGCCACTGGAGCAGTGGGAGGATAACCGCCTCGCAGCCACAGATGCCGTGGAGGGGTGTGGCAAGATTATCGGCCAGCACATCATCGAGGATGAGAACTGGAACGCAACGTGGGAGCAGGAGAGCTTCAGCCGTGTCGACATCGACCGACGCATGGTCATCCGCGCACCCCACCACCCTGCGCCCGACGACCCGTCGGTCAAGGATATCGTTGTGGTGCCCCGCATGTCCTTCGGCTCGGGCCACCACTACACCTCGCGCATGATGTGTCGCGCCATAATGCGCCTCACACCACCCGAGGGCCACATCCTCGATGTTGGCTGTGGCACGGGTATACTCTCGCTGGCGGCACTCAAGTGTGGCGCAGCCTCGGCCGTGGCCGTGGACATAGACCCCTGGTCGGTGGAGAGTGCCTCGGAGGCGGCACACCTGAATGGTGTGGCGGAGCGCATGCGCGTGGTGCTCGGCACCGTGGAGAGCATCCCCGACGAGCTCTTCGACATGGTCGTTGCCAACATCAACCGCAACATCATCCTCCAAGATATGGCGCACTATGCCGCAGCCCTCAAGGCGGGAGGTGTGCTGCTCTTAAGCGGCTTCCTGCGCGAAGACATTGAGGCCATCAGCCAAGCGGCCGAGCGATATGATATCCACACGGAGCAGACCACAGAGGATAACGAGTGGATATGCCTCGAATGTCGTAAACAGCTATAAAACAGATTGCTATGATAATCCTTCCGTCGGCATACTTCGGCTCGATAGAGTACTGGGCAGCCATCCTGCAGGGTGGCGATGATGTGGTCATAGACCTCGGCGAGAACTATGTAAAACGCTCGGAGCGCAACCGCACCGAGATACTCACCTCGGGCGGCGTTATGCAGCTCTCGGTGCAGCTGTGCCACGCCAACAAGCCACGTCAGGCGATGCGCTCGATGCGCATAGACTACTCGAAGAGGTGGCAGCACCAGCACCACATAGCCATGATGTCGGCCTACCGCTCGTCGCCCTATTATGACCACTACGCCCACCGCTTCGAGGAGCTCTACTCGCGCCACTGGGAGTGGCTTACGGAGCTCAACCTCGCCACGCTGGAGAGCGTGTGCAACATCCTAAAGGTCAGCACACCACGCCTCTCGGAGCAATATATCACAGCCTCAAACGAGGATCTGGATATGCGCCAAAAACAGCGAGGCTCGACCTTTGTGGCCGAGCCCTACATGCAGGTATTTGGCGACAGGATGGAGTTTGTGCCCAACCTCTCGATCTACGATCTTATAATGTGCGAAGGCCCCGCGGCGCGCGACGTGCTTTTAGGTTGCCGACTCTGATAGAGGCCGTGTCGCGCAGTCGTTGCAGGGTATCTATGGCCACAAGCTCCGCACGGTCGTGCACCACAACCGTATCGGCAACCCAGCGGCCGGCACCTGCACGGCGCAGAGGCACCGTGTCACCCTCGACAAGCAGCGTGGGGCTACCCTCCGAGGCGTAGACCGTCACGCGGTGCAGCGTGTCGCGACGCTCCACCCAGCGACGCTCGGTGATGTATAGCGTAGGCTCCTCGCCGTTCCACATGGCACGGTAGAGGTAGTAGGCATCCTTCTTCGTGCGGTGGTCGAACTCCACCACACCCGACTGATTTAGGCCATAGGCCCTACGCGCCGAGGCGTAGTCGAACATATTGTTGAGCCACAGGCCCCAGAACATCTGCGACGAGGCGAGTATCTCGGAATAACACTCATGCAGCTCGGTATGTCGCCTCTCGGGGAGGCTCAACGAGCCACGCTCGGCACGCTTCAGCTCATCCACCTGCTGACTACGCGACCCCTCTTCGCCATAGCATACGCCGTAGCGCAAACGGCTCCACATCTTGTTACCCCCCAGCTGGCTGCACCACACCGCAACATCCGACGGATGGCCCTTTGACCAACCCACGCTCTGGCGGAAGACGATAAGGTCCGTGATGAGGTTTATCGCTCCATCGGCATCGCTGCAGCCCACCGTCTTACGCGAGCCATCGAGCGAGTGCGCCAGGTCGTTAAGCTCGCCGATATAGCCCGTCACATCGTCACCACGCTGCCACGTCTCGGAGAAGAGGCCCCACATCACCACCGAGGGGTGGTTGTAGCTCTGTGCGATGACCTCGCGCAGCTGCTCAAAGCCATTCTCACGGAGTGCCGTCGTGGGGTAATAGCAGACGTCGGCCAGGGCATACGAGGCTCGGGTGAAGGGTATGTCGACCCACGCCACGAGACCCCTACGATCACACTCATCGTATAGCTCCGCAGCATGGGGGCCACCCAACGAGCGCACTGCCGTAACGCCCATGTCGGCCATCGTAGCGAGATCCTCGAGCAGCTCCTCGCGCCCCAGAATAGCACCCACTCCGCCACGGTCATGGGCATAGTTTACGCCCCTGACATCGACTGCCGAGCCATTGATGCACAGCCTGTTATCATCGCTTATTGTGATATTGCGCAGACCCGTCGTCACCACCACCCTGTCGGTGAGTGCCGAGGGGTTGCCCAGCGACACCTCGACGGTGTAGAGGTTAGGCTCGTCGGGGCTCCACAGCACCGGTGACTCAATCTCGTAGGGTATGTCGATGCTCTTTGCAGGGTCGAGCTTCGAGACCCTCACCGCACGGTGCACCACCTCGTAGCCATCGGGGCCCACGATGCGCATATTTACCGTGAGGTGCTCGACACCGGGTGCCGAGGCGTAGAGGCGCACAACACCCGAGGCACGCTCCGGCGACACCTCATACTGGTCGACAAAGACTCCGTCGGACGAGTAGTAGGTGGGCGACACAATCTGCTTGTTGGTCACCAGCAGCTCCACATCGCGGTAGATGCCGCCATAGAGCATCTGGTCGGTAGAGGTGGGCAGCACGTCGTTACGCTGGTTGTTCGACACCACCACCAGAATCATATTGTTGGCACCGAAGTTAACGCGGTGCGTAATCTCCATGGTAAAGGCCGTGTAGCCGCCACGGTGCTCGCCTATGTGACGACCGTTGACAAATAGATCGGCCACGCTCTGCACACCGCCAAAGCGCAGGAAGAGACGCTTGTTGCTCCACTCCGCGGGGATGTATATCTGTCGCATGTAGTTGGCCGTGGTGCGCAGGTAGCTGCCACGCTGAGCCTCGCTGTCGCTGTTCCAGCTGTGGGGCAACGAGATAAAGTCGGCCGTGTCGCTGTCGCGTTCATCCGAGAAGAAGAAACGCCAGTCGTCGTTGAGCGTATAGCTCTCGCGCAGAGGCTCCTGGGCCATCGCCACGCCGTGGATAATTATGAACAAAAGTGTTATAAGTAGTCTCATAAGTCGGTTTTATAGGGACAAAGATACGAAGAAACAAAAAAAATTGCTAACTTCGTGCGAAATATTTACAACGTATAACCTAACACCTACGCTATGTTTATAGATGTCGCTGTTGCAATATGTGCCGTGTGGGCCTTCATCCTTGGTCTGCGCCGAGGCATCGTCGTACAGTTATGCCACCTCGTAGGCCTCTACATGGCCATACTTCTGGCCCCGCGCTACGCCACGGAGGTGGGCTCCATCTTTATGGACGACCCGGGCAAGGCCTATCTTGCCGGCTTCTGCCTCATAGTGGCGGGCGGTCTGCTGGTGGTGTGGATCGTCGCACCCATCCTGCGCCTGATCATCGTCTGGAAACCCATACGCGCCATCGATGCCCTGCTGGGCGGAGTGCTCAACCTCGCAACGATGGTGGTCGTCACCGCCTCGCTCTTTGCCGTCTTTGACCGCATAAACCTCGGCAACGAGGTGCGTCAGGAGAAGCTCGCCGAGCTATATATCGAGTATCAGGGCCGTGAGGATCAGCTCGTTGAGAAGATCAAGGCGTTGAGTTCGGGCGAGGTCGATGGCCAGCTGCGCGAGTTCTTCCACCACAAGTATGTCGACTATGAGACCCTTCAGGCCTCGGCCACGTTCTACCCCTTGGCACGCCTCGGCGTGAAGTTAGCACCGACAATCAAGTATATCGACCAATACATCAAGGAGGAGGTCGACAAGGGCATACGTCGCGATATATTTTTAGAGGAGGTAGAGTAACGGCCTATGGATAGACTCTTCATCGGCACGGTGATAAGTGCCACAGGTAGCTGGTATGAGGTGATGACCGACGAGGGCGTGCTCAACTGCCGCATCCGTGGTCGTCTGCGCCTCAAGGGTGTGCGCTCGACCAACCCCGTGGTCGTGGGCGACAAGGTTCATGTCGAGTGTGACGACCAGAGTAACGCGATAGTGGAGATCCTACCCCGCCGCAACTATATCATACGTCGTGCATCGAACCTCTCGAAGGAGTCGCACATCATCGGTGCCAACATCGACCGTGCACTGCTTCTGGTAACGCTCCACTCGCCCTTCACGCCACGCGAGTTCGTGGACCGCTTCCTGATAACGTGCGAGGCCTACAAGATACCCGTCAGCATCATACTGGGCAAGGCCGACACGCTCGAGGGTGAGTTCGAGACCGAGGCCGAGGAGTTTTCGGCCATATACCGCAGTATCGGCTACGAGGTCCTGCGCCTGTCGTCGCTCACGGGCGAGGGCATCGACACCATACGCGCCATGCTCGAGGGTCGCACAACGCTTGTGGCCGGCAACTCGGGCGTAGGCAAGTCCACGCTCATAGGTGCCATAGCTCCCGACATCGAGATACGCACCGGCGAGATCTCCGAGAGCCACCACAAGGGCAAGCACACCACCACCTTCTCGACGATGTACCCCATCGACAACGGCTACATCATCGACACGCCGGGCATCAAGGGCTTCGGCCTTATCGACATCGACAACAAGGAGCTGGCACGCTACTTCCCCGAGATGATGCGCCTGGTGGGTGACTGCCGCTTCTACAACTGCACCCACACCCACGAGCCGGGCTGCGCCGTGATGGAGGCCGTCAAGCGTGGCGAGGTGGCGTGGTCGAGATATGAGAGTTACCTCAAAATAATGGACGAAGATGACAAATATCGCAAGTAGATTGCGCACCGAGCATCGCAGCGATGCATGGTTGCGCGAGCGACTGGACTATATGACCCAATTTCTCACGGAGGAGCGTCGACAGACACTGCTACGCACCGTGGCACAGCGCACCCACTATATGCGCATCCTCACCGAGAATATGTTTCACCCGCAGAACGCCAGCGCCATCATGCGCCACTGCGAGGCCTTCGGCATCCAGCAGATACACACGGTCGAGGATCGTTGCAAGTTTGACCCCTCGGTAAATATCGTGCGTGGTACGCAGAAGTGGGTCGACGTCGAGCACCACGACACCACGCGCGAGGCTCTGGCAACGCTCAAGGCCGAGGGCTACCGCATCGTAGCCACCACGCCACACCGTTGCAGTGTCACACCCGAGAGCTTCGATGTCACGAAGGGTAAGTTCGCGCTGGTCTTCGGCACGGAGCATGCCGGCATCTCGGAGGAGGTCATCGAGGCTGCCGACGACTTTCTGATGATACCCATGTGCGGCATGGTCGAGAGCCTCAACGTCTCGGCCTCGGCAGCCATACTCATATACATGCTCTCGGAGCGCATACGCCAAAGTGTCACGGGGTGGCAGCTCAGCGAGTCGGAGCAGCTTAAGTTGCTCACACGCTGGACCTTGTCCTCGGTACGCGACTTCGAGGGTATAATGCGCCGCGCCGAGCAGAGCGGCAAATTCTCAATCAACGAGTAACCTTCAGCCACACTACAATGATACTACGCAAACAGTTTTTGGAGCATGTCGGACAGACCTCACCCTCACCCATGCTGGTCGAGGTGGCTCGTGCCGAAGGCTCGTTCTTCTACACCCCCGAGGGCAAGCGATACTTCGACCTTGTTGCCGGCGTCTCCGTAAGCAACGTGGGCCATGGCAACCGCGCCGTTGTCGAGGCCGTGCAGCGTCAGGCGGCCGACTATATGCACATCATGGTCTATGGCGAGATGGTCGAGCGCCCGCAGGTGGAGTTCGCGCGACTGCTCGCCCAGACTCTGCCCGATCCCCTTGATTCGGTCTATTTCCTTAACTCGGGAGCCGAGGCTGTGGAGGGTGCGCTGAAGCTTGCTAAGCGTTATACGGGACGCACGGAGATGATCTCGATGCGCAGGGCCTATCACGGCTCGACGCATGGCGTGATGAGTATGATGGGCCAGCCCGAGGGCGAGGAGTGGAAGTCGGAGTTTCGACCCCTGCTTCCCGATGTTAAGTCTATCAATTTCAACTCGTTTGACGATCTCAGCCTTATCACCGAGCGCACCGCAGGAGTATTGTGCGAGGTTGTGCAGGGCGAGGCGGGAGTACGACTCCCCAACCCTGAGTGGCTCAAGGCTCTGCGTAGCCGTTGCACGGAGGTTGGCGCGATGCTTATCTTCGATGAGATACAGACAGGTATGGGTCGCACAGGCGCAATGTTCGCCTCCGTAAAGTATGGCATCGAGCCCGATATTGTCTGCTTGGCAAAGGCCTTTGGTGGCGGTATGCCCCTTGGTGGCGTAGCCTCAAAACGCACAATATTGGAGGATTTCACCCATCACCCCTGCCTCGGCCATATCACCACCTTTGGTGGCCACCCCGTATGTTGTGCCGCAGGCCTTGCCGCGCTTAACTACCTTATGGACAACAACATTGTCGAGAGCGTTGAGCATAAGGGCGCAATGTTCGAGGAGCGCCTAAAGAGACACCCTCGCATCTTGGAGATTCGTCGCTCAGGACTTTTAATGGCATTGGAGCTTGGCGAGTCGGAGCACCTCTATAAGCTGATGGAGATCTTCAAGGAGGAGGGCATTATGAGCGACTGGTTCCTCTACTGCGACACCGCCTTCCGCATCTCACCACCACTCACCATCTCGGAAGCCGAAATCGAGGAGTGTTGCACAATTATCGAGCGTTCGCTCGATAGATTGTGAGTTTTTAGTTGTTAGTTATTAGTTTTTAGTTGTTAGAGATTTTTTTAGGACAAATAAGACGATAAGACAATAAGACGATAGGACAATATGATACTCGACTTCGTAATGGTCTTAAGGTCCTAAAGTCCTAAGGTCTTAAAAAAACAGAGAGAAAACAACACTGGGTAAAATGGGTATAGTGGGTATAATGGGTAAAATACAAAATACCCATAGTACCCAAAATACCCATAGTACCCACTGAACTCTTCCTGCTCTCTCCCTGCCCCCACGACCAATTTGCTCCTCACCTCAACAAATAGCGACAAAATACCCCAATTCCACACCTTTTTTTTGCTGTTTTAGTATTTTATACTAACTTTGTCGCGATATGCGCATATATAAACGAAGTGCGCAGCATTGACAATGTTAGAGAAGCTTGCTAAACAGACTGCGATATATGGCATCAGCACGATAGTTGTTCGTTTTCTGAACTATCTGCTGACACCCTACTATACCCGTATCTTTGACCAAGCTACATACGGCATTGTAACCGACATCTACGCCCTTATACCCTTTGCACTTGTGCTGCTGTCGATGGGTATGGAGTCGAGCTACTTCCGCTTCTCGACACGCGCCGAGGAGGAGGGTGGCGATGTTGCGGAGGGCAAGCGCAAAGTATTTGCCTCGACCTGGGGCGTTACGATTCTCAATGCCGTTATCTTCTTCGCCATCGTCTGGTTGCTCAATATGCCCATTGCAAGGGCTATGGGCGAAGCCTATGTGGCACACCCCGAATATGTTGTGATTGTTGGCGCCATCATTATGTTCGATGTGGCGACTATGATACCCTTCTCGCGACTTCGTGAGCAGGGCAAAGCACTGCGCTTCGTGGTGCTCAAGGCACTCAATGTATTGCTCAATGTGGCACTCGCCATAGGCTTTGGCATCGTGGGGCTCTACGCCACCGAGTTTGGCGTAGGCTGGGTATTGGTAGCCAACCTCATTTCGAGCATCATCACCCTACTCGCCATTCTGCCCTCGACAGAGCGCATTGTGCCTCGCATCGACCCAAAGCTGATGCGCCGAATATTGGTCTACTCCTTACCGCTCCTTATCAGTGGCTTGGCGGGCACGGCAAATGAGTTTATCGACCGCCAGATGATCAAGTACCTCACCCCCGGCGATGCCATAGAGGCGATGTCGGAGTTGGGTCTCTATGGTGCGATAGTGAAGATTGCCGTTGTGATGACCCTCTTTACGCAGATGTACCGCTTGGCTGCCGAGCCATTCTTCCTCTCAGGATTCAAAAAAGAGGAGTTCAAGGAGGCAAACGCCGCAGCGATGAAGTACTTTATTATGGCCTCGATGCTCATCTTCCTCTGTATCGTGCTCTTCCGCGACCTCTTTGCCCTTATTGTAGGCCGAGACTTCCGCGAGGGCATTGGCATCCTCCCTGTGGTCTTGGCATCGAATGTTATGGCGGGCGTATGGCTCAACCTATCGTTCTGGTACAAGCGCGAGGAGAAGACACGCTATGCTGCCTATATCACCTTCCTCGGCCTCGGCGTAACGATTGCGCTAAGCTTTGTGCTTATCCCTTTGTACGGCTACCGAGGTGCTGCGTGGGTGCGATTTGTCGCTGAGCTCTCGATGGTGGTGGTAAGCTACCTGCTCTGTCGCAAGCACTACCCCATACCCTACGACCTAAGGCGTATGGCCGAATATGTGGTGCTTACCATAGCGATATACTTCGCCTCGGAGTTCGCCTTGGGCATCGTGTCGCATAGAGGGTGGTTAGCAATAAATGTTGCGCTCTTCGGCTTGGCGCTATGCTTTGCCATTTGGCGCGAGAAGATTGATGTTAAGGCTCTTACGAGGGCTGCAATTGGAAAGTTTAGACGATGAAGTTTTCTGAAATCATAGGACACGACGACCTAAAGCGCCGACTAAGGCAACAGATTGATGCAGGGCGCGTAAGCCACGCACAGCTCTTCACGGGCTTGGCGGGTTATGGCACTCTGCCCCTTGCTTTGGCCTATGTGCAGTATCTCTTCTGCCCCAACCGCCACGCGGGCGACTCGTGTGGTGAGTGCCCCTCGTGCCGACAGATTGAGGCCTTGGCGCACCCCGACCTACACTTTGTATTCCCCGTGAACAAGCGCGAGAAGAGGTCGGGCGAGGTGGTAACAAGCGACCTCTTTATCGAGAAGTGGCGCGAGATATGGCACGAGAAGCGAGGTGTATTCTCTGCCGAGGAGTGGTACGAGAGGCTCGACCTTGGCAAGACGATGAAGGGTCTTATTACGGCCAAGGAGTCCGAGGAGATTATCCGAAAACTACAATTCAAGAGCTACTCATCGGAGTATAAGGCGATGATTATATGGCTTCCGGAGGCGATGAATCAGGAGGCGGCAAACAAGATTCTCAAAATCTTGGAGGAGCCGTGGGAGAAGACCCTCTTTATCTTGGTTTCGGAGCGCCCTGAGCTACTTTTGCAGACCATCATATCGCGGACCCAAGAGGTGAGCGTTCCCCGCATCGATGTGGCGACACTCCGCGAGGTTGCAATCGCCGAGGGCAAGAGCCCCGAAGAGGCACTCAATATGGCACGCTTAGCCGGTGGCTCACTCTTGGAGCTTGGCGAGCTGATGCGTGGCGAGAGTGACGAGATGCGCCACCAGTGCTTCGAGCTCTTCACACGCCTTATGCGCCTGTCGTACAACGACAAGCACCTTGAGCTCTTTGAGTGGGCAGACGATATGACAGCCCTCACACGCGAGGGCCAGCGCCAATTCTTCCTACATAGCGTGCGCCTCTTGCGCGAGAGCTATATGCTCCACGCAGGTCTTGGCAAGATTAGCTATCTCTGGGGCGAGGAGGCAGAGTTCTGCGCAAAGTTTGCACCATTTATCGGCAACCAGAATATCGAGGCGCTAATCTCGGAGATTGAGCGTGCGATGTTGCAGATAGCCCAGAATGGCGCACCACGCATAGTATTCACCCACTTCGCACTCGCCGTGTCGAAGATGATAAACCGCTTGCAGTGATGTTAAGCGTTGTTCTGCTCTTTGGCTCAAATGCCACCAACGCCTCGGAGCTTGTCGAGCGTGCCATAAGGCGCTCGGAGGAGGAGGTCGGGACAATGCAAAGGCTCTCGGCGGAGTATCGTAGCGAGCCTTACGGCTTTACGGCAGAGAGTGAGTTTGTAAACCGTGCGGCAGAGTTTCTTACCGAGGAGGATGCCTACGAGGTGTTGCGCCGCATCAACCTTATCGAGGCGGAGCTGGGACGAGATAGAGCCGTAGAGCGTGAGGTGCAGCAGCGAATGGGCGAGAGGTATGCTTCACGACCTATCGATATCGACATAATTTTTTATGGCGACCTATCGTTTAATGATGAGAGGCTTACGATACCTTATCACTTCCTTGCCGAAAGGGAGTATGCTTTACGCCCACTTGTCGAGATTGCACCCGACAGAGAACACCCCGCATTGGAGCATACGCCCCGCAAGATGCTTGAGATGCTGACTAAAAACGAATTATGAAAAAATTAAGATATTTAGCCATTGTGCTGATTGCCATCACAGCGGTGGCCTGCTTCAAAGATGAGAAGCAGGGCACGCTGATGCGTATTGCCGTATACTCGCAAGAGACAGCGGATAGCGATATTGTTCCCGCCACCGACCTTGAGAGCTACGCCTTTTGGGTAAAGAAGGGCTCGAAGTGGAAGGTAAATTCTTGGGAGGATGCCCTCGCCAAGCGTGTCACCAACACCGAGCGCCCTGCAGAGCAGCTAACAGAGCCTGACGAGATTGGCGATTTCGACCCTGAAGCGGAGTATCAGGTAACTTTGGAGTTGTGGGCCGAGAGCACCTTTATTGTGGTTGTCGACAAGGCAAACAGGCTCTATGCCTACCGCCAGTACGACACCCCCATCAACCTCCCTGAGCTACCAATACAGCTTCATATGTATGCTTGGCGTAAGTCGGGCACGGCAAATGGCTGGGATATGATTAACCCCTTCTACGAAGAGGAGAGCGAGTCTGCGACAAGCGGTGCAACGACCGAAAAGAGACAAGTAGAGTAATGAAACGAAACTTTGCGCATAAGATAACATCGGCACTCTCGGCCGTGATAGTTCTGCTCTTTGCAGCGGCACTATTCACCAAGTGTGCCTCGACAATGACACCCACGGGTGGCCCGAAAGATACCATACCGCCCGTAATCGTCTTGATGAACCCCAATAACTTCACCACCGAGGTAGATACGCTGCACCCACCGAAGATTTACATCGAATTTGACGAGTATGTGCAGATTAAGGACCAGCAGAAGGAGCTCTTTACCTCGCCTGCGATGAAGAAGAAACCCTCGGTCATCAGGCGTGGCCGTGGCATCGTCGTAACTATCAAGGATACCTTGAAGCCGAACACCACCTACGCCATCAACTTCGGCTCTTCGATTCTCGACAACAACGAGGGCAACCCCTTGCACTCTATGCGCTATGTATTCTCTACGGGCAAGGAGGTTGACTCGATGTATATGTCGGGCTACACTGCCGATTCGTATAAGGCCGACTCGGTAAGCAAGTCGTTTATCTTCTTCTTCCCTGCCGACTCTGTCGAGAAGCCTGAGGAGTGGGACTCTACGATGTTTAAGTATAAGCCTGCGGTTATCGCGCGTGCCGAGAAGAACGGCATCTTCATCGCGCAGAACCTCAAGCCTATCGACTACCGTGTCTACGCCTTCGAGGACACCAACGGCAATATGGAGTATGAGCCTTCGGTAGACCAGATTGGCTTCCTCGACTCGGTATGCAACCCCAGCCGTATGCCCGGTTTCACCATCTGGTTCGACTCGTTGCGCCACTACCCCTCAGCCGAGGCGCAGACCTACTTCCGTATGTTTATGGATCGCCGCTTTATGCGCCAGACACTGAGTGCTCAGGAGCGCCCCACACGCCACAAGGCGATGCTCTATTTCGGCTCCGAGAACCCCGAAGTTGTAAAATTGGAGTTTGACTCTATACCCACGGAGCGCGTTATCTACGACCCACAGAGCGTAGGCAAGGATACCGTAGCTTTGTGGTTCGATATGCCTGCCGAGGAGCTTCCCGACACCATCAAGGGCACAATCACCTACTTCAAGCACGACTCTATCAACAACCTTGTCGAGACCTCGGATAAGCTACGCTTGGCGTGGGTGTACACCGAGTCGAAGGCCGATAGGGAGAAGCGCGAGAAGGAGGAGAAGGAGCGCGAAAAGGCCGAGAAGGCTGGCTTGCCCTACGAGGAGCCTAAGCCCGAAAACCCCTTCAAGGTTACGATGGATAGCTCAGGCGAGCTAAACAAGGATAAGCATATCAAGTTTGCGTTCGACTACCCGCTCACGAAGTTCGACTCGGCAAATATCGTACTGCGAAAGATGATAAATGGCGACACCACGAATGTCGACTTCCACTTTGTGAAGGATACGCTCAACCGCCGTAAGTATGAGCTACGCGCCGAGTGGGAGGCCTTGGCCAACTACGAGCTTATGATTCCTTCGGGCGTCTTCCGTAACACCGCTCAGGAGCAGAACGACACCATAACCTGCAAATATACAGGCTCCGACCCTGCGAAGTATACCAACTATCTCGCCAAGCTCGGCTTCACCAGCGACGTGGGCCTCGCGGAGTATGGCGAGCCTAAGGGGCAGATGAAGATGGCCGGAACCACGGAGTGGAACACCGATGGCAGCACAGCCTCGCGCCTCCCGCGCTTAGCCTACGGCTACGAGGTGGAGGTGCCACCAATCCACATGATCACCTTCTACAACGGCGTGGCTAACGACGGACGCATGGTCGCACCACGCCTCGTGGATCGTATCGAGCGCGATGGCAAAGTGGTTGAGCGCCCACCCGTGGTTACGCTCAATAATCGTATGTGCTCGAAGAAGACATTGGCATTGCTCGACACCTGCCTTGCCGCAGCATCCCTACGCACGGGCACCAAGTTTCGCGACCTGCCCATACCCTTTGGCTGCAAGACCGGCACCGCGCAGGTATGGTCCAACTTCGTGTCGCAGGGCATCATCGACCATGAGCAGATGGCCAACGGCATGACCCCCAGCGACGACCACTACTACTACGGCTCGATAGTATGCACTATGCCCCAGGAGAGACCC